>DDXI01000188.1 GCA_002347475.1 Peptococcaceae bacterium UBA2264
ATATTTATCTGTGACATACTGGATCACACGTTCGCGACCTTCCGGATCAAAATCAATATCGATATCCGGCATAGTAACACGTTCAGGATTGAGAAATCTTTCAAACAAAAGGTCATGTCTTAAAGGTTCCACAGAAGTAATCCCCAACAAATAGGCTATCATGCTTGCTGCTGCCGAACCCCGGCCTGGGCCAACTGCAATCCCGTGTTCACGGGCATATTTGCAAAAATCCGCAACAATAAGAAAATAGCCCGAAAACCCGGTTTTAGCTATCAATTGGAATTCATACTCCAAACGGTCCCGTTCCAGTGCTGTAGCCTCTGGATAGTATTCAGGAAAGGCTTCCTGACATTGCTTATAGAGATACTCATCCAGGGTAAAACCGGCAGGAACCTCAAATACCGGCAAATGGTTTTCTCCAAATTGAAACTCCAGTTCACAGCGTTCGGCAATCCTGAGGCTGTTTTCCAGAATCTCCGGATGCTCAGCAAAGAGCAAATCCATTTCCTGCTCGGATTTCAAAAAAAATTCCTGGCTGGCAAAACTCATGCGGGAAGTATCAGCCAAAGTTTTTCCGGTTTGAATACTGAGCAGAGCATCCTGAACAAAGGCATCTTCCTGATTGACATAATGAATATCATTAGTAGCCACCACTGGGATACCCGTAATTTTATGAACCTGCCATAAACCGGAGTTTACCTTGCGTTGTTCGTTAAGCCCATGATCCTGCATTTCCAGATAAAAATTGCCTTGGCCAAAGATTTCTTCATATTCCCGGGCAGCCCGGCAGGCTAATTCCAACTGATCGTTGAGCAGATGATCAGAGATTTCTCCAGCAAGACAAGCACTTAGGGCAATCAGTCCACCGGAAAAGGAGCGCAAAATTTCTTTATCTACTCGCGGTTTATAATAAAATCCTTCTGTAAAAGCCAGGGAAACCAGTTGCACCAGGTTACGATAACCTTCCTCATTACGGGCTAAAAGAACAAGGTGCCGGTTGAAATCATTCCGACCGGCTGTTCTGTCCTGACGATTAAGAGGAGCTACGTAAACCTCACACCCTATAATAGGTTTTAGGCCTGCTTTTTTACATGCCTTATAAAAATCCACCACTCCATACATAACACCGTGATCTGTTATCGCTAAAGCCGGCATGCCTAATTCCTGTGCCTTTTGGACTATTTTTTCAATCCGGGCAGCACCGTCAAGCAGGCTGTATTCGGTATGTACATGAAGGTGAACAAACATTCGTGTTTCTCCTTATAATTAGTAACAGCCCTAAATAATTGAGTAATATCCCTCAGAAAAATAAAGCTGCAGGCCAAGCCTCTCACTTGTCCCGTTTGCCTGTCATACTTAAATGACGGCCGAAGAAATTATACCAAAGCAAGCGGCGCAGGAAGATATAAAGCAACAGGAGCAGTTCAGCCAGCAATAAAAGTACACCCTCCAACCAATGATCCTGGGCCAATAAGACAGCTGCTAAGCCAAAGCAGGCACTCATTGCATATAATAAGAATACAGCTCGCCGTTGAGATAACCCGGCATCCAGGAGGCGATGATGCAAGTGTCCCCGGTCTGCTTTGGCAATAGAGTGGCCCTTCCACTTACGACGGATTATAGCAAAAACCATATCTGTTAAAGGCATGCCCAACACCAGCAAAGGAAAAACCAAACCCAAAACAGTAGCTGTTTTAAGCAAACCCATGATCGAAATCCCACCGATCACGTAACCCAGGAACATACTGCCTGAATCACCCATAAAGACCTTGGCCGGATGAAAATTAAAAAACAAAAAACCCAAGGTTGCACCAGCTAAAGCCAAAGTCAGCGCTGCTGAGGAAACCTGACCTGTCCGATAAGCAGACCAAAATAAAAGCAAGGCTGCTCCAAAACAAATTCCGGCAGCTAAGCCGTCCAAACCATCAGAAATATTCACTGTATTAACCAGTCCTACCACCCAGAATACCGTTAAAAAAGCCCCCACATAAACTCCGTAAATTCCCAAAGTGCTGATTTCAGCAAATAATGGCAGGGAACCAAAGGAAATACCAAAGTCAAAAAATAATAAAATTACAGCCGCTAACGATTGCCAGAGTAACTTCAGCAACGGTCGCATTCCTCTGATATCGTCCCAGATACCTACCAGAAATATTAAGCTGCTGCCTAAAAACAAGCCCCAATACTGCCTGTCCCATCCCTGAATCAATATTACAGCCAACCAGAAGGCTGTATAAATAGCCAGTCCTCCCAAGCGAGGTATCGGCTGCAAGTGAATTCTGCGCCCTCCCGGATAATCGATCGCGCCCCAGCGTTTAGCCAAGGTGATCGAAAGAGGTGTGGCTATTATGGCAACCACTAAGGCTATCGCAAAAATCAGAAAATAATTCGTTATCATTGTTCCGCCTCCGAATTTTTACTGAGCAGAGTATTTGTGCCAGAACCACAGATCAGGCCAACTTCAACTTGTGGTATCACTCGCCCACCTCCTAAATCAGACCGGAATAACCCCACTGCCGCAAGACCTCATAAACCACAACTGCCACTGTATTGGAAAGATTCAGGGAACGGGCTTGAGGACGCATCGGCAAACGCAATTTTGTCTCAGGATAACGTTCCAATATTTCTGGAGCTAACCCCTCGGTTTCCTTGCCAAAAATCAAATAGCCTCCAGGGCTGTATTCTATATCAGAATGAGGTCTTCCTCCCTTGGTTGTTAACAAATAGCGGATACCCTCGGGATTTTGCTGCTCGAATTCAGAAAAATCCGGATATGTATGCACATCCAGTAAATGCCAGTAATCCAAACCGGCCCTTTTCAGCTGTCGATCATCAATTTTAAAACCCAATGGCTCTACCAAATGCAGCGCAGCACCTGTTGCCGCACAAAGTCGGGCGACATTTCCGGTATTAGGCGGTATTTCCGGCTCGACCAGTACGATATTCAATTTTGTTTTCAACAAAATTCCCCTCTCAGCCTGAAACCGCAAAATTTCATTCTATTATATTATAACCCGAAAATAATATTGTTCCTATTAATTTTCTCTATTTTCCAAAACATCTCCTTATTAGTGAAGGGATGAAGGCGGATTTTTTAAAAAAATCCCGAATTATTTTGGCAAACTACTGGATGTTCTTTTTTTTTTCTGATAGAGTAAAAAACATGTTATGGAGATTAGGAGGAGCTGTAATGGGACAAAGCTTAACCCAAAAAATTCTTAATTCACATCTTCTCTGCGGAGATTTAAACTCCGGGGAGGAAATTGGTATTCGGATCGATCAAACCTTGACTCAGGATGCTACCGGAACAATGGCTTATCTGCAGTTTGAAGCAATGGATTTACCCCGAGTAAAAACCGAATGTTCAGTCAGTTATATAGATCATAACACTCTCCAAACAGGTTTTGAAAATGCCGATGACCATGCTTTCCTGNNGGGATTTGCCACCAGGTCCATCTGGAACGTTTCGGCAAGCCCGGCAAAACATTGCTTGGTTCTGATAGTCATACACCCACAGGGGGCGGCATTGGCATGCTGGCTATAGGCGCCGGCGGCTTGGATGTAGCAGTGGCTATGGGCGGCGGAGCGTTTTATTTGCCCAATCCCCGTATCTTACGGATCTGGTTAAACGGAAAACTGCCGGATTGGGTCTCAGCTAAAGATATAATCCTGGAAGTGCTTCGCCGGCTTTCTGTGAAGGGCGGAGTCGGTAAGATAGTCGAATACGGAGGACCCGGTCTGGAAACCCTTTCTGTCCCGGAACGGGCCACGATCACCAATATGGGAGCGGAATTAGGGGCTACAACTTCTATTTTTCCCAGTGATCAACAAACCCTGGCCTTTTTAAAGGCTCAGGGACGAGCCCAGGATTGGATTCCCTTAGCTGCTGATCCTGATGCTGTCTATGACGAGGAAATCACGATTAACCTTTCAGAGCTCGTTCCCCTGGTGGCTCAGCCGCACAGCCCTGACAGGGTAACAGAGGTTCAGAAATTATCCTCAACCAAGGTTCAGCAGGTAGCAATTGGCAGCTGCACTAACTCATCCTACAGCGATTTAATGAAAGTTGCCGCCATTCTCAAAGGACGTCAAGTTCATCCTGA
The DNA here is from genome assembly GCA_002347475.1 of Peptococcaceae bacterium UBA2264. Taxonomy (GTDB): domain Bacteria; phylum Bacillota; class Desulfitobacteriia; order Desulfitobacteriales; family Desulfitobacteriaceae; genus UBA2264. The sequence goes on from DDXI01000188.1 coordinate 4,104, forward strand.
AGTCAGCCTGGTCATTTCTCCGGGCTCGCGACAGGTTTTGACTATGCTTTCTTCTAACGGCGCCTTGACTGACATTTTAGATGCCGGAGCCAGGCTCCTGGAATCAGCCTGCGGACCTTGCATAGGAATGGGGCAGTCACCATCTTCAGGAGCGGTCTCAGTCCGTACCTTTAACCGTAATTTTGAGGGACGCAGCGGGACAGCCGATGCCCAGGTATTTTTGGCCAGCCCCGAAACTGCTGCCGCCAGCGCTTTAACCGGCTATCTGACCGATCCGCGCACTTTAGGCAAACCTGCGCTTATTGAGATTCCCAGCCAGTTTCGCATTGACGACTCCATGATCCTACCCCCGGGAGATCCTCAAACTGCTATCAGGCGCGGTCCTAATATTCAACCGTTGCCCATAGCACCCCCCTTGGCTGACAACATGCAGTTAAAAGTACTTCTGAAATTGGGAGACAACATCACAACTGACGATATTATGCCTGCCGGCGCCAAAATCCTGCCCCTTCGCTCCAATATTCCGGCGATTGCCGAATATGTCTTTCATAAAATCGACCAAAACTTTGCGGCCAAGGCCAAAAAGGCGAGTCAAGGCATTATCTTGGCCGGACATAACTACGGCCAGGGATCCAGCCGGGAACATGCCGCTTTAGCCCCCATGTATTTAGGGATACGCGCCGTTCTGGCTAAAAGTTTTGCCCGTATCCATAGAGCTAATCTGATTAACTTTGGTATTTTACCTCTGACATTTTTTAATGAGGAAGATATTACTTATGTGCAAAATAATACCATTATTCAATTGAATTCCCTGCACCAGGCCATCCGTTCATTGGAACCATTCCCCCTCTTGGCTGGTACCGAGGCTAAACCGGTTCTGGTGCGCCATGACCTGACCAGGCGTCAGGCCGATATCCTGCTTGCCGGCGGACTCTTAAATGCCACAAAATCGGGTGCAGGCAATACCTGCTCCTAATAAATAAGCCCGAATAAAACCCTGTTTTAGTAATGCACAATGCCAGATTTGGTATTGTGCATTATACATTAAGCATTAGTGGATACTCCTCCTTGTTGTTCTGCCGTCATATATGTTATGATTATTATATTGCCATTGGAAGGAGGAATAACTTAAATGTTATCCGCTGAAGACCGTCAGCTTCTTGACCTAATTTCGCAAGATTGCCGACTGTCGCCCGAAGAATTATCTGTCCGAACAGGATTATCTCCTGAACATATCATAAAGCGCATTAAACAATGGGAAGATGATAAAGTAATCGTTCAATATCATCCTCATATCAACTGGGAAAAAACAGGCGAACCTCAGGTCGCCGCTCTTATAGAAGTCAAAGTGCTTCCCCAACGAAGTTTTGGCTTTGATAAAATTGCCAAGCGCCTGATAAAATACCCCCAAATCAAAACTGTTTATCTCATGTCCGGCGGCTATGATCTGGCCCTGATAATCGAGGGGCAAAGCATGCAGGAAGTAGCCCTTTTTGTAGCCGAAAAACTGGCAACTCTGGAACATATCCAAAGCACTGCCACCCATTTTGTCCTCCGCCGCTATAAACAGGATGGGGTAGCGTTGATGGGGCAAGAAGAAACACCTGAACGTCTGGTGGTCTCGCCATGAACAGATATCTCACTCCCTTTGTCAGGGAGATGCCCCCTTCGGGTATCCGCAAATTCTTTGATTTGGTTTCAACTATGAAAGATGTCATCTCCCTGGGCGTAGGGGAACCAGATTTTGTAACTCCCTGGACTGTCCGGGAAAGCGGCATTTACTCCCTGGAACAGGGCCAGACAATGTACACAAGTAATGCCGGCCTTCTTAAGCTGCGCCAGGAATTGTCTCGTTATATGAATAATGCTTATGGGCTGGAATATGACCCTGAGGGCGAGATTCTCATAACCGTTGGCGCCAGTGAAGCTGTGGATCTGGTTATGCGGGCCCTCCTCGGTCCTGAGGATGTCGCTCTTATTCCTGATCCTTCTTATGTGGCTTACGGACCTTGCGCTGCTCTGGCCGGGGCCAGGGTTCGTTATGTGCCCACCCGAGCTGAAGAAGATTTCCGTTTACGAGTCAAGTATTTAGAGAAAGTCTATACGCCGCGGGCTAAACTGTTAGTCTTGTCCTACCCGAATAATCCAACCGGAGCCATTATGACCCGGGAGGATCTGCTTCCTATAGCTAAATTTGTCGAGGAACACGATCTCCTTGTTCTCTCAGATGAAATATATGCTGATTTAACCTATAAGGGAGTTCATACTGCTTTCGCCAGTTTACCTGGAATGCGCAACCGTACCCTGCACCTCAGCGGTTTTTCCAAAGCTTACGCCATGACCGGTTGGCGCGTAGGCTATATTGCCGGACACAAGGATTTTATCTACGGGATGACCAAAATCCATCAGTATACTATCCTCTGTGCCCCCATTACCGCTCAACATGCCGCTATAGATGCCTTGGCTTCTGCCGAACAAGCTAAAAGGGAAATGGTTAATATTTATAATCAGCGCCGCCGGCTTATGGTAAAAGGCTTTCGGGAAATGGGACTCTCCTGTTTTGAACCTCTGGGAGCCTTCTATGTCTTCCCGAATATTAAGGCTACGAAATTATCTTCCGAAATTTTCAGTGAAGAACTGCTGCGGGAAGAAAGAGTGGCTGTTGTGCCTGGCTCGGTTTTTGGTCCGTCCGGCGAAGGGCACATACGCTGTTCCTATGCTTATTCAACCGACCAAATCACAGCAGCCCTGGAACGCATTTCCCACTTTGTCCAGCGGCGCTTATAATTAAGCACTGCTGCCAGGCAGGACTGTGAGCGGATAATGATTTACAGTCTGGGCTGGTGCTTCATCACATAGGGAAGCAGTAACGGAGGCAGCTTATTCGTGTCCCCGCGTTCACTAAGCCACTTATCTAATCTGCTGTCTCCGGCNNAAATCTCTCCCCCGCTGCAAGTTATTAATGAAAAGACCAGTTTCAGAGAACGAGAATTTTTCCGTTATCGGCAATAAATTTTCGTTCTCTTTTCTTATGCGGTCCTCATTATGAGGGCATACTTCCTGACATGTATCACAGCCGAAAAGGCGACCTCCCAATCCAGCGCTCTGTTCCGTACTTAATAATTGTTTACTTTGAGTCAGGTAAGAGAGACAGTCTTGAGCCGCAAAAGGCTTTTCACCTAAAATCTGTACCGGACAAGCCCGGATACAGTTACGACATTCTCCGCATTGACCAGGCAGGCTTTGGTCAGGAGGCAAACTTTGATCCAATAACATCAATCCCAAGGCCACAAACGAGCCGTAAGCAGGCACAATAAGCTGTTTATTACGCCCCAGCCAACCTATCCCGGCCTCCTTAGCCAAAGCCCGTTCATTCAACGGTCCGTTATCAACCTGGATTTTAGGAGGAAAAGTTAACCAGCCCTTGGCCATCATTTTGCGGCCTAATAATTCCAGCTTTCGGCTAACCAGCAGATGATAATCCTCGCCCACAGCAGAGCGAGCTAAAATCCCCTGTTTCTTTTGCGGTGGCCTGCTCAGGGGAAGCGGATAGGCTAACACTATGACAGTCTGGCATTCCTGCCAAACAGCTTGCGGGTCAGTACGCAGGCGGCTGTCCTCCGGTTCAAAAGGGGTACTTAAACCCTNNGCCGAATTTTTTCTTTCCATTCCAATCTTTCCCTGTCCAGAATAATGTTATTCATCTGCTGCTCCATTTTTCCTGAGATAGCTGGATTATTTCTGTTCTCCAAACCTGCCTGTTATGACATTAAGATATAGAGGACCGAGTATTCCATATCCTTGCATCAGTTCCGGGGATCATTTTTTTCGGCGGGGCGAGCAAAGATTTTGTATCGGGATGCCAGATATTTCTGGTCCAAATCAAAATTCCGGCCATCTAAAATCAGCTCTCGCCGTAAACTTTCTTTAAACAGACCCAGTTCCCGGCCGTTAAGACCTTGCTGCTCAGCGAATGAATAAAGATTGTTCCAAGCCAATTGTTCCAGGTGTCGGACTATTTGTGTACAGGTTTTGCTTATTTCTGAACTGACCAGTTCAAATCTGGCCTGATCCTCAGGTTCTCTTACTTTACCGCCCAAAAAGTCCGCTTGCCATAAAATCAGCAGTTCTTCTATCCTTTCGGGGAAAAAGTCCCGCCCATTCCAGCCCAACTCCCAAACAAATTTACGAACCCTGCGTTGAAAGGATACGGGCAGATCATCTCCTTTTAATTCATTCGCAAATGTTATAGTGGCACTCATATGGTGTTCGAGCAAAAATATCAGCTCTGTTTCTGCATTTCTGCGGGGAGTATGCAAAAACATGGACCAGCGGAACCTGGGCAAAATTTTTCTGAGCAAACGGCCGCTTTCGCGTTCATGTCCTAAAAAATGACGTTTACCAGCTGTAATCCATTCAAATTCCTTTAAACCCGGCACAGCTGTTTGGACTCGTTTTGCCTGAATAACCCAGGGTTTATTATCCAAACGGGCCCCCTTTACTTCAATATACTGATTATCGAAGCGAGCCAGGTTCTTCCCCATTATGACGAATTCACCCAATCTGAAACTCTTGTTGCTGGATTTTAGCCACCCCCTGGCATAGCATTCCCGACTTGCTGTCTCCCATTTGCCCAGATCGTGGAACAGGGCTGCCAGACGGATCAGTAAACGGGGAGGGGTGTCACTGACAACTTGCAGAGTATGGTCCCAGACATCCTTGGTATGGTAATGATTCTGGTCCAATCCTTTCAGTCGGGCCAGTTCCGGCAAAAAAAGCTGAAAAAAGCCCAGCTCATCCAGCAGATTAATTCCGCCGGTTACATCGTCGGCTAGCAGTATTTTAGCAAATTCATCAGTAATGCGTTCCGAAGCAGTCTGAGCAACAGCAGGCAAGGCGGCAACTGCCTCTTGCCAGGTCAGAAACTCAATCCGAAACCTGAGTTTTGTTGCCAGTCTGACCATACGCAAGACACGGACTGGATCTTCCCGAAAACGCTCCCGGGCCTCTCCGCAAGCTCTTATCAGCCCTGAAGCCAAGTCCTGGATACCTGCCAGAGGGTCCTCCACCTCTTCAGTTCGGACATTATAATAAATTGCGTTGATTGTAAAATCTCTTCTTAAAGCATCTTCCCGCAGATTTCCGGAAAATGATGTTATATCTAAACGTTCCTTATTATGAAAAACAGTTATCGTGGGAAATTTTGTGCCTATTCGGTGAGGGTGGTACCCAAAAGCAGCTAAAGCTGCTTCTATTTGTTCCAGGTATAAGTCCGTAACCGCATCCATATCCCGGCAATCCACTTTGAGTAAAGCATCTCTGACTGCTCCTCCAACCAGATAAATTTGTCCAACCAGGCTCAGTTTAGTCAAAACTTCTCTTTGAAAGGCGGTACCTAACATAAACTATCTCCATACATCAGCTATTTCTCTCTGTCTCCATCTCTATCTCTATCTCTATCTGCTTCTGATACTCTAAATGTGCTTTCTACTTTCTTTCTGATTCGAGATCTGATTGTTAATCTGATCTTTATTAACAAAACACTTTTATCTGGGAATCTATTCGAATATGCCAGGGACTCTCAGGGCCTATTTCGCCATCAAGATCACAACAAGTTATATTATCAGTATGAATAAGAAGTTCCTTAGTCTGAAATTGTTCAATCCTGGCATGGTCTACCTGCTCACCGCGCAAGACGTTAAGCAGAATCCGCAAAGTATCAGGCCACCCTGTTTGCCTGATGATCAAGACATCTAATTTACCATCAGTTAAGGAAGCCCTGGGCACAATATTTCTCAGACCGCCCACTGAAAGGCCGTTAATAATCAGCAGCAACAATATATCCTCGTCAAAAATAACCCCTTCATGTTCAAATTTCACCCTAAACGGACGATAGGTTGGTAAAGTTTCTAATCCTTTAAGATAATAAGCTAATTGACCCAAGGTATTTTTAATCCGCTGATCCACTTTTGTGGAAACATCTGTTAAGAGGCCAGCGGAAGCAACATTGACAAAGTAACGCTGATTAACCATCCCCACATCCATACCAAATATTCGGCCACTGGCAATAACTTCGCAAGCCTGAACCAAACGCTGGGGCAGACGCAGAGCAAAGGCCAGATCATTAGCTGTCCCCACCGGCAAAATTCCCAGGACAGGACGTTTTTGCATAGGTATTTTCATCAAACCGTTCACAGCCTGATGAATACTGCCGTCTCCTCCGGCAATAACCAGACACTCAACATTTCCGCACTGTTCAGCCACTCGTTCTATATCCCCCGGAGAACTGGCCCGATGTATGCTGACCTCATGGCCGCTTTCCTGAAAAATCCTGATAGCTGTATCCAACTGGGTTACAAACTTACGGCGGCCAGCATAAGGATTATAAATTAACCGCATACGTTTATTTTCCATCATCCTCCTATTATCTCCTTTAATAACTAAATCGAGTCGAACCTTTTTCAAAAAAGAAACGAGTCAGAATACATCAGATTAAGTATTCAGGATTTAAGCCCTGTAACTCTGCCAAAACGAATCGTCCATCCTTACGAATAAGTATACTATCAAAAAAAATCTCTCCGCCGCCATATTCCGGACGCTGAATGCTTACCAAATCCCAATGAATCGCTGATTTATTGCCATTATTGCATTCATCATAAGAAGATCCGGGAGTAAAATGAAAACTGCCGTTAATTTTTTCATCAAAAAGTGTATCTTTCATTGGTTTCAGTATGTAGGGATTAAGACCGAGAGCAAATTCTCCGATATAACGAGCCCCTGCATCCACGTTAAAAATATCGTTTATCCGTTCCGTATTATTAGCCAAAGCCCGGGTAATCTTGCCCTTTTCGAATTCCAGAACAATTGACTCGAAAGTATACCCCTGATAGACAGCAGGTGTGTTATAACTTATCCTGCCGTTGACAGATTCTCTGACAGGAGCAGTAAATATTTCACCATCAGGAATATTTAAATGGCCGGCACATTTGACAACCGGCATCCCTTGGATAGAAAACTTTAGATCGGTACCCGGTCCCAGAATATGAACCTGACTGGTTTGTTCCATCAAACGGACCAGCGGATCCATCGCTTCAGACATCTTGGCATAATCGAGATTGCATACTTGAAAGTAAAAATCCTCGAAACCTTCAATACTCATGCCGGAAAGCTGAGCCATAGAAGCATTTGGATAGCGCAAAACACACCAGCGGGTATGGGGAACCCGCAGTTCTGAATGTACTGGTTTAGAATAGTGAGACATGTATATGGTCAATTTTTTACTGGGAAGGTCCGACCATTCATTAATATTTTCGCCGGATCTTATTCCTATGTAAGCCTGCATTTCACTCATGCGAGCCCGATCCCAGCGGGCCATGGCATCTGCCTGCTCCACCGTCAGTCCTTTTAATAGTTCCCGCATTAAGGTATGATTGATAATATTCAAAAAAGGTACCCCTCCGGCAATATAAGCCTGTTTCACCAAGGCCTGAGCCAAGGGTATCTCCAGTCCTATAACTTCTATCAGGACTTTCTCTCCCTTTTGAAGAGCCAATGAATAATTGATTATATTGGCTGCTAATTCATCTATCCGCAAATCCTTCGTAAGCAAACACACCCTTCTCTGAAAGATAAAACTGTAATTATTCCTGCTATCTTAGCCTGATATAGAGCAGATAGCCGAATTTAACCAGTATAATATTAATTATTAACATTAAATTATCCTGCAAAAAGCAAATTTATTTGATTTGAGGAGCACAACAATGACTGACGATAATCTTTGGAAATACACTCTGCAGGCGGAGGATAACAATAAAAAATATCTGGATATCCTTAAGCGCAAATTCCATTTTTCCAATAAACTATTGCAATCTCTTAAGCAAGGTGAAAAGGTCTGGGTCAATGGTCAATTTACCTACCTGACTTCCAGGGGCCAAAGCGGAGATATTCTGAGTATCAATCTTCATCCGCCAGAGCTTACAAATTTAGAAGCACATGCCCTGCCTCTTGAGGTTATTTACGAAGATAATTATTTATTGGCTGTGAATAAACCGGCAGGACAGGTTGTTCATCCCAACCCCAGTTACCCTGAAAAAACTTTGGGTAATGCTGTAGCCCACTATTGGCAGACTCGAGGTGAAGCTCATATTTTCCGTCCCATTCACCGAATAGACCGCAACACTTCCGGCGTGATAATAATAGCCAAAAATAAATACTGCCACCAACAGCTGGCCCGGCAGCTGGAAAAAGGTCTAATAAAAAAATACTATTTAGGTTTCAGCAGCGGCCTTATGACCGAAACAAGCGGAGAATTAAACGGAGCCATTGGCCTTGCTCCCGGCAGTTTTATCAAACGGCAGGTTCAGGCAGACGGTCTTCCGGCACTGACCCGTTTTCGTGTCCTGCGTCAATATCACCAGGCTGCCCTTGTAGAGTTTGTCCTATCCAGTGGCCGCACTCATCAAATACGGGTGCATTGTCAGAATTTCGGTCATCCTCTCCTGGGTGATGACCTTTACGGTGGGGATACTTCCCTGATCAATCGTCAGGCCCTGCATTCCTGCAGGTATGAACTGAAACATCCCTTAACCGGGCGGCAACTTAAACTTCAAGCCAGACTTCCCCGTGATTTGATTGCCTTGGGAAAAATATTGCTTGCCTATTCATAATCACCTAAAAACTTTTCTTAATAAAGACGGATTTTAGTGTATTGACTTTATTTTAAACGAATGGTATATTAAATATAATAATCGGTATGTTTTGAAAAATCTACACAATTCTTTTTGGAATCTCACCCTTTAGCAGCTCGCTAATATAAGAAAATTGTTTTTACCGGCCTTCATTCCGACAAATAGTGTCCTTTGCGATGGAAATTTAACAATTTATTATATCGAATAATGTTCATTAATTTTATTTAGAAATATGTAATTTGAACTCCTGGTATAATAATTAAAATACTTAGTATCTCATCCCAACTTTTCCCTATAATTGCTATCGAATTTTCTCGCTTGATTAACAGCTGGAGCCATATAACAGCTGTTAATCTCGGGAATCTTATATTCTCGTAATGTTCTCTCCACTTTTAGCCGTCTGAAGAAGACGGCTCTTTTTTAATTCAGATCCCCACGGTTGTTAGAACACAGCAATAAATAAAAGTGTTTGCCTCGGCAGCAATTCTGAACGCGAGCCGGTATCTTCCGAAATAGTTATTGGTTCATCAATATTATCCTGCTTTAGATTTAAGCAAACCAGCCGAGGCAATAAACTTGAGGGCTTCTTCCGCGGAAATATCGATCGTTTCAGTCATGCTTTCCGGGACAAGGATCAGATTTCCGGCCCATTGCATGGACTGCATTAAATAAACAGCAACATAACCCGGAGGGATCAGAACCTTGTCTTTATCATTAGTAATAAATCCCAACAATTTTAGGCCATTGGGCATATTGATTCTTACCAGTCGGGAAAAACCTTTCTTATCAGCTGAAAAAGAACCCAAGGTATCCTTTATGATCCCGTATATGCTGCCCAGGAGGGGAACCTTGGCTACAAGTTTTTCAAAATATTTAATCAGATTTTTGGTAATCCAGTTGGAGGCAAGCAAGCCGGCCAAAAAAATAATACCCAAGGTCACAATTACTCCCAGCCCAGGAAAATAAACACCCATGTTTTCCAGGAAGCCCCTAAATAAGCCATCTGATATTTCGTAAATCTTAAAGATGATAAATAAAGTAAGAGCAATAGGAGCCAACACAAAAATTCCTCTGAGAAGTATCGCAACAATATGCTTCATAACAAACCCGGTTTCAAAAAATAATTTTGTCAATTTGTGATTGAAACCAGTTTTTCACCTCTTCTCCTCTGTATTCATTGATAGATACTATTTTTCCTAAATTTTCATAAGAAACCACTCTATCTTATATTATAGCATATTTTTTCCTAAATTATGGTTTTGTGTATTAACTGAATTACTTCATTTTTTTCAGTGNNGTTAATCCAGATACGCAGTTAAATTTTCATGAGCAATCAAAGATTTGCTGCAATTGCCTCGGCAAAACCGGAAGTCTTGACCTCTTTTGCTCCCTCCATCTGTCTGGCAATATCATAAGTTACAATTTTATCCCCAATTGTTTTTTCCAAAGCGATTTCAATCAGGCGGGCAGCCTCAGACCAGCCGATATAATCCAGCATCATGACTGCTGAAAGGATGAGAGAACCAGGATTCACTTTATCCAAACCGGCATACTTGGGTGCCGTACCATGAGTAGCTTCAAAAACCCCGTAGAAATCTCCAATATTAGCCCCCGGCGCCATGCCCAGACCGCCAACCTGAGCAGCAACAGCATCTGAGAGATAATCACCATTTAAATTGGTAGCCACAATCACTTCATATTCATCAGGCCTGGTGAGTATTTGCTGAAACATGTTATCGGCAATGCGGTCATTGATAAGAATTTTACCTTCAGGGGAAGCTCCTTCGCCTACCTCATCTTCAGTAACGATGAGATCCCGGAACTCTCTTTTCACCAGGTCATAACACCAGTCTTTAAAAGCACCTTCCGTATATTTCATGATATTGCCCTTATGAACAAGGGTTACTACCTTGCGCTTATTTTCAATAGCATATTCCATGGCTTTGCGAACAATCCGCTCGGAGCCCGTTTTACTGATAGGTTTAACCCCGATCCCGGCGTCAGCGGCAATGTTGCAGCCCATTTCCTTATTGAGAAAATTACGCACTTTGGCACATTCTGCCGAGCCCATGCTCCACTCGATACCGGTATAGATATCTTCGGTGTTTTCCCTGAAGATAACGACATTAACTTTTTCAGGATGTTTTACCGGGCTGGCCACTCCCTTGAAATAACGAACAGGACGCACACAGGCAAACAAATCCAAATCCTGCCTTAAGGTAACATTCAGACTCCGGAATCCTCCGCCAATCGGTGTTGTCAATGGTCCCTTGATGGCAACGATGTGTTCTTTAATCTGGGTAAGGGTATCAGCAGGCAGCCATTCCTTAGTTAATTGAAAAGCTTTTTCTCCGGCCAATATTTCCTTCCATTCTATTGCCCGGCGCCGGCCATAAGCTTTGGCAACTGCCGCATCTACAACCTTCCTGGTTGCCCGCCAGATATCCGGACCGGTCCCATCACCTTCAATAAAAGGGATTACCGGGTGGTCCGGTACGTGCAGACTGCCATTATGAATCGTAATTTTTTCGGACATAGTATTTTCTCCTCCAATATACAAATTACTTGTTTAAGTATAACAGACTGTAAGCCGTCAGCAAAGAAGGCGGCTAAAGCCACCTTTTAAAAGCACTTGCCCTATCAGCTCAATTTGCTTGCCTGCCTGGCCTGACTTTTTTAAACTTACAATTTTTATATACTCCTTAAATCAAGTACGTTCAGCCAGCATATCTTCATAGATATATGCCAATTCCTTATCAAAGAGACTGCGTTTCATATCAACAGCCAGAGCCCGAACATGCTTGAGTATTTCTTCAGCTTCTTTATCTGTAATCAATTTGCCATATTCATTCAAAAATTTATATTTGATCGCTGCCGTTCCTGAATGTTTACCGATAACAATCTGCCGTTCGGAACCAACATCTTCCGGCTTAAAAACTTCATAGGTCAAGGGATTTTTCAAAGCCCCGTCAGCATGGATCCCGGATTCATGAGCAAACATGTTACTGCCCACGATTGACTTCCAGGAAGGCAATATCCGGCCAGATGCCCTGGCTACATATTGGGAAACCTCCACAAATCTTTCTGTAGCAAAGTTCAGCTCAACTCCAAACAAATGTTTAAGAGCCATTACCACCTCTTCCAAGGCTGCATTTCCAGCCCGCTCACCTAAACCGTTCACTGTTACACCAACATAGTTTGCCCCGGCTTTTACTCCTGCCAGAGCATTTGCTGTCGCCATGCCGAAATCATTATGAGTATGCATTTCGATTTCCAAACCGGTTTTTTCAATTAAGGTTGTAATACGCTCAAATGTTGTAAAAGGATCAAGTATCCCTACTGTATCACAATAGCGCAAACGATCTGCCCCGGCTTTTTTGGCTTCCAGGGCAAATAGGATCAAAAAATCCATATCTGAACGGGAAGCATCTTCTGCATTAACCGAGATATAGACTCCGTGTCTTTTCGTAAATTCAGTAGCTTTAACCATGCGCTCTATAACATCTTCCCGTGTTGTCTGAAGTTTGTGTTCAATGTGAATATCCGAGGTTGAGATAGATATGGCAACAGCGTCAACCCCACAAGCCAAAGAAGTTTCTATATCCTGAATAGCAGCACGGTTCCAACCCATAATACTGGCTTTTAAGCCCAGTTTTACAATATCTCTGATGGCCCGTTCTTCATCCCCACCCATAACGGGAACCCCAGCCTCAATCTGATGAACCCCCAGTTCATCAAGCATCCGGGCAATTCGTAATTTTTCCTGATTGGAAAATACCACACCGGCAGTTTGTTCTCCATCTCTGAGTGTTGTATCAACAATTTTTAGGGTTTTTTTCATATTTCTCCCCTCATTTCTTCCCTGGTAATTCTTAAGATTAACGTTAATCTTAACATATATATCCGGATATTTAAATGAAGATACCTGATAATACTGTATACCTCATCCTTACACCAAGGCTGTAAATTTAACTGCTATCAATAAGAGTTCCGTCATTGTTACTTTATCAATTACGGAACTCTCGTGTTAACTGTTAAATTTGGCTCACTTATTAACTCGGAAATTTGCCTAAGGGATCATTTTAATTTTTCTTTTAACAGCTGATTGACTTTTCCCGGATTAGCTTGTCCCTTTGTTGCTTTCATAATCTGTCCAACCAGGAAGCCCAAGGCCCGGTCTTTACCGGCCCGATAGTCCTCAACCGACTGCTGATTGGCTGCCAAGACCTGATCTATGACAGCGATCAAGGCTCCCTCATCGCTGATCTGAGCCAATCCCATGTCTTTGATTATCGAGCCGGCATCTTTGCCGCTGTTATACATTTCTTCAATAACGCTCTTGCCAATTTTACCGCTGATAGTGCCCTTGTCAATAAGCTGCAACAATTCAGCCAGCTGCAGCGGAGAGATAGGAGAAGAACTGACTGCACACTGGTGGGCATTGAGAAGACGGGAAAAATCTCCCATTACCCAATTAGCCAAAATTTTAGCATCATTATAATGGGCCAGAGACTGATCAAAAAAATCTGCCAGGTCTTTGGAATCTGT
>DDXI01000184.1 GCA_002347475.1 Peptococcaceae bacterium UBA2264
TAAAAAAGCCTGTCTTCAATATCCATACTTTCCGTGGTATTCATTATGCGGTCCATTAAGCTGACATACTCGTTAGCCAAATCTTCGTACACAGAAAAGAAAAGCTCCTCTTTGCCGCGAAAATGAAAATAAAGCGAGGGTGTTTTAATCCCAACCAGTTCTGCTATCTCGTTCATGGTTGTCCCATAATAGCCTTTTTGGGCAAATAATGAAAGAGCCGTTTTTTTGATTATTTCTTTGGTTGATTCACTCAAGTGCTTCACTCCGATACCTAACTAATATTAGTTAGGTTCATATTAGCATTGGTACCCTGAGTTTGTCAATTTTCATCCCACGACGCTATTTGTTCCGCCGCGCCCCTTCTATCTGGGTATCCTTTGAATTTCTATCGGACTATTTGGGACAGCTGAAACAATAAGCAATATGGCTGACGAAGTAAGAAGGAATCAAAAGCATATTGACGCAGATCTGTTATTCAGATATAGTAAACATATATCTGAATAACAGATCTTTCGGGACAAAAATAGATATATTCCACAAAAAACAACATAAATTTAATATATTCAGTTGCGGTTGAAATAGTTTAACTATTTTCAAGAAAAGCAGGCTCTGGGGTGGGAGGCTATCTGATAAAGTTAGCTTCTCACCCTGATTTTATAATTGACCAATGATCATCGGCCAAGCGCTGCAGAGGGGTCAAATGTTTCTTCAGAGAGTATTATTCAACCTAAAAAAATATATACTATCCCACGGAAGGCTTGATCTCAGTTTAATAATCTGTCTGCCGTTGTTTATGCTATTTGCCATAGAGACTTTTAGCAGAGGAGATCTTTTAAGTACATTTTCCTGGCTTGTAAATCATCCGAAGCAGTTCCTGATCACTTATCTCCTCCTCTTTGGCATTATTAACTTTTTTTACATCCTGCAAAGAAAGGCCTATATTGCTTTCGGCTTTTTATTGATATCTTTTTTCTCCATTGTAAGCATAATAAACAGACAGAAATTAATTCTCCGGGGTGAACCTCTGCTGCCCTGGGATATCATCTTGGGCAAAGAAGCCCTGGCTATATTTGAAAAAGTATATGACATCAAGCAAATTATACTGGTCTTCATTATCAGTGCTGTCCTGTTAATCCCGTTCATCTTAAAAAAATATATTCCTGAAGAGAATTATATTTGGCGGAGAAAACTTGCGGTTCCGATTTTATCCTTGGTGGTGCTGCTTTCCTTCAATACAAAAGCGATATCCCTCGAAAAAACCTTCTCCCTGCAGATGATCAACTGGAGTCAAAAAATCAATTATGAGGAAAACGGCCTCTTGCTGGGCTTCCTCCTCAACACGAACAATCTCATGGTTGATAAAATGGACGAATATGAAGAGGAAATCATCGACCTGGTTGTTAACAAGACCACTCCGGCAGCCTATGCTGTCGATGCCGGCTTTCAGCCCAATATTATTTTCGTTATGAGTGAAGCTTTTTGGGATCCCACTCTAATGAAGGAAGTTTCCTTTAACAAAGATCCCCTTCCCAATTTTCATTTGCTGCAAAAAGAACAAACCAGTGGCTTGCTGCTGTCACCGGTATTTGGAGGAGGAACTGTTAACACCGAATTTGAAGTATTAACCGGATTTTCAACCCAGTTTCTTCCCCAGGGTGTAGTATCTTATGTCAAATATGTGCATAAACCTCTGGAAGCCTTACCTGCTGTTTTAAAGAAACAAGGGTATGAGGCAACAGCAATCCACACCTATGACAATTGGTTTTATAACCGAAACAATGTCTACCAAAAGCTCGACTTTGACAAATTTATCAGCAGAGAATTTTTTGATAAGCCGGAATATTACGGACAATATATCCGAGACACTGAACTTAGCGGGAGAATTCTTGAAGAAATTAAGAAAACAGACAAGCCGGACTTTATTTTTGCAGTTTCTATGCAGGCTCACGGGCCTTACTCCGCAGAAGAAAACCAGGACAGTCTGATCAAAATAAACGGAGACCTGAAGCCAGAGTCTAAAGCCATTCTGGAGAACTATTCTCAAATTTTATCTGATGTTGATCAATCTCTTAAACTCTTAATCGAAGGGTTAGAACAGTTAAATGAACCATCAATTGTCATTTTCTTTGGCGATCATTTACCTCTGCTTGGAAACAGCTTCAATGTCTATAAAGAAGCAAATTTTTTTCAGGATGAAATCTCTTACCAGGACTATTTAAATATGTATAGTGTGCCCTTTATCATCTGGGACAACTTTTCCTGCAGAAAGGAGGAGCTTCGTCTCTCCGCAAACTTCCTTGGTCCATATGTCCTGGAGCGTGTCCAAAAAAGAGGAAGCCTGATGACCGATTTTCTGCAGACACTGATGCACAATGGCTCAAGTGTGGTAATCAGTGAGCAGCACATACCGCAAGAGGAGATCTCCGGGAAGGAAATCAGCGAATATCAACTTCTCCAATATGATCTGCTTTTCGGTAACGAGTATGCCTATGGCTTAAAACCAGATCACCGGCCGCAATCCAACAGCAGATATGTTTTGGGAGACGCTCAGACGCTTATTGGCAATGCCCTGCTTACTGATGAGTCAGTTATAGAGATACAAGGGGAGAATTTCTTGCCGGGATATGAAGTTTATGTAAATGGCCAAGCAGTTCCAGCCAGTTTTGATAATCAAACTGAGCTAACAGCCTTTTTACCTGGAAGTTTAAAGGATGTATCCGGAACTTTGGATATTCTGGTCAAGCTGAGGGACAGCAAGGGAAAGGTGATTTCCGAATCCAATATTTTTAAGCTGGAGGTGTTGTGATTTTATATTGAATCCGAACTATGGGAAGAAGGGAGTTAACAATGGAAACAAAAGACTTGATTAAATTGATACCTAAACAACAGAAAATGGGGCGATTAGCGCTTCCGGTTATTTTATTAATAATCGTCATAGTGGTGGCGATCAATGCCTTTACTATTGTCCAAGCAGGTCACCGGGGAGTTGTTTTACAGTTAGGCGCTGTAAAACCGGTTGTACTATCTGAAGGTATTCATTTCAAAATTCCGTTTATACAGGAGATTATCCCTATTGATGTCCGGGTTCAAAAGGCTGAATCAGATCAAACTGCTGCATCTAAGGATTTGCAGGTTGTCACTACCACTGTGGCAGTAAATTTTCATCAAATTCCCGAAGAGGTTAATAAACTGTATCAAAATGTCGGCCTTTCCTACAAAGAAAGAATTGTTGATCCGGCAGTAAGTGAGGCCCTGAAAGCGGCAACTGCTCAGTATACAGCAGAAGAGTTAATATCCAAGCGTTCAGAAGTCAGCGCAAAAGTAAAAGAAGTCCTGGCCACTAAACTCTCGACTTATTTCATGCAGCTTGATGAAATAAATATTACGGAATTTAAGTTCAGTACGGAGTTTAACAATGCTATTGAGCAAAAGCAGATCGCAGAACAACAGGCGTTAAAAGCCAGGCTTGATTTACAGCGAATCGAGATCGAGGCTCAACAGAAAATTGAACAAGCTAAGGCTGAGGCTGAGTCGCTGAGACTGCAGAAACAGGAAGTGACACAGGAACTTGTGGAATTACGAAAGATCGAGGCTCAGATAAAAGCCATTGAAAAATGGGATGGCAAAATGCCCAATGTTACCGGCAGTACGGTGCCATTTATAGATGTAAATGCTGCTGTGAAATAAGCTGCCACTTACCTAAGGGACAGCAAACCGCCTCCCCTGTTCCCTGTGTACCAAAAGTGTCACGATATCACCAGGCGGGTTTTAGGTGTGACAGTTTTGGTACACTTTAAAATGACAACCTAAGCTATTTAACTGAGGTATCCAAAAACAAACTACAGGAAAAGGCCTTTATAGGGCCTTTTCCTGTAGTTAAGAGAAAAATGTATTCTAGCTTTGATGTTGGCACACATCTTGCTTTTAATATTAGTGAAAGTGAATTCATTCACATAGCGTTCTTTATTAGTGAAGTCATTTAGAGCGGCAAAAGTCATCAATTCGGGATTATGCCTTAAGGGGGTTGAGCTACAAATTGGGTTTAAAATATAACCATGAAGACAAAGGATTTAAATATAATAAATGAAAGGACGATAAAAATGAACGAAGCTAAAGACATGACAATCATGAACAGCAGATTTGCAGCCTTCAGCACCAGAGAAGCAAACACAGCCCAAAAAACTGTTGCCACAAATGACCTTGAGCAGGATGAAATATTATGTCTGGAGAAGTTCACCCGCAGTGTCGACGAAGTATATTCTTGGGGTCTTAGTCTGCAAAACTATTTAGGAGATACCTATCTTGCCCTGGATGCTATGAACAAGGCATATAAAAATCTGGCTCTGGGCGAACTGAATGCCAACGAGGAAATACGAAGGCTGGCCAATGCTAATCTAAATCAATTATTGACCTATTTCTATAACAATGGCGGAACAATTATTGAAGCTCCTGTTTCAGAGCAAACCGCTAAGGAGATAAGGCCTTTCTTCAATAGAATCGTAATTAACTTTTTGGAGCAGTTGGATTTCGCAGTAAGTACAGCTGCCAAAGGCAATATCAGCGCCGAAGAGCTGAAAGAGGCAATTAATAATAACGTTATCGAGTTGTACACCACTATGACAACTCTATTTCCGGTAAAAGAAATTCAAACCGCGTTTACAAAATTAATTAATATCAGGAAAACTGTTAATAATTAAGCCCTCCCTCCCTTTTGTCCCGGATTCTTGTTGGAACAGGTAAACAAAGGTCAAACAATGATCATTAACCAAAAGCGACGGAATAAATAGCGCAGGCAAAAATTGAACCCAGGTGTTTCAAAAACTGAGACCCTGGGTTTTCACTTTTTTAGTAAAATCCCTCCCTGGCTGCAGCCTTGACATATTTGTACTGCTTGCGGATTAGTACCTTGAATTGCTCATCACTCAAGTTATCGACTTTGTTTACTCCCTCTTCAACCAGGCATTCAAAAATTAACTCTGCATAATCCCTGTCTTCCCTGAGCATTTTTTGATATCGCAGCTCTATCTCATAGGGAAAATCCAAGGTATAAGCGATAATATCCATTTCTCCGTCCAAATAGGCTTTCGTCATCTTCATGACATAATTAATGTTGGTCCTGCGCATGGTCTCTTCCCATCTTTTGTAAGAATCTCCTCTTCGCTATCCATTTTCTTTAGGATATCACGGTCAGGTGGTTTTCTCACTACCCTATCTGTTCCACCGCTACTTATTTACCTTAGTTAACAGGTGCTGCTTATTATAATATAATAAGGTAGTAAACAGTTATAAAAACATGTCAATAAATAAGAAGACAGAGGCAAGCAGATCGTAACCAGATAAGGATTGTGAGAACATGACAGATTTAATACAAGTAATAGGAATTAGAGAAGAAAACTGTACCAATTGCCATCAGTGTATTGCCGTATGTCCGGTGAAAATATGCAGTGATGGCAGCGGCGATGTCGTTAAATTTAATAACAACTTATGTATAGGCTGCGGACGTTGCATTGAAGCGTGTTTAAAAAGCCACGGTGGCATAATTGAAAAAAGCGCCCGCTTTGCCATTGACGATACAGCGGAATTTGAAGCTGCTTTAGGCCATAAGGATATGGCAGCCCTGGTAGCCCCATCAGCACACAGCAATTTTAATTTAAAAAAATTGATTAGTGCCCTTAAACTTCTCGGCATCAAAAAGGTCTATGATGTCTCCTTGGGGGCGGAGATTACTGTAGCTTGTTATCACGAAACTCTCCAAAAGGAAAAGGCGAAAATTCCCTTAATAGCAACGCCTTGCCCTGCAGTAGTTAAATATATTCAGCTTAATAATCCCAAGCTTCTTGAATATTTAGCCCCAGTGGGCAGCCCGGTGCACAATCTGGCCGTTTATGTGCGCTCGCTGCATCCGGATGTTGAACTGGTGTTTATTTCCCCCTGTCTCGCCAAGCGCCGGGAGTTCCGGGAAAGTCAGCTTATTCAATATAATGTTACTTACCAATCATTGAGCAAAATATTGCAAAAAAACAATATCGCTTTAACTTCGCTGAAGGATGGCCATTTTGACAATACTGTCCCGGCGGGAATTGCCACCAACTTTTCCACACCTGGCGGGCTGAAAGAATCGTACTTGTATAACTATCCCGCTACTCCGGCCAGTTCTATAGCCAGAGTGGAAGGCCCCAATGTCTTTGACAGCTATTTAGGGAACCTGGAAAAGGCGATTGCATTGGGCAAGGATCATCTTCCCCTTCTCGTAGATATTCTCAGCTGCGAAAAGGGCTGCAATATGGGAGCCGGTTGTATTAATAAAGCCATTGAGGAAATAGAGTACGCTGTAGCTACGCGCTCCGAACAGGCGATAAGCGACGAGGCGGGCAATAAGAAACGCCAACAATTTCTGGCGGAGGTTATTAAAAAGTACAATTTTGAATACCGCAACTACCAAGATTTGTCCTCCCAAATCAATCTCAGAGTGCCCAATGACACAGAATTGCAAACAATCTATCTTGACATGCACAAAGTTGAAGAAAAGGACTTCCGCAATTGTGCTGCCTGTGGTTACAACTCCTGCTATCAGATGGCGGTAGCAGTTTTTAATGGTTTGAATAAAGCGGAAAACTGTCATTTATATCAGGAGAAGGAACTGCGTAAAGAGCAACAAGCTTTACTAAACTTGCACAATGAATTAACCAATGTCTTCCAGAATATGTCGGACGGTGTCATAGTGCTTGACCGGGATGGCAAGGTTACTCAGTTTAATCCGGCTGCCCAACAAATAATCGGATATTCAGCAGAAGCACTGATTGGGGTTCATATTATAGATCTGTTTAGCGGCAAAGCGCCAAGTACATTAAATCTCTTACAAACGGGGGATCCCTTTTACGACAGGGAGATTCTCTTAGATGGTTTACATGGCAAAATTCATGCTACAGCCTCAGGCATACCGATCTACAATGCAGACAGGCAGGTCTCCGGGGCTACCATAATTCTCCGGCCGATGGCCCAGGTTCGGCAACTGGTTAACAGTTTTAGCGGGGCGCAGGCAACTTTCACCTATGATTCTATAATAGGTGAAGATAAACAATTAAAAAAATCTATTAAAATGGCCAGGTTGGCAGGTAACAATAATTCTACCGTTTTATTGCAGGCCGAAAGCGGAACTGGTAAGGAAGTATTTGCCCAAGCTATTCACAACGGCAGTTCCCGTAATAACGGACCATTTGTAGCTATCAATTGTGCTGCCCTGCCCCGGGAGTTGGTTGGCAGCGAATTATTTGGTTATGTAGAAGGTGCCTTTACGGGCGCCAGACGCGGGGGCAGGCCAGGCAAATTTGAATTGGCCAACAAAGGGACCCTCTTTCTGGATGAGATTGGGGATATGCCTTTGGAGCAGCAGGCTATGCTGTTGAGGGCTATTCAAGAGAAGGCCATTTTAAGGGTAGGCGGCGATACTTTAATCAATATAGATGTGAGAATTATAGCAGCTACAAATCAAGACTTGCTTGAATTAGTGGAACAAGGGAGATTTAGGGCTGATTTATACTATAGGCTTAATGTCATCCAAATTTCCATTCCCCCATTGCGGGAAAGGCAGCACGATATCAAATTCCTTTTTAATTATTTTTTAAAGGCTATGTATTTCAAATTCAGCACCAGTATTCCTCAGGTGGATTCTGCAGTCTTAAAATGTCTGGAAAATTACGACTGGCCGGGGAATACCCGTGAGCTTCAAAATGTGGTGGAAAGAATTCTTTTGGTTGCCGAAGGTGGGCCTATAACCATAGAATGCCTCCCGCGAGAAATTGTTCATGAAGCTATAGGCCATTCCCGGAACAGGTGGGAAACAGGATCGTCAGGGACCGATCCCGCCAGGGCGCTATCTAATCGTAAGACACGCAAATTAGCTGCGCTTGAACAGGAAAAAGACAACATATTAAAGGCCCTGGAGATGCATGGCGGAAATGTGACTGGCGCTGCCGCTGAACTGGGAATATCTCGCAATACGTTGTATAGGAGACTAAAAAACTACAATATTGTTAACTAAGAAATTTTTACCCATAAAGGCCGTCAGAATATCAAAAAAAGAAAACAACTCCGTTATTGACAACTCCATGAAGTATGCCTGCTTTATATGCCGGGGAGATCGACTGGAGACCTACTACAAATCTTATGTCAACACTTACCTGCAAAGGGATATTAAAGACTTGACTCAAGTAGCGGATGAAATGTCTTTCTATAACTTCATGACGGTTGTCGCCGCTAGGACTGCCAAGCCTGTGGTCTATGAAGAAATTGCTAAAGATGCAGGAATTAGTCAAACCTTTTAAGGTATTAGATCCACTCAGCGATCCTGAGAGATTTGGAGAGCTTGCCCAGCTGAAAATAAATATCGGGACCGGGGCCGTAGTCTGTATGGCAAATGACCTTTTACCCCTAGGAGTCTGTTGCAAAACTCCAAAAATCAATTTTAAAAGTCTTAAAAACTACAATATATAGTATTATGAATATGCCATTTATACTATATAAGGACATCGTTTTTCAGAAAAACTACTTTTGCAACAGGCTCCTAGACAAGCAAAATACGGTGCCCCCAATTGTCAAGACAATAATTTCACTTGGCTAAGTTAGATTCTCCTTTCCTTTATATGATATTTGATTGGCGCCAATTCCTGGTCTAATGTCAAGGTCGAGCGAAGCTCGTTCATCGGAGGCAAAGCCGGAGACCCTTGACATTGCTCAGACCATTATCCTCTTGTTTTCCGGTCAGATATGACCGGCTGCCTTCCGGCGAGGACAGGGGTTTGGGGACAACAGGGTCCCCAAAATCTATACTGCCTGGCAGTTAGAATTGCATCCGTAATAATATACTGCCGGGGTTTGGTCATTTAATGATTGATGCGGTCGTTCAGTGTTGTAGTATTCGATGTATTCTTTGGTCATTTTGCGCAGCTGATGCCCTGTTTCATATTCTTCCAGGTACAGCTTTTCCCATTTATAAGACCGGAAGAACCGTTCGATTCTCTGATTGTCCAGGGCCCGGCCTTTTCCATCCATAGATATTTTGATGTTCTTTTCTTTCAGCAGGTTGATATAATCCTCGCTGGTGAACTGCCCGCCCTGATTGCTGTTCATAATTTCCGGTGTTCCGTATCTGGCAGTAGCTTTTTTAATGGCTTCGATGATGAATGTCTTCTCCAGTGTATTGGACAGGGCAAACCCAACAATATAGCGGGAATACCAGTCGATGATGGCAACAAGGTACATGAAGCCGCGTTTCATCCGGCAGTAGGTTATATCGATAGACCATACCTGGTTTGGGTGGTCAATTTCAAGCCTCTCAAAAGATAAGGGTACAGATATTTACCATGCAATCGTTTGCTCAGATTAGGGCCGGGACAGAAGCCGTGAATCCCCATTTCCCGCATATAGCGCCGCGTTCTCTTGCGATTGATATGAATATCCAGGCATTTGTTTAAGAAAATGGTCATTTTTCTGTAGCCTAATTCTGGGTGCGCTGTATAAAGCACATCAATAAGGCGTTTGATGCGTTCTTCTTCATCAGTGATTGCCGCAGGTTTGTAATAAAGGCTTTGGCGGTTGATGTTCAGAAGCTTTGCCTGCTTGCTGATACTGAGCCGTTTATTATCATTTTCAATCATCTTCATGCGTTCTTTACGGGACTTATTGGAGGCCAGATTTTTTTTTAAGCCAGTAACTTCATAGGAAAGTTGCCCGATTTGACGCAGCAGTTCATCTTTCTCCTTCTCAAAGGACTGCTTGGCCTTCTCTGTGTCGTCTGTTTCTTTGCTGAATACTCTGCCGGCATTGCTTAAAAACTCAGCCTTCCACCGGCTCAATTGATTGGGATGGACTTCATATTCAGCAGCAATCTCGTTTAATGTTTTTTCTTCCCGTAAGACCTCAATGATGATTTTAGCTTTTTGTTCTGGTATAAAATGTCTTCTCTTTTCCATAGTCGCATTCTAACTTATTTTACCCGGTTTGTCTGTCTCGTTTTCTGGGTTCATTATAAAATTGGTATATTCCCGTTTGGATAATCTAAATTTTCACAGCGCTCAATTTTGCTTATTCCGGAGTATCCGGGTACCCGGACACAAATTTAACTTTGTTTTTTGTACTCAGCTGTTTCCACCGCTTTGAATATGGCCCCACAAACGCCGCCGCGAAATTCAATTGTTACGGGCATTATCTGAAAGCAGATTCCACTTGGTGTCTAACACAATGGTATGCTGCCCGCTTTCCAAGACGATATCGGGGCGGAGAGCGAAAGCGCGGGGAGGGCTGTCACTTATATTCTAACCGAGGCATAAGTTTTTGGCTCACTTTTTTTTACACCATTATAGGAACTTAATCCTCCCTTCAAGTAAGTCTTTTCAACTATGGCTATTTAATAACTTTTGAACTTCCTAATAAAGCTTTTAGTCCTTTAAAAATAAGGTTTAAGGCTTCATCTATAAACGATGTGGTAAATAATCTGTTATTGTCTTCTTTACTAAGTCCATTATTTAAATCAGCATTTTTTAAAATCTCTGTAAGCGAGTTATAATCAACAGAATATTGTGAATCTCGTGATAAGCAAAAATCTAATAATTCTTTATATCCGGAGTTGTTTTGAATTTGCCAATCTTGAGTAAGTTCTTGAGGCAATATGTTATTTTGAATAAGTTTACAAACACTAGTAGTAACTCCTCCAAATCCACCCAGAAGAAAAAGTGGTCGTTTCATTTCAATTGCAATAACTATTTCTTCAAGAACACCTGGCATTCTACCCTTATACCCAAAATGCCTACCTCCAGCACAGATACGGATATCACAATCCTCAATCATCTTCTTTCGCATTTCTGTTAAACAACGACTCCATACAAAAAGGTTCTGCGAATTCGTAGGTAACAAAAAAGATTCTCCGTTTAGTATTAAATCTTTTACATCTTCAGGGTAAGGAAATTCTATCATCTCTGCAACAGATCTATATTCGGCTTTCCAAATTATAACATCCACAGTATCATTTTTATAAATAGGCCAAGCAATATAATTTTTTATATTTATATTCTCAGACTGCATTCTTATTTTAAGCACCTGAGCCTCATCAAGAATAAATTGGGTAAATCCATTTGGACG
Organism: Peptococcaceae bacterium UBA2264; assembly: GCA_002347475.1. Taxonomy (GTDB): domain Bacteria; phylum Bacillota; class Desulfitobacteriia; order Desulfitobacteriales; family Desulfitobacteriaceae; genus UBA2264. Next base: position 11,137 of record DDXI01000184.1, read on the forward strand.
AAGATCACCACCATAAACGAGAGTGGCATTGCGAGCTAAAAAGTGCCTAGCAATATCCTGCGAGAGTTGAATAAGATGTTTGCTATTTTGTCCTATACTTATTAATTCTTCATCTGATGGATCTGAAATAGAGATCCCAATATTCTTATTGTCTAGCTGATAAAAATCAATTGTTAAAGGTGTGCTAATTTTAATTCCTAGTTTACTTAAGAAATTTAATTCTTCTGAATATAATGGAGGTTCAGGATAAACGATAGATTTATATTTACACTTAATGTTTTTGCCGTCAAAAATCAATATTTTTTCTATATCGGATACTTCCGGAGGCCTAGATCGAATTTCAACATTTGGTTCAATCCAACCTTCATGTTTATATTCTTCAAGTAGCAATTCAGAATAGAAAAAGCGTACAGTTTCTAATAAAGTTGCACTTAAAATTCGCAGTAAATCACTCTCGGTTGTTGAACCATTAACATGAACATGGACACCTGGAACATTTGAAGCAAAAGGAAATCTACGATCTTCAAATTCCTCAAGGGTATCAACTGCAATTATAGGTCTATTATTTCCTTTTGCACATAATATTTCTCTTTGACACCAATATCTAGAGGAATAAATATCAGAGTGTATGGCAATAATTGAAGATTCTTTGATATGTTCAATTATTTCATTATCAAATTTATAACCCGGAGCAATGTCAGTTGCATCAAAAAAATTCCGCATTGGACTATTATCAATAAAATCCTTTAAATCTTTAGCAAGCTTAATACCGTTTTTCCCATCTTTTGCGTGACTCAGAAATATTTTAATGGCGTTGTCTTTACCTTTTGCCGTTTTATCAAAAGATTTATTCAATGCACAACGGTAAATTTCATGTGCAATTGCTATAAATAAATAATCATTTATAAATAACGGGTTTGATTCATAAGCGCGAATAAAGTTCTTATTATCAAAAATATCGGTTAGCCTCAATGCCAATTTGTCCATAGCGATAGGAATAACATAAACATTATCGTTCTTAGGGATTTCTTTAATATAATCAACCCATAAATTATCTGCAAATTCTTTACTTACAAAAACAAAAATTATCGTTTTGTCAGATTCTATATCAATTCTAGCAGGTACACCTTTTTTATTAGTCGTACGAAAGAAAATAGGTAAATTCATTGAACGTGAGAATGGTTTTTTGACATCGCGCGACAATAGAGAAAAGCAATGTTCTACAATTGGGGTAACTGTATCTACATCTACTGGATGTTGGTAGTGTCTACCTTCAGGACGCGGAAGCCGATGTCCAATTTGCCCGTTAATTCCGGATGTTCCTCCAGGATTTTTTTGCCTGCGCGCCGGATACGCTCTTTGCCAATTTCACTAATGTTTTTATAACTTGCTTTAAAGGCTTCGGATTTTTCAACAGTTTCTTCGGGGAGTTGCACCATAATGAATTTGCGATTGCCTCCATCCTCAGCATTCAGTTGCATCGCGGCATGGGCTGTCGTGGCAGAGCCTGAAAAAAAGTCGATAATAATTGAGTCTTTATTGCTTCCCAAAGTTAGAATATGCTCTAAAAGCCTAACTGGTTTTGGTCCGTCAAAATATCCAGCTCCATCAAATAGTGCCTTGAATTCTTGACGCGCTTCTTGATTATGTCCAACCTCGGTAAATTTCCAAATAGTTGTGGGAACTATCCCAGCATCAGCAACCTCAGACAAAAATGTTTTTATTCGAGGAACATTATTACCACTTTTCCCAAACCATATGCGATTATCTTCAAGGAGTTTTACAACCGAAGTTTGCGGCATTGACCAGCAACGTCCTTTTGCTGGATAATACGCACCGGGTTCCAGTGAATATCATAGTTGATACAATAATCGCAATCCTGCAGATTTTGACCTTCGGAGATACAATCAGTGGCGATCAGAATATCTATCGTGTGCGGACTTTTCGGCATGATCAATGACTTTTCCTTGGAAAGCGGAGAAAAAGAGGTCAAAATGGTATTTATATCGAGAGGTAATTTGGGAACTGTCGTTCTCCCGTCAACAGACCCTGTAATTAAGGCACTGTTCAGGCCATACTTTGTCTTGACAAAAGTGCTGACATTTTGAAACAAGTATTCCGCCGTATCGGAGAATGCTGTAAAGATCATAATCTTTTGATTACCAGGGTTAATAGGATTTTTGATTTTATTTTCGATAATATTCAAGAGCTGATTGAGCTTAAAATCATATTGGGGGGTGATGTCTTCTATCATTAGAATCAACAAGCCCAGGACTTCCAGGTCAGCAGCTAAATCGCGTCGCCAAGGAAAGGGGCTTGTTGCGTTCCGGGAAATTCCCTATTTCCGCAGTATCGTAGTAGTTTTGAATATGTTTGCGTGAACGGGCAATCGTCACGCTGTCGAGAACTTCAAAGAAGTCAAAATCCAGTTGTTTCAGTAACGCAGCCGTCGTGCGAAGTTCTGGGGCTAATTTGCACCAGGAATTATACACTTTTTGAGCCTGACGAAAAATGGTATCAATACCGGCTTTGGTATTCAGTTTTTCATTAATCAATTCGGATCGTCCCTCATAAGCCAAGGCAAGCTGGTTACGCAGATCATAGAAACGATTATTAACAGGGGTAGCGGAAAGCATCAAAACCTTTGTCTTCACCCCGGGACGAATAACCTTATTCAGGAGTTTCAAGTAGCGGTTTTCTTTTTCATCATCTTCTCGGGAGAGTGCTCCCCCGTTGCGGAAATTATGCGATTCATCGATCACCACAAGATCGTAGTTGCCCCAGTTAATGCGGTCAAGAGGCAAACCAATGACCGAATCACCGCGTTCACGGGATAAATCCGTATGGAAAAGAACGTCGTACCTCAAACGGTCTTTGGCTAATGGGTTATTGATCAGGTTGCCGCGAAAGGTCATCCAGTTATCCTTAAGCTTTTTAGGGCAAAGGACGAGGACATTTTTGTTACGGTTTTCATAATACTTGATAATGGCAAGTGCGGTAAAGGTTTTTCCAAGGCCCACGCTGTCCGCCAAGTTACAGCCATTGTACTTTTCCAGCTTGTTGATAATGGCTAAGGCGGCATCCCTCTGAAAATTATAGAGTTTATTCCAAATCAGACTGTTTTTGAAACCGGTGGACTCATTGGGAAGGACATCTTCGGAAATATCTTCAAGGAATTCACTAAAAATATTATTAAGCGTTATGAAATATATAAGTTCAGCAGGGTTTTCCTGATATACGGCAGAGATACATTCAATAACTTCTTCAGTCACATCCTGAAGGCGGCTTTCATCATTCCAGACACTGTCAAAGAGGCGAATATATTCGCTGCTGAAAGGGGCTCCGAATTTATTAACCATATTATAGACAGTATTGCCGCGTTCACACCCGATATCAACGGTTGTGAATCCGTTTAAAGGCATATAGGTCAGCTGCTTGTCTGTTGTTTGGATATTGAGAAATCCACCCATGCTTTCCTGGGTAGCATTGGACTTAAAAGTAGCCTTCTTCTCAATCCAATCCGCACATTCCCGGGCTATGGATTTTTGCGTCAGCTCATTCCTTAACTTAACCTCAAATTCAGTACCGTAAAGGCTTCTTTCCCTATTTAGGCGCGGAATATAAAATTCACGTTTTTCCTTGGGCGATTTTTCGGTGACAAATGTTGGGGAGGTAAAAATAAAATGTAAGGTGTCAATATAATTTAATTGACTCTTTAATTCTTGATATGCATAAATCGAGAAACAGGCTGCTGCAATTGAAATGCGGCTTCCTGGTATAATAACCTGTGTCAAATCATCCTTTACGACTTTTGAAATATTATTGAAAACTTCCATTTTAAGATCTCCTTGTCCCCATCATAATATCACTGTTTAAACATGAAACATTAATATCTCTGCAAATGCCATATTAACCCACAATTGTTATTATAGCACCTTATTTAGACAAATTGATGGTACCTATTTCCCAAAATCAAAAAGCCAGGGGCCTGTTATTAGCTGTCCCTGGCGTCCATAATCCCAAAAGAGTTTCGGCAACCTGTACCTAGTCCAAATAATCGGCAAATATACTCCATTTTTTCATCTTTTCTTCATACTACAGAAACCACCCTCCAGATGGCTTTTCAGTTTCCTTGCCCAGGAATGTTCAAAGGCCGTGCTGAATCTGGTGATATTTTCCTGCCTTCCCCGTAAATCAGCATGTCTGCTTTAATCCTGGAGGCTGGATCATCCAGGATATTTCGTTTAAAAGACCAGAAGGTGTCTTTATTTTCTATGATATAAATATTTCTGGAATCACGAGATGGTAATTCCTTGTGTGCAAAAATATATAAAAAAACCCCAAAGACCCTGGCTCCTATATTGTGGGCATTAATATTAGCCTCGGCCAAGAATAAAAAATGACCTGACTCATGGCCGCAGACAAGCTGCTGCTCTATCCCAGTCAGGCCTTTATCTATCAAGATTAATTTATGGTAACTCAGGGCTAAGACAATGCCTTTGATTGTTTTCTATATTGTTTCATTAGCCTTGCATTAAAATAAT
>DDXI01000156.1 GCA_002347475.1 Peptococcaceae bacterium UBA2264
ACCTTTTACGCTAGCGCAAACAGTCAGCGCTATGGGACAGTTATGATCGACGTTGAAAATGGAAAGGTGGTAGATATCCTTGATTCAAGGGAATACGAAGATGTCAAAAAATGGCTCAGCAGCTTTCCTGACTTAGAATTCGTAAACAGGGACGGATCGAGGAATTATGGCGATAGCTGATTCAGGGCATAATCGCATACAAATAAGCGACCGCTTACGAAACAGACGCTGCCAAACCTCGGGGCGGAACAGCGCGAAAACTCGCTCGTGCTTTGAATGTTTCTCTTGATTATCTTCTCGACGACGATATTGACGATCCTAAAAGCGGGATTGAAAAAGACCCTTATCTGGCAAATATCCGCGAGACTTACGGCGCTCGTGCCGAAAATGAGGCCAGGATTCTTCTTAATAAGAATGTGGCTCTTTTCGCCGGCGGTACGTTATCCCAAGAGGCCAAGGACGCCTTCTTCGATGCGGTTATGACAACCTATGTTACCTGTAAAGAAGAGGCTCGTAAAACCTACGACAGGAAGAAAAAAAAGAATAATATAAAAAAAACCGCCCTTTTAAGGCGGCGAGCAGTATTACTGTTCTTTTTCGTCTGCGTAACGGAGCGGCGATAAATCATATCAAATGTATAATACCCAAACTGAATAATGCGTACCAATGAGCAGCGATTAAGAACACATTGGAGGTGGGCAAATGCAGACTACAGCTTTAATATTAGCCCTGGTTTTGTTTGTTCTGGGGCTTCTGGGAACCATTCTGCCTTTTTTACCCGGCGCCATCCTCATTTACAGCGGTATGTTCCTCTATGGGGTCATGACACAGTTCTCAACCCTGGACGCCAATTTTTTTCTCATCCAGGCTTTAATCCTGGTTTTAATTCTAGCAATTGATTTTCTGGCTTCTGCTGCTGGAGCCCGTCAGTTCCAAGGCAGCAGACAGGCTGTGTGGGGCGCAGTAATCGGCACTGTCCTGGGCCTGCTCATCTTCGGACCTCTGGGAATCATCATTGGTACTTTCCTGGGCGCTGTAATAGCTGAATTTATGTACCACCCAGACTTGAACCAGGCGATCCGAGTTGGTTTCGGCACTCTCATCGGTTTTGTCGGCGGTACCATTTTAAAGTTAGGTGTTGAAATCATTATGATCATTTATTTCTTTATCAAGATCTGAGTGCTCAATCAGGTAATTCGCTATTCACCAGGCAGCCGCTCTGAAAGCTGGCGGTCAGGTGGCCAGATACACTATCCGGGTTTCTGGGAGTAACTGTTATTTGTTCTTTGAGAGAAAGCAATCAGGATAACTATGCGAACAAAAGATAACGATATTTTTAGGACAACTTGAACTAAACGATCTGCCGCGCCTTAATAATAATCAAATAAGAGCAGATTTTTATCCATTTCGACTAAAAACCGTTGTGATACAAATATTTTATTTTGATGTTTCAATTTTCTATTGTTATCACCTCATAATTTTTAGACAATAATTATTGCTACCTATTGGGTAAGAAAATAATCGAAAGCAAAAATGAGAGGAAGAATTAGTATTATGAAATTTCAATTTGACCATAATAATATTAATGTTTTCGACCTTGAAAAAAGCCTTAAGTTCTACAAGGAAGCCTTAGGACTAATGGAGGTTAAAAGACATGAACAGGCAGAAGGAAAATTTATCCTTGTTTATCTTGGAGACGGTGCTACTCAACATAGATTGGAGCTGACTTGGTTGAAGTAGAGAACCAAAACCTATGACTTAGGAGAAAACGAATTCCACGTTGCTTTTCGTGTCGACGATTTTGAAGCAGCCTATGAACATCACAAGCAAATGAGTTGTATCTGTTACGAGAACAAGGAAATGGGTATATATTTCATTAATGATCCAGATAATTACTGGGTAGAAATTATGCCTACCGAACTTCATTTTAAAAAATAATAAATATTATTAGTTTGCTTTTTTCAGACCAAGATGCTGTAATCACCTGCCAGGACCATAATGCTGTTTGTTAAACTAATCAGAATCAAATATACAATGTTAATCCTACTCACATTATTCGCTCACTGCTTGTAGTTTATTCTTATACTAAAAGTGTACGTGAAGTAAAAATAGACCTTAATACCTTTCAAGATTCCCAAATCGAACAAGTCAATATTTTGAGAATATAACTGCAAATATTTCCTTGGCATGATAAACTAATGATAATAAGAAGAATCATTCCTCACTGCTTAACCAAACTCGGATAACGGAGAGGAGAGGTTGTCATGGCAAGAGAGTTCTTTAAAAGCAAATACTGGTTAGGAAATGGCCATCTGAGCCATAAACGCCATGTTGACATGACAGAAGAAGAGATTGCCCTGATCGCTCAATGTACCGGAGAAATCCTTGGTAAGCCTTGCCGCAACCATGTATACAGGTGTTCAGTATGTGGCAACTATGGCTGCATGCAAGAATTGATTGAACTGTGTACAGAGCAAGGGTTTAATAAAGATGAATGTCTTAACTGCGGCGCAACCGGCAGCCAGATTCCAGTAACCGAATAAGCCAACGCCTTCGTTTCTGTGAAGGTCTAAGTTTCGGATGCTGGCAAATAAGGTAATATTGACCAAAGGTTGAGAATCATTTCTGCATGAGGAAACCACGCATCTAAAAAAAACGGGGTTGTTGCATCTCGAACTTGTAAAGTTTGTAAAGTTCGTCATGAAACAGCCTCGTTTTATTCATTGTGCAACTGCAGATCCCGAAAATACGGAGCCAGCTTTTGCCTCTTCAGGATTGCTCAAAAACTTAATTGAAACATCCAAGACTTTTGGTCAATTTTTAATCATAAGCTCCGTTGCTCGCTTAGCCCAATTTGAGTCAGCTAGAATAGCACGTCCAACCCCGATCAAATCCGCTTTATGCTCTGCTAAAAGCCGTTCGGCAGCATCAGGTTCTGTTATTCCACCAGTTAAAATAACCGGAATGGATACCACTTCTTTAATTGCCTGGCTCAATGAAGCAAAATATCCTTGCCCGGTTAATCCAGGCACAATATATCCTGAAAAGCCCCCGGAAACATCCAAGGCATCAATACCCGCCTCTGCAAATAATACTGCAGCCGTTTGACTGTCTTTGACAGTTGTACCACCTTCAATGAAATCCGAAACTCCCAGCCGTAACAAGATTGGAAAATCAGGACCTACCGCAGTTCTAACTTCCTGGATGACCTCCAGATGTAGACGAATCCTGTTAAGCAAACTTCCTCCGTATTCGTCGGTGCGCTGATTTGTAAGTGGTGAAATGAATTGGTTTAATAAGTAGCCATGGGCAGAATGTATCTCCACTCCATCAAACCCTGCTGCTTTAACTCGTAAGGCGGCATCGCGGAAATTAATAACGACATCCTTTATCTCATCAATTGTTAGTTCTCTCGGTATAATTCCATTTCTGGGATTAACCACGCAGGAAGGACCTACAGGTATAGATTTAATGATATCTTCCGTAGCCATGCTTCCTGCATGGCTAATTTCCATCATGGTTTTGGAACCGTTCTTATGTATCAGAGACGCTAACTGCCTTAAACCTTCTATAGTTGCATCATCTGCAACAGAGAGTTGTTGAGCACTCGCTTGCCCCAATTGGGTAATATAACTGTGTTCAATGATAATGAGCGAAATATAGCCCCCCGCAGATTTATCATTATAATATTCCAGTAAAGCCGGACTCACTTTACCATCCGGCGTCGCTTTCGATGTTGCCATTGGCGGCATGACTAAGCGGTTAGACAAACTGAGCAGCCCAGCCTTCAGAGGATTACATAAATATGACAACGTGATTCCCTCCTTGTATAACAAAAGTTCTAGTTCCATTTCCAGGCTGTCTCCTCTTCGGGATTACAGAGGAACCTGACCAAGACATCGTATTCTGATTCCCTTACCTAAAATCTGCCTATTTGTTTCATTTGCTTCGCCGTAGGTATTTGTATAGACAGCCTGCCTGCATGGGGTACTAAAAATGCTTGAAGCTTTGCCCTTTAGCATCGTCCGCACGTACCCATCAGGACGAACGTCATCTGTGCTTTGCGTTATCCAATTGGCATATCTACTAATACACTATCACAGCTGTTGTGATTTATGAAAACTCCTCCAATACTCTCGATAAAATCGATTTTAAAGTCTGTGTTGGTTATACTGATATTAGTTTGATTGTGTAAACCCTCATTCGGAAATAATTATGTAAAAGCAGGAAATAAACACCGTCCCATGGAAAAACTAAGTTATAACATTTTGGAAGGGTGAAGAATCTTGGTTAAATCTCTAAGAAAGAAGTTGTCATTATTAATTGTGTTCTTATTACTTTTTACCCTGTCTATCCCAATTGCATCAGTCCAGGCAGCCTCTATTCAAATCATACCAGAACGGCTTGCAGGATCATCCCGGACGTTGACTGCTGTTGAAGTTTCACAAGAAGGTTGGCCTGACGGTTCGAGTGCTGTTGTTTTAACCCGCGGTGACGATTTCCCTGATGCTTTAGCCGGTTCAACCCTGGCAGCTGCATATAATTCCCCCATCTTACTCACTGACAGTAAGACATTATCACCTGAAACTGATAGCGAAATTACCAGGCTGCATCCCTCAACTGTCTACATTTTAGGTGGCACTGGAGCTGTATCTGCTTCGGTTGAATCATATCTGTCATCCAAGTATACTGTAAAGCGCCTTGCAGATAGTTCAAGATATGATACTGCAGCTGCTATTGCTTTATATTTAAAAGATGCCGGGAAGCTTAAGACCACAAAAGCGGTTATAGCTTATGCCCAAAACTTTCCCGATGCTTTAGCAATCTCTTCCTGGGCAGCATACAATGGTGTGCCAATCCTGCTTTCCGAGACAAATACTATTCCGGATGCCACAAATAAAGCAATAAGCAATTTAGGAATCACCCAAACTATCATCGTTGGTGGACCTGGAGTGATTAGCCCAAGTGTTGAATCTCTGCTGCCAAGTCCCACTCGTTATGGTGGTTTAGATCGCTACGATACAGCAATGCAAATTGCTACTAGCCTTGGAACGAGTACAGAGAAAATCTTCATAGCAACCGGAAAAAACTTTCCCGATGCTCTGGCTGGATCTGCCCTTGCAGCCAAAACTGGAAGCACTATTATCTTAGTTGATAACGGCCTTCCTTCACCCGTCAGTCAATTTATATCAAAAAATAAAGATAAAATCCAACATATTTATATACTCGGAGGTGAAGAGGTAGTTCTTCCGGGATCCGTTAATTCTATTTTAAATACACAACGACAAACGGGCGATATCTCGCAGGACGAGCAAATTATTGTTGATTTGGCGAACAAGGAACGCGCGGCGGCAGGATTGAAACCATTGCAAGTGGATATGCAGTTAATGGAAGTTTCACGCATTAAAGCCGCAGATATGAAAGAGAATAATTATTTTTCCCACTCATCCCCAAAATACGGATCACCATTTGACATGATGAGCGCGGCAGGGATTTCCTTCAGTTCCGCAGGTGAAAACATCGCAGGCGACCTAACAGCAGAGGCAGCGATGGCGGCATGGATGAACTCCGAAGGCCACCGCCAGAACATTTTGAACCTGAATTTTACGCATATAGGCGTAGGGGTTTCATACGGCACGGCATACGTTAATTATTATGTTCAACAATTCATTCAGAAATAAAATTTGCCGAATCAGATGGAATATATATCGCTTTTTATGCTACCACAAATAACTCCTTCAACTCCCCAAACGTTGGGGACTTCCGATCTAAGAATGGCATTAGTTAATCTTATATCTGAAATTTTAACCCCCTCCAAAACCAAGAGCCAAAGTTTGTCGATCTTACGGGCTGGAAACTTGTCAGTGAAACCGGAAATCAAACATGTTATTTTCCTTCCGGAACAACAATTACAACTGGTGCTACTCTCAGAGTCGTAAGTGGCAGCAGTGCGACTGCAAGCCCTGGTACATTAGTCTGGACCACAGCAAACATATGGAACAATACCGGTGATCCTGGAGCTTTGTATGACGCAAGCGGTAATCAGGTTTCCAGAAAATAATGGGACAGAACCCCTAGTCAAATGGGCAGAGGATGGACGAATGACTTATTACGAAATTTTAGAAGTAAGTTCAAAGGCTTCCCCTGAAGTTATTAAAAATGCCTATAGAATTCTGATGAAAAAGCATCACCCTGACAATTTCAAGAATGAAGTTGATAAACAAATAGCTGAAGAAAGGATTAAGAAAATTGTTAAGGCTTATGAAATTCTAGGAGATGAAGAAAAGAAGAAGGCTTATGACTGTGAGCTTTCTTCTTCAAAAATTTATTCTAAATCACCTGCTAAAAAAAACCAGAATAAAAGTAGGAAGCCCGGACGTCATAACTGGTTAAAATGGGCCGTCGGAATTATTGGTCTCATTTTTACACTCTTTGCTTTTATGTATAGAATACCAAATTCAATATTCGTTTTCTTATTACTACTTATTGTAAGTTATATTATCTGGTTGTTTTATTCCTACTTTTACCATAAAAGTTAAGCCTTGTTCATTTACTCATAGAATTTTTTAGAGCATTATACACACATACAAACTTTATATATCTGACACCCAAACAAAAAAAATAAGGCTCCAACGAACCTTTATCGACTTAAGTCCCTATCATTACCTTCAACTACTGTTCCCCATTATCAATCATTCATAAATTCTTCGTCTTCTGGTTTTCTGTTACTCTGTTTTTATTACCGTTTTGCCTCATATCTATTCATACTCCACATTGGTCTTTTCAGACTTCTGTGTTTCTTCACTTTAATCAGCAATTCTGTAATAAACCTTTTTCTCTGAATTCCTTCGGATATAGTGAATTTTTCACGTTCACCTGAATTTATGTCTTTTTGTAATGTACCGTTTCCGTTTCCGGCTCTGTAGGTTTCCGTCTTAGGAATTCCTTGGAGCTTGTTTTTACTTTACAATACATAGCGGTTTCCGTCAAAGCTTGTAAATTGCCATTTTTGAAGATTTTAGTTATTTTTCTGAATTATTTGAATATTCTCTCTATATCCCTTATTTTTTCATTATCGGTTAGTAACTCATCAGTTAAACTGGAAATCAAACTTATTATTTCCATTCCGGAACGACAATTACAGCTGGCGGCACTCTCCGAGTCGTAAGTGGCAGCGGCGCAACCGCTAGCCCTG
>DDXI01000131.1 GCA_002347475.1 Peptococcaceae bacterium UBA2264
GTTCCGATGAATCCGGCCTGGCCGGTGATGCCGATGTTGATCATATGAATATTAAAAAATTTCTCGCAGAGTTACGCAGAGTTTAACGCAGATTTTCGCAGATATATTTTACTTATGTCTTTTATTCCACTTCATAATTTATTTTGGATAGAGCAGATTTGGACCTGATTTGCGTGTTCTGGAAACATTTTTCGATATAGGCCCAATTCTTTGCCGGTAATTATTGGGAAATTTTCTGGTCTGGTCACGACTCACGGCACAAGCCTAACTCACTACTCACTACTCACGCCTTGCACTTTCCGTCTTCGGTCTTCAGTCTTCGATTTCAGAAACTCCCATACAGGAACAACATTGGCGGTCAGTCCATTTTGTTTGAATGTATCAGTTTGATTAAGAGTGATTATAATTCCATCCTTCAGTTTAAAATAAGCAAGAGCTTCATACAATCCTCCAAGCTCCCTGTCCAGATTATCCCTGTCCAGTTTATAGCAAACCTGATATACCAAAGGTTTTTTCCCTTTTTGTGTGACAACAAAGTCACATTCGTTTTTCCCGGAAAAGTAAAAGATGGAATTATGTTTTGAACGCAGGCTGGTATATATGGTGTTCTCAAGTTTTCTGCCCTGATCGTCAGAAAATGAGGCAGAGTTAACCGTAATCAGACCATTATCGGCAGAATATACTTTGCGCGGACTTATCATCTGTGATCTTACGGAATAGCTGAAACAGGGGACCAGATTGAACAAGTATGATGATTCCAGATGTGAGAAATACTCCATTATAGTGCTGGTAGCTGATATTCCAATAGTCTGTTTAAGTTTGGAGCCTGTTACCCGGTTACCGATATTCGATATAAGCCAAAGAGCAAGTCTCTGCAATCCTTTTATATCCCTTATCCCGTATCTTATGACAATGTCACGAATTAATATATCCTCAAAAAGCTCGGAAAGAATCTCTTCCTTACGTGATTTGAGAAATTCCGGGAACCCACCGTTATTGATGTAACGTATTACGGATGCTTCACCTGATTTCAGCTTTGTTGCGGTCAAAAACTCGCTGTATGAAAATGGAAAAAGTTCGATATTAAGATGCCGGCCCGTCAGTTTAGTGCCCAATTCACGGCTAAGAAGGGAGGCATTTGAACCTGTGATCACTACTTTGAAGTTTTCATCAAGTTTCTGGCGCACATACCTTTCCCATCCGTCAACCTCCTGTATTTCGTCGAAAAATAATATACGGGCGCCTGATTCACTAATTATCTCATCAAGACGCAGAAGATCGCTATTGTCAAATCCGTAGAGCCTGTTATCATCAAAATTAAGATAAAATGCTTCAGGGTATTTCTTTCCAATCAGTTGAAAAAGAAGAGTGCTTTTCCCGCATCGTCTGATACCTGTCAGTATGATTGTATGTTTTGCCGGAACAGTAAAGTCATTCAGAATCTCGCGGGGAACACCTGTTTCAGCCTTTGCGACTATTTCTTTTTGCAGTTCCCATATTCTTTTTATATCAGACTTCAGCAGCATGAACTATTGTTTGTTACAAAGATAAACATTTGTTTGTTAATATAAAACAAAATTGTTTGTTATTATTTAACAGATTTGAACTTTATTATCAAACAAACATTGTATGTACTGCCATTTGACTCATAAATAATCACAAATTACAATTCCCCAATCACGTGTCCCCAATCACGAGTCACAAATCACAAATCACGAATCACAAATCACAAATAAATTTTGGAGGAGAATTGTTATTCTGTAAGGCTACGGTGTTCAAAAAAAGCTGCGAAGTGAAAAGCTGGTTGACCCCCCCAATCGAGTCGACATGTTTATGCATTGATTTTTAACCTGAAACCTTTAACTTGCAACCATAAACCTTGACTTACATGCGGGCATTTCTATCCAGTCTAATCATGCCATTGCCGGTTTTTTACTTGCTGCTGCTGGTGGCATTGGCCTTTCATCTTATAAAGAGGAAAAGAACCTCCAAGGCTTTTATTTATATCGCAGCTTCCTGGTTTCTGATCATATCAACCCCTCCGGTTCCGCGGGCTCTTGTGAAATCACTTGAGAACAGGTATCCCCACCTGACTGAGGAGGCAATCAAAAATCTGCCGGATTCCTGTGACATTATTGTGCTTGGCGGAGGGCATTCCGATGACATTGGCCTGTCCGCCAATAACCAGCTTTCAACAACTGCAATCGGAAGACTAACAGAAGGAATCCGCATACATCGAATGGTGCCCGGGAGCAGGCTGATCCTTTCGGGATATGGCGGCGACTCGAAGGTAACCCAGGCAAAGGTGCTATACCGTGCCGCTCTGCTGATTGGAGTGGATTCTGCCACAATGTCCATCCAGGAAAAACCAGCCAATACCAGGCAGGAAGCTGAGGAATATGTAAGGAACTTTGGCAAACACCAAAAGCTTGTTGTCGTCACGAATGACATGCATATGCCCAGAGCAGTCAAAATGTTCCTCATGGCTGGGATCGATCCGGTTCCGGCACCTGCCAACCAGATCATCAAATATGGATCAAGAAAAAGGATAAGCTGGTTTCCTTCAGCTCATTACATCTCGATGGTTGAGGATGCGGTGCATGAATATGTGGG
>DDXI01000053.1 GCA_002347475.1 Peptococcaceae bacterium UBA2264
CTGATAGATTAAAATCCTTCGTGCATATTAATTGCCTTGCGTTTTACCCCATTTACACGGCGCCGCAGCTGCTCTGCCTAAACGTTCATTCGCTAATGGCACAAGGCAGCAGTACAGATAGATAAGCAACTGTTTCAGCACATGCAGGACGCTGCAAGACTCAAGCTGTGGGGCTTCCTGTTCATTATTTTTCACAAGAAAATTCAATCGTTTCGGATTCGGTCTTTGTGAAGAAATGCATAAAAATAATTATTTATGCAAGGCAGTTAATTCGAGTTATTTCGTGATGTATCGTGATATTTCGAGATATTCATAATATTTCGAAATAAATGCCTGATATTTAAAGTCAGGGACTTTTCTTTTTCCTTGCTGATTATGCATTTTTTGCATATGATATAAGAGTCGTGCAAAAGACCGAGAATTTATCTAAATAATACCTTTAGCAAGGAGAGAAAGAATACATATGTCGGTATTTTATGAAGAACTTTTTTTATTGATGGTAGGACTGTTATTATTGGGAGTCCTACTTTCTTTTGTTCTCCAAAACAAACCTAAGTTAAGCATTCTGGTAGGGTTTTCTTTTGCCAACCTGGCTAGCTTGTGCGGACTGATCCTGGGGCCTATGCTCTTGTTGTCTATTCTGTCCCCTTTGTCAAGACAATGAAATTCAATTCCTTAGTGAACCTTATATTCCCAATTGATAGGTGTTAACATACGGTTACGCCGCTTTTCTTCCCAGGTAAACTTCTTTAGGAGTCATATAGTCATGTGTTTGATGGGGCCGTTCGGTATTATATTCTTTTATGTATTCTCGGAGCCCGGTTCTCAATGCTTTGGGGGTCAGATATTCGTAGGGATAGATTCTCTCAGTTTTTAGACTCCTGAACCATCGCTCGATGATAACATTATCTACCCAACGACCCTTGCCATCCATGCTCTGTCTGATGTTAGCGGTTTTTAGATACTCCGTGTACTTTTCATTTCTCAAGAAATTCCTTTTTCCAGTTTCGTAACTGATTAGGACTCAACCCATGCTCGGCTGCAATGTCGCCGATCTGTTTTTCTTCCCTAAGAATCTCCAACACAATTTTCGTTTTGAATTCAGCTGTAAATTGCCTTCTGCCCATTTGTGCGAACCTTCCTTTTCTTGACATTTTCCTGTCTCTTATTATATCTGGCTCACTTAGAATTCCGAAATTTTTGTCTTGTTTCATGGGTCCATTATAGTTGTAGAGTACTCCCGGGTCGCCGTCATTATTCCACATGTTTGCTTTGGTCCACACCAATGAGTCTGAGCTTGCGGCTGTACTGCTGCTAATTGCGATCTTAAGAGTAGCACCTGCGGAAATAATCGTTCCATTTGGCGCAATCCTGGGATAGATTAGACAGGAACAACATGCAGTTCAGAGTATCCCTGGGTATATGTTTGTAGGAAAAATTAGATAAATAATGCAACTTTAGATTGGGTAAAAATAATTTCCCTACCATTAATGCGTGATATAATTAACCGAAGGATTGCATGAAGACACTGACTGATTTGGACCTTTTTTATGAAATGAGTCAGTTAAGTAACTGACCAACCAGATCGGATTTTATTTATATATCTTTGGAGACATTAGTATATTTCGAGATGAAACACACAGGTAATGGATGCACCTTGACTATAAAGTCTTACAGAACCTTTTCTACGGGATAATTATTACGTCAGGTGGGGCAATAAAGGATACGGATAAATCTTGTTATGTTAATGCTTGATTATTTGGATTTATGCCGTTAAGTTGCAGCCGTTAAGTTGCAAAGGAGGAGACCAAGATGTCAAAATCCACAGGATATGCAGGACAGATACTGGAAATCAACCTCAATGAAAAAATCGCTGAGCGTAAGGATCTGAACAAAGAATTCTGTATGAAGTATTTGGGGGGGATCGGCTTCAATGCCCGGATCATTTATGATGGGGTACCGGTTGGGATTGATCCCTTAAGCGAAGCAAATATTTTGGCTTTTAGTGCCGGTACCATGGTAGGAGCAACTTTCCCTACTGCCTCACGAACCGAGGTGTCCGCCAAATCACCTTTGACCGGACGATTCGGTACAGCTAATTCAGGAATGTTTTTTGGTACCCAATTAAAAAATGCCGGTTTTGACAGTCTGATTATAAAGGGGCGGGCTGACAACACGATGTACCTTCTTATTGAAGATGGGGAGGTAAGTTATCTTGATGCGGCCGGCCTCTGGGGCAAGGACTCATGGGAGACAATTGATATTTTAAAAAAGAAATATTCTGGGTGTGAAGTGGCGGCCATAGGACCGGCCGGAGAGAATTTAGTGCGCTTTGCCTCTATTGAGAATGGATATTACGACGCCTGGTCCCGGACCGGTATGGGGGCTGTCATGGGATCCAAAAATTTAAAAGCCATTGTGGTACGCGGGACGCTGGGAATTCGGCCCCATAATGTTGAAAAATTTCTCGATGTCAGCTGGAAGGCCCGAAAGCTGATTGAATCATCGCCATTTTTCGTCCCTTTCAAAAGCTATGGCAGCATGAATGCAGCGATGCCTTATGGAAAATTTAATGCCTTGAACGCCAACAATTTCAGCCAGGGATGTCTGCCTGATTGGAAAGAAGATTTTGCACGTTCCAAGGTGGAGGAAATCACCAATGGACATATCGCCTGTCAATCCTGTATTATCGCCTGCGCCCATTGGGTTGAAATAAAAGAAGGTAAATATAAAGGTTTGAGAATGAAGGGCATGGAGGTAACGCCCATCGCATCATTTGGCTCCGGGTGTGGCATGAGCCTGGAGGCATCAGTAAAAGCGAGTGAAATGCATCAAAAATATGGCATGGACATGGTCAGCTCGAGTGGGGTTGTCGGTATGGCTATAGAACTTTTCAACCGGGGCATCATCAAAACAGAAGATATTGGTTATGAGGTGGCTTTTGGCGATGATGACGCCATATTGCGCTTAATGGATGATATTGCGTACCGCAAGGGGCTTGGAAACATACTAGCCGAAGGAACTTTGCGGTCTGCCCAGCATTTCGAGGATGGGGCCGCGAGTGCCATGCACGTTAAGGGTTTGGAAATACCAATGATAGATCCGCGCGGGAGGACTTCCACCTGGAGTCTTGGCATTCTAACCAACATAAGAGGCGGTGACCATCTGCGCTGCCGCAATCCCATTGAGAACCTAAGGTATAACGAAAATAAGTATAATTTCCAAAAGGAACGCTTTGGTTTTGACCGGCCAATGTATGACGCCCTTGATATGCCGGAGGATTTGAAACCAAAGGCGATTGATCTAGAAAATGATACGACGGATATTGCTGTTATGTCACGCTGGTCTGAAGATCTCATCAACCTTTTCAATTCACTGGGGATTTGTATAAGACCTCCTGTCGAACACAAAATCGGCCCCACAGTATTGGCCGAAGCCTATACTGCTTTTACGGGGATTCAAATAACGCCTGAACAGCTTATGCAATCAGCCGAAAGGATCTGGAATCTGATGAAATTGTTTAACTTGCGGGAAGGGGAAAAACCGGAAGATTCGAAATTTCCCCAGCGCTTTTATAAAATAGAAGTGGGCGGCAAGAAATTGGATGAAGTGCAGATGCAGGAAGTGCTAAGGCAATATTACCTCGAGAGAGGGTGGGATTCTGACACAGGGATTCCCACTGAAGAAAAATTGCGTGAATTGGGGTTGGATACAATGCAGTCCTAAGGAGGGGCTATGAATAAACAGATCATGATAGACGCTGCGAAATGTACTGGATGCGGACTATGCCAGGTGTTATGCTCTCTTAGCAAAAGCCATCAATTCAACCCTTCTTTGGCCAGAATTAAAATCTGGCGGGAAGAAACCAGGGGCGTTTTTATTCCCTTGACCTGTCAGCAATGTGTAAATCCGCCATGCGTAAATGCCTGCTTAATGAACGTTATTTCTAAAGACCCAATTACAGGTGTTACGGTGCGCAAGACGGAGAACTGTATCGGCTGTCGGGCTTGTCAGATTGCTTGTCCGTTCGAGGCGTGCAGCTATGATCACTTATTGAACGTAGTCGTAAACTGTGACCAATGTGGGGGTAACCCGGCGTGTGTAAATATATGTCCCTTCGGTGCACTGCAGTATCTGCCCGTTAATGAAGCCCTCAATACCTGTCGGGATGCTGAGGCCGTCCGCCGAGCTAATTTATAAGCTGGTGAAAGGAGTCAGGAATGAGGAATATTGTTATTGCAGGCAATGGAGCAGCTGGGAACAGCGCAGCTGAGGCAATTCGCCGGCATAACCAAGAAGTTAAAATCGTTATGGTCGCCAAGGAGAATTTATCTGCATATTCAGCATGTGCTCTGCCTGACTACTTGTCAGGCTGGGTGGGCAGGGAACAGCTTTTTATTAAACAGGAGGCGGACTATGCCCGCCAAAGTATAGAAACCTTATGGGGACGTACCATAAACAAAATTGACACCCAACAACAATGCCTGGTAACCGATTGGGAAGAGGTCAAGTATGATCAGCTAATCCTGGCGACAGGCAGCCGGGCTATTATTCCGCCTGTGCCGGGAAGTGATCTTGTCGGTAATTTCGTAGTCAAGACATTAAATGATATAGAAGTTATCATACAACATCAACCTCAGCAGGTACTGGTGATCGGTTCAGGAAATATAGGTATAGAAGTTGCCGAGGCGCTGCATGGAATTGGCTGCCAGGTAACCGTTGTCGAATTAATGGATCATATATTTCCCCGCCTTTTTGACCCTGAACCTGCCTCGTTGATTGAAAAAATGCTTACTGAGCATGGCATTCGCGTATTTACCGGCGAAAAATTACTGGCAATCTCTGGTAAAGGCATCGTCCAGGAAGCTGCTACTGATCAAAGAACCATCAGGTGTAACACGGTTATTTGGGCTGTGGGTGTAAAACAGAATATTGAATATGCCAAGGCAGCAGGAATTAAGATAGGAGACATGGGAGGAATACAAGTAAATAATAGGATGCGAACCAATATTGAAAATATTTATGCTTGCGGTGACTGCGTTGAGTCTTGGGATAGGCTGACAGGATCCAAGACTTTGAGTCTGTTATGGCCTAATGCCAAAAGACAGGGGGAGATTGCGGCCCTTAATTGCCTGGGGAACGACATTGAATACGATGGTGCGATTAGTATGGTGGTAGAGGACATTTTCGGGGTTACTGCCGTATCAATGGGTATGACTTCAAATGACCTGGGAGAGGGAGATATTGATATATTAGAGGAACAAGGCCTTAATCAATTCCGGCGGGTCTTATTAAGGAATGATCAAATAATGGGAATGCAGGCTGTTGGTGTGACTTCCGGATTAGGCGCAGTCATGGCCTTAATGAAAAACAGGACGACCTTAAGTGAATTTCGTCATATCATATCTGATCCTGATTTAAGGAGAAAGGTGCCCTGGTATTGGCCGGCCGCACGTCTTCTGGATGATTTTACAAATTGCAGGCAGGGGGAGTAGAAATGAAAAATATGTTAATGATTGATCACCACAAATGTGTTGGTTGTAAAAATTGTGAGATGGTATGCTCTCTTGTCCACGAGGGAATTTGTGCTTCATCTCTATCCCGGATCAGGGTGGCCAAGGACGAACGAGCTGGTTGGAATGTACCGATAAGCTGTGTGATGTGTGAGAAACCGTTATGTGTAACCGTATGTCCAGTGGGAGCCGCTTCCCGGAATCCGGTGACTGGTCTGGTGACTTTTGACGAACAAAAGTGTATCGGCTGCCGCCAGTGTATTCAAGTCTGCCCCTTCAGTCACGCCAACTTTAATCAGGCCCTGGGTGTGGCCTTTAAATGTGATCAATGCGAGGGTGAACCTCAATGTGTTAAATACTGTCCGTCCGGAGCAATCACTTTCGAACCATTGGAAATAGCTTTACACCAAAGACGCCAGGAAACAGCTCAAAAAATTGCGGCTGATACCCTTATTTAAGGGGATACACTTTTGTGCAAAAATCTCCTATTTACGCGTATCAGTAGCAACGTTTTGTAACTGCTTAACTAAAATGGACAGATAACAACAAATAAGAATGAACACTATTTACCACAAACCTCCAAAATCGTTATGATAGAGCTGGAAATAAACAGGCTTTTTCATAGCGAAGGAGGAAAAAATGAACATAGTCGAAGGGTGGAATATGTATATAGACATTCAGGATCTCAAGAACAGGCATTTCAATGTCAGCCAGATCTCCAGGCGTCTTGATATATCCCGGACAACGGTGTACAAGTACCTGAATATAACTCCGGAGGAAATGGAACAGGTTCTTAAGAGTCAAAAGACTCGAGCAAAAAAATTAGATAAACAGCGGGATCTGATCAAGTCCTGGTTGACACAGTATCCAGATATGAGCAGTGCCCAGGTGCTGGACTGGCTGCAGGAAAGAAAACTCGATGGAAGTGTGAGCGAAGGAACAGTCCGTAACTATGTAAAACGCTTGCGCAAGGAGTGTGGTATTTCCCAGG
>DDXI01000016.1 GCA_002347475.1 Peptococcaceae bacterium UBA2264
AAAGGAAGGCCGCGGGAACCGAAACGGAGGGAATGCTCAATAGCACGCAAGCAATGCTCAAATATTGTACCCTGTTCCTCAGAAACTAACGTTTCAGAATAACGCTCATCCTCTTCAGGCCCCAAAAGACTGTCTTCCAGGAACGGGACCTCCTGATCTAATATCTCCTCATCCTGTGTATATTCCAGATAACGGATGACAGTGTAAGGTAACCACAACAAGTCATCAGAATACTTGGTGCGTATTCCATGTTTTGTTTCTTCATGCCACCAGTGCTGGACATCTCCTTCCCTATATTGATGGGCAGCATGCAACAAGATCTGTTTTTTGGTTATTTGGGGGTTGACATGAAGAAGAGCCAGAGTATCCTGCAGTTGGTCTCTGAAGCCAAAAGCCCCGCCGGATTGATAGAAAGCAGATCTGGCCCAGAGGCGGCAAGCCAAGGTCTGATAAAGCAGCCAGCCATTCATAATCAGATCCATACTGCGATCAGGTGTCTCAATCTGAACGTTGCCCAGCAGTTCGGACCAAAAATCCGCGACCTCTTGCAAGGCTTGGTTAACTTCCGCCAGCTGAGTGTATTTTGAAGTCAGATTTCTTACCTCGTCACGGGAGCGAGCCTGCCCCAGTAAAATCAAAACCTGTTTCTCATTTTCAGGCTCTATAGTCAATTTAACCTGGATGGTCCCACAGGAATTAAACGATACTCCGGTAGAATTAGTCAGAGACATGCGGGAAAGAGCCGCCGGATTTTGAATTGTTCCGTCACGGCCCAGAAATTCCAGACGATCTCCAGTCCAGGTCAGATCGGGCTTTTCTCCAACTGTCTGAACACAGAGAAAGCTCTCTCTGTTCGGAAAAACTTCCTGATAATTATTACGGGCCAGCATAACACCTGTTTCCTGGTCCATTTCCGTAATAATATAGGGAATACTAGCTTCTCTCTGAACTCCCAGAACCCATTCCACATGATAGGTAAGCGAAACATAGCGATATTCTTTTCCCAGGTTTCTCAGGGAAATCCGCCAAATTTTCAGAGAATCATTGAGAGGAACAAATACTGTCCCTTCCTGGAAAATACCATGGCTGTTATGCTCGTAACGGCTGTAGCCTTTTCCATGGTATACTTCATAAGGTTCTTCCTCTTGAATAGGAAAACAAGTCAAGGACCAGTACTCTCCGCTTTCCTCATCACGCAGATAACATATTTCTCCCGGGAAATCCGCAACCTGGTCATTACGCCAGGGGGTTATTTTATTTTCGCGGCTGTTTTCTGCCCAGGTATAGCCGGCTCCTGATTCGGAAACCTGAGTACCGAAAAAGGGATTAGCTATGATATTGGACCAGGGAGCAGGCGTTAACTTATCTGGTCTGAGTGATATCATATACTCTTTGCCACCGGAGACAAATCCCCCTAAACCATTGAAAAATTCTATATCCCTGGTCAATATAATCGGACTTTGTCTTTTTGCCTCCAGGACCCGGGCTTGAGGAATCAGATCCAGGGGCAGTTCGATTTCCTCTTCAGGAACTTCAAGTTGTTTCACCAGACTGCCTTTTACCGCATGCAGATCAAGTTGGGCTACTGTTTGCAGCAAGATTTTATCCTCTGCCGGCATAATATTGGCAGAACGAATAAAAACTCCGCCTGTCTTGTCAAGAAAATCACGATCAGAGCTGGCCAGTACAAGATGGCTCAAGCCCTCCGAAAGCGGCTGCTCATAACTCCCCACAAATTCGTTGAGAATGAGGAGATCAACTTTGAGTCCTTTGAGACGCCAATATTCGTGAGCAAGTAACACTGACTTGACAAAATCCAGATTTTCCACTTTTGAGATACGAATAAGCACCAGTGGTAAATCTCCGGAAATCCCATATTTCCATAATACGGACTGCCCCATGCGGTTTTGCCCGATACTTTGAGCCCGGGAGGCCTCCATGGGATTGTAATAGAAAATTCGGGAAATCATCCACTGGTAAACATCCGCTTGCTGGGCAGTCAGGTTCAGAAACCTGAGGACAATTCTGCTTCTGGTCCAAGCCAGATTGAATGTCCTTTCCACCTGGTGCGATGAGGCCAGATTATGAATCATACTCAGGGCCTGCTCCCTGGTTTCGCCAACACCGGTGATGAAGGTTACCCGAACTATGCCGCCAGGAGGAACTTCCACTCTTTTACGCAAAGATAAAATTGGGTCGAGTACAGCCCCCAGAGTTCCGGAAAGACGCTGATTACTCACGACAGCTTGGGGACGATCATAACTGCGGCCCCGACCGAGAAAACGGGCCCGGTCTGTTTCATATTCCACAAGTCCTACAGATTTCCCCTCAACAAAAAGGGCATGAGCCAGTAGGGGATAAGTCTCCTCTGGCGTCCGTCCCCGCCGCTGAGCCAATAAGGCTTCCGGTTGGGGTGAAAAATCGGTCTGTACAAAAAGCTTATTGAAAGCTGGATGAGTTTCATCAGCAGCCTGAGCAGACAAAGCTACTTCGAAATAACTGGTTACCTCTAACAAATGACTTTCTGCACCAGTATTGGTAAAAGTAACTCTTCGGATCTCCGCATCCCACTCCGGAGAAACTGTTATTTCAGTTGTCATAGCTATGTCCCCATGAGTTCTGGTATAGGTGATCTTCTCCAGATTAAAACTCATTCGGCCATCTGCAGCCCTTACCTGACAAGGCTGATAAGTTGCTGACCATAGTTTGTTTTCCACAACATCACGAACGTAAATGAAATTCCCCCAAGGCTCTCCGAGAGGGTCTCCCCGCCAGCGCGATAGGGCCAGATCACCCAAGCGGCTGAATCCTTCCCCATTACTCGAAAGCATAACAACATAATGCCCGTTGGAAACAATCCTGGCCTCAGGCTGAGGGGTGTTTTCATGCCAGTAATGCTGAGCACTCTCCGTCTCTTCCTTGATGCGGGGCATTATCAATTTTGCCCAGTTTTTACGATTTAAGACTACCGGACTTTGCGATATCTTCTCCTGTAACAACAACTCAGTTGCCTGAATACGGGGATCTTTATGGAAACGCTCACTCAGGGAAGAGTCCGAGAGCAGATTGCTCAAAGCTACAAAACTCATCCCCTGATGATGGGCCATATGACTTTTCACCCGTATGTTCAGCCAGGATCCCGGTAACCGTTCCGGAGTGAAATCCAGAGCTTCGTAAAATCCATAATCTCCCCTGGCCCTGAATTCCTCAATTGCTTTCAAATTTTTATAAGCTGCTTTATAGTTTACCAAAGAAGCCAGCATCGTGGCATAGGGAGCAATTACACGATCATGGCCTGCTACCCGTTTAAGTCCCAGATAGGGAACCCCAAAAGCCTTATACTGATAGTTCGTCTGCAAATCAAAAGCGTAGTAGCCGGACTCCGAAATGCCCCAGGGTAAGCCCATTTTTGTTGCATAGGCAATGTGTTCCTGCACTACTACCTTATATGTTTGATCCCAAAGGGTATCTTTGTAACATTTCAGTAAAAGCAGAGGCATGAGGTATTCAAACATGGTACCAGTCCAGGATATCAAAGCCGCATTTCTGCCTACCCTGGTTAAGGTACGACCTAAAGAAAACCAGTGTTCTACTGGAAGCTGCCCCAGGGCAACTCCAACAAAACTTGTTTGTCTGGATTCAGAAGCAATCAGATCATAATACGAATTGTCCCGCTGCTGAGCAGAAACATTATAACCTATAGCTAATAACCTGATTTTATCGTCATAAAGCGGTCTGAAATCAGGTTCCTTAATCAGGGATTCCAGCCGTTCAAGGAGTTTTTCAATCCGGGAGAAGAAGTCGGCAAGATTTGCAAGACCTTTTTCCAGACTTTCTTTCCAGAGCAAAGCAATATCACCTTTCAGGTTCTCGCTGACATTCAAACTTTCCTTGCAAAGAAGAGTAATTTCCCGCAAGGTTGGAATACCTTCCCAGAGCAGCTCGCATTTAGCCAGGCATTCTGTGGAAGCAGCAATTTTCGAAGCAGTCTCTCCTTCAGGGCTTAACAGTGCGGCAGGCTTCTGCTTGCCCATTCGCTCTATCAAACCCAGAACAGGTACCAACTCCTGCATTTCCTGAAGAGCGAGTTTCACTCTCTGCCTGATGGCATCAGGAAAACTCTCAGTTTTAGCCTTTTTAAGCATATTATACCAACTGTAAAGAGATAGTTCCTCGACCAGCACCGCCTCTTCCAGAAGGTTTTTCCATTCCCGTAATTCCAGACCGATTTTTTTTTGCTTTTCTTCCGAATTGATCCTGTCAAGCATTCCCAGAATCGATGTCTGATTAACAAGAGGGTTGTTTAACCACTCTTTCAACCCTTGCTTGACAGCAATCAGATAGGAAACCATATTACCGCTGTCGACCGTTGATACATAATGGGGCAGAAGCAATTCCAAGGTACGGGTATCATACCAATTATAGAAATGTCCATGCCAGCGCGGCAGCTTATCCAAGGTATTCAGGGTATGTTCCAAGCGAGCAAGCATTTCCATGGTTGTCAAATACCCCAGATCACGCGCCGAAATCGTAGTGGCCAATAAGAGACCGATATTAGTTGGTGATGTACGATGAGCTATACCTTTGGGCGGATCGATCTGCAGATTATCAGGAGGA
Source organism: Peptococcaceae bacterium UBA2264 (assembly GCA_002347475.1). Classification (GTDB taxonomy): domain Bacteria; phylum Bacillota; class Desulfitobacteriia; order Desulfitobacteriales; family Desulfitobacteriaceae; genus UBA2264. Next base: position 4,618 of record DDXI01000016.1, read on the forward strand.
AGCCAGTTGTCCTCTTCAGTAACTAAAGTTTCAAAAAAACGCCAGTTATCATAGGCCAGAGAACGCAAATAAGAGCGTTCCTCAGACGTCAGAGCTTTTTGGGCTTCCCTCCGCGGTTTACTGAGCCAATAGGCTATAAAGGGACCACATAACCAGATGATTCCGGCAGGCAGGCTCAGCATCATTGTCTCCCGGTGATTAAATACTGCTGCCAATATCAAGGCCAGACCGAATATATAACCCTTCGTCAGGCGAGCAATAAAGCCTCTGATCGTTTTAGGGGTCTGCTGTTCGGCATGGGCAGCTGTTGTCCATTCCAATAAATGTTTCTTGGATATTGCCAACCGGTAAAGTGTCCTTAAAATAGCATCAAGCAAACTGGCGCTCTGGTAAGGAAGCATCAAAATATTGACAATAACTTGCCCAATAATACCCAAGGCATTGCGCCATCTCCAGCGCCACATCATTCTTTGTTTAAAGCTATTCAGAAAATGCAAAATCAGCGGTATAGCCATAGTTGTCAGAAACACAATAATCCAGCCGGTACTTTGACCCGGAAGAGCCGGATGGTTTAACAAGGCCAAAATAAACACAATTAATAATAAGGGATACAATAAACTGCGCCGTAAATTGTCAAACATTTGCCAGCGAGTAATAAAGGGGAGTCCAACCCGCAGGCGCTCTCCCCGACGATTGCGGACATAAGGGAAAAACCAGCGCAACAACTGCCAGTCTCCACGCACCCAGCGATGCATGCGTTGGAGAAAAGAGTAATAATTCGAGGGAAAACCGTCAAAAAGGGTAATATCAGTTACCAGACCTGCCCGTAAGAAACTGCCCTCAAGCAGATCATGACTTAAAACAGTGTTGTCAGCAAAACGATCACGGAGAACTGTATCAAAGACAGTTAAATCATAAATACCCTTACCGGTAAAAATCCCCCGGCCGAATAGATCCTGATAAGGATCTGAGATAGCAAAGGTATAGGGATCGATTCCAGTGCTTCCGGCAAACAGACGCGCTAAATGCGAACGGTACAAACTATGGTGCTTAACCAAAATCCTGGGCTGTAATAAACCATAGCCGCGGACGACCCTGGTTTGTTCGGCATTCAGGAGAGGAACATTAAGGGGATAGGCAATAGTACCAATCAAACGCTTGGCCGCATCCCGGGGCAATTCTGTATCTGAATCCAGGGTAATAACATAATGTATTTGGGGAAAGACAGACTGATCGCCCAGGATAATATTGTAACTGGTATCCTTGTTTCCCCTGAGCAGGGCATTAAATTCAGTTATTTTGCCGCGTTTGCGTTCCCAGCCCATCCAGACTTCTTCTTTGGGATTCCACAGACGTTTGCGTAATAGCAAATAAAAAGTGGAACCTTCAGTACAAGGATATCTGGTATTTAAATCTTCTAATGCTTTACGGGCAAAATTGAATATTTCATCATCTCC
>DDXI01000102.1 GCA_002347475.1 Peptococcaceae bacterium UBA2264
CTTTATTTTGATCCCCATTTGGAATTTAAGGATCTTGTGAATGAAATCGAAAAATATCTGACAGTCGCTGCTCCGTTTCTCAATGGTGCTGCGGTCCGCTGTTATGGAGAAGAAGAGGATTATTCAGCGGAACAGCGCGACAGTTTAGCTGCTATCCTCGAACAATTCGGCCTGCGGCTTGCCGGCTGGCTGACTGTTGCCGACAAGCCTGTCCCCGAAAAACAGCAAAGGCCTGATGCCGGGCCTAAAAAAGAACGCTCTTGGGAGGAAGGGATGACGGAAGGAAACTGTCTTATAGTGGAACGGACAATGCGTTCAGGGAAAAGTATCAGTTTTGACGGACATGTTGTGATTATGGGAGATGTTAATCCTGGGGCAGAGATTATTGCCAGTGGGAATATTATTGTTTTAGGGGCCTTGCGCGGGGTGGCTCATGCCGGAGCCGCCGGCAACCGCAAAGCCCTGGTAACTGCTTATTACCTGAATCCCACCCAATTGCGGATAGCCGACCTGGTGACAAGAGCGCCGGATGAAGAAGTTGTTTGGCGCGGGCCGGAAACTGCCAAAATCAGTGATAACAAACTTGTCGTGGAAAGAATGGTCATGAATGTTAAACGCGGCAAAAGTTCGCACAGCTGACAGAAAAGAAGTTCCTTGCTTATTATGGTTGGAAAGGCAGGTTTGATATGGGAGAAGTAATTGTTGTGACTTCGGGAAAAGGAGGAGTTGGGAAGACTACAACTTCAGCTAATATAGGAACTGGTTTAGCTAAGGAAGGTTTCAAGGTAGTGCTTGTGGATACGGATATCGGCCTGCGCAATCTGGATGTGGTTATGGGTTTGGAAAATCGTATAGTCTATGATCTGGTTGATGTAACCAGTGGCAATTGCCGGCTAAAGCAGTCCTTGATCAGAGATAAAAGATTTGAAAACCTGTTTTTGCTGCCGGCTGCTCAAACCAAGGATAAAAGCGCTGTCAATCCCGACCAGATGAGAGTGCTTTGTCAGGAACTCAGGGAGGAGTTCGATTATACTATTGTGGATTGTCCGGCTGGCATCGAACAAGGATTCCGCAATGCCATAGCTGGGGCAGACCGGGCTATTGTAGTTACAACACCGGAAATCAGCGCGGTTCGTGATGCTGACCGGATCATTGGCTTGCTGGAAGCATCAGAATTAAATAATCCTAAATTAATAATCAACAGAATCAGACCCGATATGGTCAAACGGGGAGACATGATGGATATTACCGATATCATTGATATCCTGGCGGTTGAACTGATGGGGGTTGTTCCTGATGATGAAAGCATTGTCATCTCAACTAATAAAGGAGAACCTGCGGTAATGGACCAGGCATCCAAAGCAGGGGAGGCTTATCGCCGGATTACCCAGCGGATTCGCGGGGAAGAGGTTCCCTTTATGGATTTGGATGCACCTGAGGGGTTTTTGGGAAGATTTAAAAGGCTTTTGGGTATGAGGTAGCCGTGGCAGCAGAGAGGAGGAATAGTCCTTGTTAGAATTTATCAGCCGCATTTTGGGCAAGGAAAGCACCTCAAGTAAAAATGTAGCCAAAGAACGGTTACGTCTTGTCCTTGTTCATGATCGGACCAGTATATCACCCTATGTGCTTAACAGATTAAAAGAGGATCTTATCAAAGTAATATCCAACTATATGGAAATTGATGAATCTGCGCTGGAAGTCAGCCTTAGTCAGGATGACAAGGAAGTAGCTCTGGTAGCCAATATACCGGTTTTAAAGATGAAAAAGGATTATGCTAATAAGGTGTAAAATTAAGAAACAGCTGTTAAAAAGACCGTGTGGATTTTGTCACCCGGTCTTTAATACTTAATCCTTGTGAATGGTAAATGAAGTCAATAACGGGGGAAAAGTCATGCAGTTAAGACGAAACATCCAGAATCTTGATTATATGTTCCTGTTGTTCTTGGTATTGCTGCTGGCATCTAGTCTTCTGATTCTCAGCACTGCTTCCATAAATGTAGATAAAGAACAACCCTATCACTATGTCAAACTTCAGGCTCTCTGGATCAGCAGCGGCCTGATTCTGACAGCATTGATTGCGGCAATTGATTACCGGAAATGGCGCCGCTGCAGCATATGGATATTTGTCCTTAACATTGTGTTGCTGCTGGTTGTAATATTTATGGGCAATGAAGCCAAAGGAGCTACGCGCTGGATTACCATTACTTCCAATTTTGCTTTCCAGCCTTCAGAATTTGCCAAGGTCTTCATTATTCTTACCTTGGCAGATTTCCTGGCTAAACGGGAAAAAAAGCTGACTCGCTTCAGAGATTTTGCAGCTCCCTTTTTGTATGTGCTATTGCCGATGATTTTGATTTGCTTGCAGCCTGATTTAGGGACGGCTTTGGTTTTTGGAGCCATCTTCGTAGGGATGATGTTTGTAGCCGGGGCTAATCCCCGTAAATTTGGAATCTTGCTGCTGGGAGGCGGTGTTCTTATTGCCTTGGCCTTATGGCTGCATTTTGCTACCAACTTGCCCTCCTGGCTGCAATTCGCACAGGGACTTCCCTTGCCTTTGAAGGATTACCAGCTCAAACGCTTAACGATATTCCTTAATCCGGCTTCAGATATTTCGGGTGACGGTTTCCATATTATTCAGTCAATCTGGGCAATAGGTTCCGGCGGTTTATGGGGCAAGGGATTCCGCATGGGGACGCAGGGCCAGCTTAACTTTTTGCCGGAACATCATACAGATTTTATTTTCTCGGTTGTAGGTGAAGAATTTGGTTTTATTGGAACTGTCTGTCTCCTGTTTTTCTTCTTTATTTTCCTGTCGCGCGCCATCGGTATTGCAGCTAAATCCCAGGATCTTTACGGGACTCTGATTGCTGTGGGAGTAATATCGATGTTCACATTCCACATATTGGTTAATGTAGGCATGACTTCTGGAGTTATGCCGGTAACAGGAATACCGCTGCCTCTGATAAGCTATGGCGGAAACAATATGTTATCCAATATGCTGGCAATTGGTTTATTGCTGAGTATAAATATCAGACGGCAAAAGCGGATGTTCTAGAGTTAAAATTGATTTTTTAAACACGATTGCCTGCAGGGCAGCAAATCAAGGAATTGTATATTTCAGACTTTGGCCCCATCTACTTCCTCTTTACCCCGATAAATTGCTTGAAGGATTTTGTGACCTCCACTATAATGAAGTAAAGCAAATAAATTATATTTTTGAGCGTTGCCTATTATTTTTGTGAGTATCCGCATTATAACATCTTTTTTTGGTTGATTTCGAGCTATATCCTTATTATACCAAAAACCTAGTGTTTATGCGGATTTACTATATTATAACAGCTCTTAAGCTGCAACCTGGCTGCTTGTTAGATGTGGAAATTAAACATACAAACAGGGAGGCGGAAAATTGTTAGAGCAGAACATTCTTAGTATCGACGAACTAAAACAACGAGCCCGGAACCTTGCCTTGGAAAATGTTGCTGTTTATCAAAAAAGGGGTAAAACTCCTTTCCGTGATCTGAAGATCTTGATCAATCAGCTGTCAATCTATTGTCGGGAATTGGTAACAGCGGAACAGGCAGGATTTTATGTGCTGCCAGCGTTGGAATGGCTGATGGATCATATTGATTTTCTCAAAGAACAGAATATTCATGTGGCTAAAAATCTTTCGCCCTCCTATTACAGACGACTGCCCAAGTTTAATACCGAATCCCCCATCACCAGAGCTTCTGTTGTATTAAAAGACTTTTTACAGAATATCGGCGGTCAGGCAAACTTAACAATGCTGATCGAATATTTGCAGGCCTACCAGGAAATTGCTCCTCTGACTATGGGTGAGCTTTGGGCCATCCCTCTTTTACTGCGTGTTAGTCTGATAGAAGAAATCAGCGATCTTTTTGAGGAATTCTACAAACGTCATAAAGCACGTATGCAAGCTGAGAAATTATTATTAAAATGGGAAAAGTATCTTTTTGATCCTGGGAAACTTGAGATGGAAATGGACCGGACAACCAGGGGCCTGAAGGTTTTCCCGCCGGTTCTGGTTGTTCATCTGATAGGAAGAATTCGTGAGTACGGAGTCGAGGGAATCCCGATTCGTCAATGGCTGGAACGTAAAACAGGTATGCAGACTGAGGATATTGAAAAATTGATTGGTCATGAACACCGTTTACAAGCTCTCTACCGTTTGTCTGCGGGAAACCTGATCAACAGTTTGCGTGACGTCTCCCGCTGGTCCTGGGCAGAACATTTCGAGTCTTTGAGTGTAGTGGAAAAGATCCTGCGGCAGGATCCGGGAGAAATTTATCCACTGATAGATTTTAACAGCCGGGATATTTTGAGACATGCGGTCGAACGTTTAGCCAAGGAAATTGAAGTTCAGGAGATCCTGATAGCTAAAACAGCTATTTCTCTGGCAAGCCGGGCTTCCACTGATCAGACCTTAGCAAAAACTCCTTCTACTCATGTGGGTTATTATCTGCATGATGAGGGGGAGCAGGAGCTGCGCCAGGTCCTGAAGGCCCATCTCAAGCTGAAACGGGGATTTGTACATTGGCTCAAAAATAATCCGACATTTGTTTTCCTGTGCTTATTAGCGACATTAACCACGGTTGCATTCGTCTTATTCTGGGAAATCATCGGGGGTTTCTGGGATTTAGACGTCTGGCAGATGGCTGTTTTCAGTTTGGTCTTAATGATTCCGGCCAGTGAGTGGGGGTTAACTTTCGTTAATACCTTTATTTTTCGTTTTATTCCGCCGCTGCCTCTGCTGCGTCTGGAGTACAAGGAAGGAGTGGCACCGGATGCTAAAACTATGGTGGTTATTCCTACCTTTCTATCTAATGAAGCCGAGGTCGCAGAACTTATACATCATTTGGAAGTTTTTCATTTGGCTAATCAGGATCCGCAGATTCATTTTGCAATCCTGGGAGATTTCCGGGATGCTGATGAGGAAGTCCTGCCTGGAGATGATGAAATATTCAATTTT
>DDXI01000040.1 GCA_002347475.1 Peptococcaceae bacterium UBA2264
GGACGATACAAAACATCTTCCGAAACGGCAAGGAGATTTAACTCCCGCATAAGCTCCCACTGAAGATAATCCGGACATATGCTCTCAACTACATGAATGGTATCGTTTTTCTTGTCTGCCACTTCGTACGGAAAATATTCGAAGCTGACACTTGCGGAAATACTGCCGCTGTATTCGTATTTGCCAAGCAACAAATGGAGAAAGGTTGTCTTCCCTCTGCCGTTTCTACCGGTGAAGCCCAATTTCCAATCGGTGTCTATCTGAAAGCTTACATTCTCAAAGATATTATCGCAACTTCCCTCATAGGCAAAGGTGAGATTAATAACATTTATCAGAGACATGATTTTATCCTCCTGTGTAAAATTATGAGCTGCAAGAAAGCTAATTCTTGCAGCTCGCAAATACACAGCAAAGCCAGATCCACATAGGATATGGTAAGGATGTATTATTTGAGTGAAAAGAGATACCTGACTTTCTTGCATAAGCACAACAAAACTAACGGTATTTTCCACCGTTTTATAATTTCATTATGCTTTATATAATTTAGCAAGAAAAATTACGCATCTTTTCAGCTCCAATCTTTTTCATTTTATTAGATAGACTAGAAAAAAGCAATATGGTTAAAGCTTTACTTTTAGCCCCGGTGCCGTTGTTTGCTGGACCCGATAACTTTCAAGTCACCCTGGACCCTTCGCCGCAGGTACAGAAGGCAGGATGTTAGCGGCAATTAAGCTGCTAAAGCGTAATTCTCGTTTGCAATTATGAAAGTCCACCGTTAATGAGACCAGGTGGAATCTCGACGAGACCAGGTGGAATCTCGACGCGCAACCCCTGGATCTTATGGATGGATTTCTGTAATACTATTAGCAGTGACTATAATAAAAGTAAATCTAACCCCTTGATCACGTAATATTCTTATTTCTTCACTATGTTTTAGCCAGATATGCGGTTCCCATTTTGACGCGAAAAAATAAACTTCGTCATTGATTCCTTTACATTTGATTCCAGCTTGATAAAGGATTTCACCAAGTCTTTCTTCGAAATCGTCCTGAGCGTAACACTTAGCCACTAATACAGGAAAACAAGCACCTTTAAAATTGCCTGGTATATGATTAATGTATCCTTCTCCATAACCAGCTGGTTTTGCTTTCTCATTGATATCTCCTGTTTCAATATCCTTTTTGATATCTTCCAGCATGGAAATAAAATATTCCTGCATGTACGGCTTACTCGTTGGATTTTCCGAAATTATTCTTACAAGATCCAAAGCTATTTTATCAAGGTTGGATCTCTCTTTATCAGGCATATTAACACTCCTCTGTTATTGTTATCTTACTTTATTATAAACCGTTTTTGAATAATCAGTATCGCGATATTTGTCGTCTGTAATAATTAAAGGGTACTGTGCTGAAACTTGATAGTTTCGGTACGGCCCCTTACATGCAAAAACTTGTTCTAATAATATTTCGGCAACTGGCTGCCATAGATTTTAAAAATCTTTAGGCCCTAAAGCTTTGCGTCACTGCCTTTCTGCAGTTTTGCCTTTTCCAGATCTTTTCATTTTTTGTGTCATACTAGAAATTTCGCTTATTATCTATAAGCGATCCATCTTGTTGACATCCCCCAAGTTAATCTCATAATAACCTTTCGCCCTCGGAACAGTCAAAGTATTACCAAGGCCATATTTTCTGATATTGCCTTATTTTGGGAAAGCTCATACATTTTTCTTTTGTTATTATCAATTTTCATGCTATTCTTGACTAATGCTGTACATGCAGCATTGGTTCTTAAAACAACCTGATTTCCTAATTGGTGGAAATTCCAAGTTAAAGTTACCCCGAAAACAGGGCCAGATTCCGAAATGTAGTGCCGCACAATATTTGATATATGTATGTAATACTAATTCGCGTATAATATATTACATTTTATTCCTGTTTATGTTATAATAAATACATACCAAACTATAAGGGTGTGTATTAGAAATGCGAAGAAAATCCTTTACTGCGGAGCAAATTGACGAAATTTTAAAAGCAGAAAAAGAAGCAAGCAATAAATATGAGATAAAACGGTTATTTGTATTACGACTTAGGGCCATAGAGAATATGCCGGCAAAAGAGATAGCAAAAATTGTAGGATATCCTGCCGCAACAATAAACAATATAATCAGCAAGTATTTCAAAACAGGCATGAAATCAGTACTCGGTGAAAACCGTAAAGGTGGAAATAAAAGATACCTTACGGATAATGAAGAAAAGGAATTTCTTCAAGTATTTGAATCGCAAGCAAAAGACGGAAAGACACTGATTGTATCAGATATAAAGAATGCCTATGAGAAAATCATCGGTAAAGAAGTCCCTAAATCAACAATATACAGGATGCTAAAAAGACAAGGTTGGCGAAAAATAATGCCCAGAAGCAAGCATCCCAAGTCAAAGCCTGAAGAATTTAGCGCTTATAAAAAAAATCAAGGATAAGATAATCCAAATGGTAAATTTTACTAAGAATGTAGTGGCAAAAAAACTTCGACACCTGAACAGGCTGGCAGTATGGTGAATCTATCCGATGGTGCAATCGTCGGTAGCGCAATTGTAAAGCTGGTCGCAAAGTACAGAAAAGGCTGTATTAACTACGTCTCAGAATATGTACGCAGCATGAAAAAAGGCATTGAAGCTGCCGTTAAATAAATTATTTAAAAGCAGATAATATTTAAGGAGAATACTATTATGTATAAAAATATCTTGAACAAGGCAACAACCCACAAGGAACTCTCTGAAAAAGAGATTTTTGGACTCATCAGCGCCATCAACAATGATGAAGTCAGCAACGTTCAGATCGCCGGTTTCCAGGTCGCACTACTAATGAAAGGTTCTTCACTTAAGGAAATTGGTTACATCGCAAAAGCAATGCGTGAAAACTGTGTTCCCCTGAGGCCTAATACGAAAGAAGATCTAATGGACACCTGCGGTACTGGCGGCGGCCTGAGCACGTTCAATATTTCCACAGCAACAGCCATTGTTGCAGCAGCAGCAGGTATTCCCATTGCGAAGCATGGCAGCCGTTCTATTTCAAGCCTCTCTGGCAGCGCTGATGTGCTGGAGGCTCTCGGTGTCAATATCAATCTTACGCCCGCACAGGCTGAAAAACTGATTGAGGATATAGGCATTGCTTTTCTCTACGCACCTTTGTTCCATCCGGTCATGTGTAAGGTTCTCCCTGCTGAATCTGATCTTGGTATCAAAACTATTTTTTATACCATCATTGGTCCATTGATCAACCCCGCTTTTGCACCCAGACATCTTCTTGGCGTTTACAAACCAGAGCTTCTTGATACTGTGGCCCATGTGGCCAAAGATCTGGGATACACAAATGCCATGTTTGTGCATGGTCTGGATGGTCTTGATGAAATCTCTCTCATCGGCAAAACAAGAATCAATGAGCTGAAAGATGGCGAGATCACAACTTATGAGATTCAGCCAGAGGACTTTGGTATAGAGCGCTGCACATTAGAAGCGATTAAAACAGGCACTCCCGAGGAAAACGCAAAAACGATCCGTGGAGTTTTCTCCGGCGAAATTATTGGTCCCAAACGCAATGCTATCATTCTCAATGCTTCCGGCGCATTGAAGGTCGGAGGAAAAGCAGCCAGTTTTGAAGAAGGCATTGCCCTCGCTAACAAACTGATTGACAGTGGTGCCGCGGCAGAAAAACTGAATCAACTTTGTAAAATATCCAACTTGTTTGTGGGGTAAACAAATGAATACTAAATTTTCAGATGCGCTAATAGCTAGAAAACAGGCAGGGTTTATTCCCGTCATTCCAGATATTAAATGTACTTCCCCCAAGATTGGTGATCTGCTCCGGGGAAGAGATCCATTGGAATCGGCAAAGTTACTGGCTGAAGCAGGTGCGCCTGCACTGTCGGTAGTAACTGAGTGTAATGCCTTTGGCGGCTCCATAGAACTTCTGAAGCGAATTGCGAAGGGAACCAAACTTCCTGTACTCCGCAAGGATTTTATCACGTGCACAGATGATCTGAAAATCACAAAGGATTGTGGTGCAGAGGCGATACTACTTATATGTGCTATACAAACGTTTCCATCACTGGTGGAACTGTATAACGAAGCGTTGAAAATCGGACTCGAGCCATTGGTTGAGGCTCATACGGAAGAAGAATTGATCTGGGCCGGTAACATCGGTGCAAAACTTGTGGGCATCAACAATCGTAATATCCTTGAACTTGAAAAAGATGACGGAACCGTTTCTGCCACAGAGTTTCTGGCCGCATATACACCAAAAAATGCAATACTGATCAGTGAAAGTTCCATTCAAACCCCCGCGGAAGCACAAGCGGCAGTTAGAGCTGGTGCCGATGCGTTACTTATCGGAACAGCAATCTGGCAGGCAGAAAACATGTGTGAGTGCTATCTGGCTCTCAGCAAAGGACCAGGAGATCACGTTTAATGAGCAGCATCAAAGTGAAAATATGTGGTTTGAAACGCAAAAATGACGTACAAGTGTGCATGAATCTGGGTGTGGATATTCTCGGTTTTGTTACGGAATACCCCCTTCCAGTTCCTTGGAACTTGAGCCGCACCGAGGCGTTGCCGTTGTTGAGCATGGTCCAATCTCAGCACCGAAGCTGCATTGTTACAGGAGGTGCTCCCGAAAAGGTGATCGAACTGGCTTCCAGCCTGCGCCCGTCCATGGTGCAGCTTCATTACAATGAAACGCTGGAGGATACCATAATGATCTCTGAAGCACTTCATGAACTGAATATTGATGTGATCAAGACCGTTCCTCCTGGAGTCGAAGACCGCATCTTCCAGTTTGGCACTTCAGATATTGAAACAATTGTAGCGGAACTCTGTAAAACCAGCCTCTACGGATTGCTTGCAGATTCACGAGTTCCGGCAAATGCATCTGAAAATAGCACCAGGCTGGATCTGGATTTCTGCATTGAGATCATCAACCGGTCTTCAAAGCCCGTCATAATTGCAGGCGGAATAAATGCCGATAATGTCTGCAGTCTTGTGACGCAGACAGGCACAGAATTCATCGATATCATGACCGGTGTAGAGAGTAGCCCCGGCGAAAAGGATGCTGCATTGCTGTCTCGTCTGTTATCGTCTATTCGTAATTAATAAACTCCAAAAAGGCCGCCTCACCAAAAACAAGTTTTGTTGAGATGGCCTTTTTTGCATTTTCCTTACATTATCCCGAATTATATTTACTCAAGTTTCGCACCCAATAAAATAGCCAATATTTCAGCATTAAAATAACAAAAAGATCATAAGAATCCGTATGAAAACTGGTTTTTGGTATAATGAGATGCTACTCCAAATAAACTAAAAATCAGGTGTTAACATACGGACAATCCGGCAGTTCGTGGTGAATCCGCCTGCAGGTTGTCTGCTTTTTTCATATTTCACCCCGCATCCCTGATTCTAAAATCATACTAAAAAGGGACTGTGTCTTGCACAGCCCCTTCGCAATAATATCAATACGTTAACCTGCCC
>DDXI01000146.1 GCA_002347475.1 Peptococcaceae bacterium UBA2264
ATCCAGTATGTCACAGATAAATATGGACAGGATAGGGTTTGCCAGATTATCACCTTCGGAACGATGGGAGCCAAGTCCTCTGTTCGGGATGTCGGACGGGTTATGGGAATACCTTTAATGAAAGTAGACAGGGTTGCGAAAGCTATACCTAATGATTTGGGGATGACTCTGGCCAAGGCTTTGGTGGTGTCTCCGGAATTGGTCAAAATGGTGGAAGAAGATCAGGAAATCGAAAAACTTTTTAAGATTGCCCAAGCTCTGGAAGGAATGCCGCGTCATGTTTCCACCCATGCTGCCGGGGTGGTAATTGCCAGAGAGCCCTTGACCAAATACCTGCCGATCCAGAAAACAGCAGATGGGCAGTTAATAACCCAGTTTCCGATGAAAATTATCGAGGAGATCGGGTTATTAAAGATGGATTTTTTGGGTTTGCGCAACCTGACTATCCTGCAGGAAGCGGTACAGAGAATTGCCGAAAACACAGGTGTGACTATCGACTTGGTAAGGCTGGCCCTGGATGATGCCAATACTTATGACATGCTCTCCATGGGTTCCAGCACCGGGGTCTTTCAGCTGGAAAGCAATGGCATGCGGGCGATCCTCAAGGATCTCAAACCAACTTGTTTCGAAGATATTATCGCAGTTCTGGCTTTGTATCGCCCAGGACCTATGGATCAGATTCCGGAGTTTATCAAGAGAAAACATGGCGGCCGGATTACTCATATCCATCCTAAATTGGAACCTATCCTCAAATCAACTTACGGAATCATTGTCTACCAGGAGCAAGTTATGCAGATTGCCCGTGATTTAGCGGGCTATTCTTTAGGCCGGGCCGATTTGCTGCGCCGGGCTATGGGGAAAAAGAAAAAGGAAGTTATGGAAAAAGAACGGCAGTATTTCATCCAGGGGCTGCAGGACCAGGAGGGAAATTGGCTGATCCCGGGAGCCCTGAGACTGGGGTTAAGCCGTTCAGAGGCTGAAGAAATATTTGACCTGATGGCCAAATTCGCCGAATATGGTTTTAATAAGGGACATGCCACCGCCTATGCTGTAATTTCTTATCAGACAGCTTATTTGAAAGCCAACTATCCGTTGGAATTTACGGCCTCCTTATTGAGTACGGTCATGGGATCGGCAGACAAAATATCGTTTTATATCCAGGAAGCCAGGGCTGCGGGCATTCAGGTTCTTCCGCCGGATGTGCAGTTCAGTCAGATTGGCTTTACTCTTGAGCATCAAGCCATTCGCTTTGGGTTGGGCGCGATCCGTAATGTCGGCATAAATGTCATTGAAAAGATAATCAGCGCCCGGCAAAAGGGGATTTTCCAAAGCTTATACGATTTTTGCGTCAGGGTGGATGGAAAGGTACTGAACAAGCGGGTACTGGAAAGTTTAATCAGAGCGGGGGCTTTTAATTCTCTCTGTTCACGTGTGCAGGCCCTGGCGGTTCTGGATCTTACTTTGGAAATAGCCAACAGCCGGCAAAAAGATCTGGATTCCGGTCAGTTATCCTTATTCGATCTGGGGGCAAATGAAGAACAGATGATCGAACTTCCTGAACTGAAAGAGTTTGAGGAAAGCGAGATTCTGCAAATGGAAAAGGAATACCTGGGACTGTATTTGAGCGGACATCCTTTGTCCCCTGTAATTCCGCATCTCGAGGCACTGACAACTTCGGACATTGCCGCCTGTCTGGAAAGTGATCTAGAGAACAAAGTGGTTCTGGGGGGCATGATTACAGCTTTGAGACAGAATGTAACCAAAAAAGGCGAATTAATGGGAAGTTTCGTCTTGGAAGACCTGACAGGAAGCATTGAAGTGCTGATTTTTCCGCGCGTTTTTGCTCAGCTGCGGGGTCTGACAAACGATTCTGTGGTCATCGTCGAGGGCCGTTATACTGTCCGGGATGAGGAAAAGAAAATTTTTGCAGAAAAGATCTTCGCCTGGGAAGATTATCAAACAATGGCAAAGAAAAAAAGCCCGGAGACAGGTAAATACCGGGAAGAAACCAAAAGGCTGTATTTACGTTTTGCCAGAGAAGAGAGTATTCTGATGGAAACCATATTGCCTCTCTTGAAGAGTTTTCCGGGGTTGTGTCCGGTTTACTTCTATTTTGCCGACAGCAACAAACTTGTCAGAGGGAAAAAGGATTATTGGGTAGACGGACAGAGTAACCTGGAAAAGAAACTGACTGAAATACTGGGCCCGGAAAACGTTGCCTGGAAAGCAGTTTAGGATTTTCTGCTGATTGGGCAGGATTTTCTGAAATAAAAGCGAAACAATAAAAGCGTAACTATGAAAGAATGCAATTTAGGCAAAGGAGACAAAATAGGTGCGAAGTGCTATTTATCCAGGGACGTATGATCCTGTTACTTATGGCCATCTTGATATTGTTCAACGGGCAACGGGGGTATTTGATGAAGTGATTGTTGCAGTGGCAGAAGATAACAATAAAAATCCCTTGTTTTCTCTGGAAGAAAGAATCCGCTTGTTCTCAGAAGCAACTGCTGATATGCCCAGGGTTAGTGTAAANNCCCTTCAGAGGACTTACAGTGAATTTTGCCCGCCGCTGTGGTTCAGGAGCTATTATTCGGGGACTGCGGGCTATGTCGGATTTCGAATATGAGTTTCAATTGGCCTTGATGAACAAAAAACTGGCTCCGGATATTGAGACAGTCTTTTTGACTACGAGAAGCGACTTTTCCATTATCAGTTCGAGTGCCATCAAAATGGTAGCCAGTTTGGGTGGCAATGTCTCGGAATTTGTCCCGGAACATGTGGAAAAAGCTCTGATGGAGAAGTACAGGAAGCTTAGACACAAATAATGCGGTTTATTGCACAATTATCAGGCCTATGATATTATGTTAGCGATAATGAGGAGATGAGGTGTTCAGCATGACTGAAACTACCGGAACAGGCAGTGACTATATTGTTGTTAAAGCCTTGGAAAACGGAGTCACGCTGATCGGTCTAACACGAGGTAAAGATACCAGATTTCATCATTCGGAAAAACTGGATAAAGGTGAAGTGATGATAGCCCAATTCACGGAACATACCTCCGCTATTAAAATTCGAGGCAGCGCCGTAATTTATACAAAACACGGAGAAGTAACCACAGGTTGAAAACAGGCCGGTGGTGTACATTGGCTGTTTTTTAATGGAGGATGGGATAAAATGTGGACTGTGATTTATATTGCGCCTAATAAATCAGTGGCTGAGAAATATAAGCAGATTCTTTCTGATGAAGGAATGCTGGTCCAGTTACGAATGATTGGGTCTATGCACTTGAGTGAACATGCCTCTGTTGAAATACTGGTTCCGGAATCAGAAGCTGAAGAAGCTCATGAGATTATTACTGAAGCAATGGGGAGTTAAGGCGGAGTACTGTATCAACCTGATGAAGCAATGGAAGAAAGAATGACTGCTTGGCTTAAGAATACAAGAACAAGGAATCAAGTGACTTGACGAAATAATTATCTGATGTTAAACTAACCGGGTATTATCACTGCATTTGAAATACAGGGATAATTAAGGGCGAGTGGCGGAATGGCAGACGCGGTGGACTCAAAATCCACTTATCGTGAGATAGTGGGGGTTCAAGTCCCCCCTCGCCTACCAAATATACTGGCATGAACTACACTATTATATATTGTATTTTTATCCTGTGAAAATTCTGCTGTCAATAATTTCAGATATTTCAGATAAATAAAAAAAGACGTGCGCTGGCACGCTTTTTTATTTATCTGAAATTGAATTTTGAGAGAAATTATCCTGAGCGATATGAGATAGTGGCAAGTAATAATTGAAATAGACAATGGATCTTGTCATTCTTCGAAAAGAATTGTATACTTACGTAAGCTGTGATTATACATAAATAGGGGGGGTATAAGTACAATAAAAGGCAGTAAATGAACGATAACCAGTGGCAAAATTAAGAAAGGAGGTGTGGAAATGGCTCACGGAATATTCGGTACAGCGATTAACTGTATGGACGGCAGGACACAATTGCCTGTAAATGAATTTTTAAGAAATCGTTATAATCTCGATTTTGTCGATACCATAACTGAACCAGGCCCTATCAAGATACTGGCAGAAAATCAAGCCGCAGTAACTTCAATCCAACAAAGAGTGAAAATATCGGTAGAAGGACATGGTTCAAGGCTGATTGCTATTGTTGCTCACTACGATTGCGCAGGTAATCCGGTATCGAAAGAGAAACAGCTGGAACAGCTGGAGGCATCACTTAAAACTGTTCGTTCCTGGTATTTTGATGTCCAATGTCTCGGTATATGGGTTGATGAAAATTGGCAGGTTACGATAGTATAGCAGGCACTGCAGTTATTTCAGAAAGCAGATTACTTAATTCTTGAACAATTATGAAATACTTAAATTTTTTCGAACGCTCTCATTCATTCTAGATTAGGAACATGGTATTTGAAATTATTCGAAGGTGCATTTTAAAATGTTTATTAAGAAAGGCAGGAGAAAATTTTGTCTGAGAAAGTCATGAACCGTTGGCTGGTAGTAGTTGGTGCCCTGCTGATCCAGGTCGCCCTGGGAGCAGTATATATCTGGAGCGTATTTAAAGCTCCTTTAATGAAACTCTTTAATTGGGATGCGGCCTCAACAAGTTTAACATATTCTATCACAATTCTGATGTTTGCTATTGGGACAATTATTTTCGGTAAACTTCAGGATAAAATTGGCCCCAAGAAGGTTGCATCTCTGGGTGGGATCATGTTAGCCGTGGGTCTTCTTTTAGCCAGCAGGACAACTTCCGTTGTTTGGCTCTATATAAGTTTTGGTGTAATTGGCGGTTTGGGTATTGGTGCCGGCTATGTTTGCCCTTTAGCCACCTGCGTAAAATGGTTCCCTGACAAGAAAGGTCTTATTACCGGTTTGGCTGTAGCCGGTTTCGGCGGCGGAGCCCTCGTTTTTACCCCGATTGCCAAGTCCTTTATTACTAATTATGGCATTCTGAATACCTTTGCTTATTTGGGGATAATTTTTGGTGTTTGTGTTGTTCTCGGTGCCCAGTTCCTGAAAAACCCGCCTCCCGGGTATAAGCCGGCCGGCTGGAATCCTCCGGCACCGGTTAGTGGCAAAGCCACTGGCCTGGATTTTTCCACAGGCGAAATGCTGAAAACACCTGCTTTCTATCTGATCTGGGTTTCCTATCTTTTTGGTGCTGCCGCTGGTTTGATGATTATAGCCAACGCTTTGCCGATTGCTCAAGCTCAGGGAATCAGCGAAGCCCTCGCTGTTTCTGCTGTAATGATCGTTTCCGTTTTCAATTCTGCCGGACGCCTTCTTTGGGGCACAGTTTCCGATAAAATTGGCCGGATCAAGACTCTGATGCTGATCTTTGTGATCTGCGGTATTACCATGATCGTCCTGAAGATGCTTACCGGAACCTTGATTCTGGTTGGTGTATCCCTGGTTGGTTTCTGCTTCGGCGGTTTCCTCGCTCTGTATCCTTCCCTGACTGCCGATTTCTTCGGCACCAAGTTCCTAGGCATGAACTATGGTTCAGTATTTATGGCCTATGGTATTGCCGGAGTCGGCGGACCGATGCTCTATGATATGATGAAAAGCCCGGTGGCTGGACAGCTGAGCGCAATGCCGTTCATAATCTCCGGTGCTCTCTGTTTTGTCAGCCTGATTTTAATCCTAATGGCTAAACCACCTGTTAAAGCTTAAATACTTGTTCTTGCTTAACATTTGATTCCATATCCCGAAAACATAAGGGGGTCCGTCCGGATCCCCTTATGTTTATTATGGACAATTAACTTCAATGAGAAAACCTTTATTCAGCTTCGCAATAACCTTATTACCGAAACATACTGAAAGTTATTTTTAATATACCAGTTGTTAAAATAATTGTCAATATAATCAGAATGCAGTCGATTAATTATTATTTTAGGGAAGGAATTATCCGGCAGAAAGAGAAAATCTTTTCATATAAGAAAAAGGTGGTGATTCCAGCTGTGAAATACAGTTTGTCGGCTTGATTCAATAGGAGTCGGGGATAGTCCGGGGATTTTGACGATTATGAACAGGAGGAGATACTTGTGGAAAATAAAATTGAGCTTATTGAAACAGCGGAACAGCCGGTACTTTCCGTAAAAAAGGTAACTTCAGTGACTAATCTGCCTCAGGAAATCGGATCAGCTTATCACACGATAATGGACTACCTCGCTGAACTTGGAGAACAGCCGGTCGATGTTCCCTTTACAGCCTATTACAATATGGATATGGAAAATCTGGAAGTAGAGATGGGTTTTCCTGTTGGCAAAAAAATCGCTGGCAAAGGTGAAGTTATTTCTAATGTCATACCGGCGGGCAAGAAGGTTACTTGTCTTTACAAAGGACCTTATAAGGATATGGTTCCCACCTACGAAGCGATAAACAAGTTTATCACTGACAATGGCTATAAACCTACGGGTGTGGTTTACGAATATTATTTTAATTCGCCAATGGAAGTGTCCGAAAGCGATCTTTTAACCAAGATTGTCTTTCTTGTCTCCTGAGGCTGCTGATATAGCATCAAATAAGCTTGTCCGGATGCTGGGGCCCTAAATGCCTCTGGTATCCGGGCTTTTATTATTCAGGCAGCGGTTCTGACCTGGATGCCTATAAGAAAATTTTAACAGAAAGCCGGGAGGAGTTTTTCAGAGACAGTTTGTCAGCAGATAAAGCGGTATGATATATTTAAATAACAGGGAAAGGGGTTTAGTTTATGCCCAAAATATTAATTCTGGATGGGAACAGCCTAGCGAACCGGGCTTTTTATGCTTTGCCGTTGTTGACAACATCCGAGGGAAAACCGACCAATGTTCTGCATGGTTTTATGATGATGCTTCTAAGGTTATGCATGGAACAAAAACCAGACTACTGGCTGGTTACTTTTGATAAAACCAAAGCTGATATCCGCCTGGAGTACTTTCCCGAATATAAAGCTCACCGCAAAGAAACTCCGCAGGATTTAGCACCCCAGTTTGATTATCTGAAGGAAGTGTTAGCGGGATTTTCTGTCCCTATGCTGGAAATGGCTGGTTATGAAGCTGACGATCTGATAGCAACAGTAACCAAACAAGCCGAAGCCAAGGGTTGGGAGGTCCTGATATATACGGGAGACCGTGATGCTTTGCAGCTTATTTCCTCCCAAACCAAGATTTTGTTGACTAAAAAAGGTATCAGTGAAGTTGAATTATATGATGAAGAGCGGCTTTGGGAAAGGTATAAACTGAAACCTTATCAGATTATTGATCTGAAAGGACTAATGGGAGATGTTTCCGATAATATTCCGGGAGTTCCGGGAATCGGGGAAAAGACCGCTTT
>DDXI01000007.1 GCA_002347475.1 Peptococcaceae bacterium UBA2264
AGCACATGAGTTGTGGTTAAAACCTTAATACCGGAATCTGTAAGTTCAGCGCGTGCTTCCGGCACCATTTCGCTTTCACCCGGATCCGGATACCCATTGGCATGGGTCACACAAATGATCCTGACGTCATTATTTATTAGTAGTTTGGCTGTCTGACCGCTGGAAGAAGCCACAACCAGATATTTAATATTTCTTTCCAGGGCAGTTCTTAAGGCCAAAGCAACAGTATCAGCTGTATTTGTTTTACCAATGTTTTTAAAATACATAATTTAACCACACTCCCTGTACTTTATCTTTCTCTGTCTTAGCTTGCAGTATATTGCAGCAGCAAATATGTTGAGAATAAACTATTTTTTTACCACAGGTTATCCACGGTAAAAACGTTTAGCCAGCTCTGCGGCAGTCATCTGGATCATGGTTGGTCTTCCATGAGGACAGGTAAAGGGGTTTTCTGTTTGTCCAAGCTGTACCAGCAACTCTTCCATTTCCGCCAAGGAAAGTGTGTCCTGAGCTTTAATTGACTCATGGCAAGCCAGTAAATAGATCCATTCTTCCAGCAGCTGCTCCATAACAGGGATTTTGTTTTGCTGCAAGACTTCTTCGATAAATTTACGCAGCAATTCTTCAGCAGAAAAGGGTCCCAGATAGGTTGGTATCCCCCGCAATAAATAAGTTTTGGGTCCAAAGTGTTCCAGAATAAAGCCTAAATCGCTTAAAGACTCCAAATGCTCCAGCAAGGCTTGTTCCTCCTGCAGGGTTAGTTCTACGGAAACAGGGGTTAGAAGCTGTTGACTGGCTGCAGGGTTTTGTTTGGCCTTTTTCAGCAAGTGCTCGTAATTGATGCGTTCGTGGGCAGCATGCTGGTCGATAATCATCAGAACCTTGCCGTCGCTGGCCAAAACATAGGTTTGGAACAGCTGGGCCAGGGGCCGGAATTCTTCCAAAGGACCTGGCCGGGGCGATGCGCCGGCGAAAAGGCTCGCCTGCTCCTGATCCAGGCTCTCAGGTAAGATCTGCGCAGGCTCTGCCGGCTGCCCTGGACTTGACCCTGCGGCAGCATCAGCTTCGGCTCCGGAGAAAACAGTATTTTCCCGGATATTCAGAGCTGGGGCAGGCTCAGCAGATGGGAAAAGATTTCGCGGAAGTTTTAGGATTATCGGCCTGGCTGCAGAAATGCCTGCTTTTCCCAAACCGGGCAGTGAACGGCTTTGCAGCAATGTTTTTCTGATTTCTTCCTCAAGAAAAGCGGCCAGATTTTTTTCCTCCCGGAAACGGATATCCATTTTTGTGGGATGTACATTAACGTCATAGTCTGATGGCGGCAAGCGCAGATGCAGGATGGCTATCGGATACAGTTTGGCTGGAATCAGGGTATGATAACCGGCCAGCAAAGCTCGGCTCAGAAAAGCAGAGCGGATATAACGGCCATTGATTATAAAGGTTTCCCCCTGTTTGGAGGAACGGACCAGGTCAGGCGGACTGATAAAGCCTTCCAGAACCCAATTGCCGGAGGTTGCTGTGACGGGAATCAATCTCCGGGCAATATCATTGCCCAGGATCTCCCCGATAGTATTCAGCCAGGAGCCCTTGCCAAAGGTCTGCAAAATAACCTGGCGGGGATGGGCCAGGGAAAAAGCAACGTCCGGCCGGGCTAAGGCCAGTCTGCTTACAATATCACTGATCAGACCGAATTCCGTGTTGAGTGACTTCAAAAATTTTTTACGGGCAGGCGCATTGAAAAACAAATCGCGCACGACTACGCTTGTGCCTGCCGGGCAGCCGATTTCCTGAATATCCGGCTGGTGCCCCCCCTCAAGGGTTAAACGGGCTCCGGTTAGACTTTCAGGCGGACGCGAGCTGATTTCCAAACGGGAAACCGAGGCAATGCTTGGCAAGGCTTCGCCGCGAAAACCGAGAGTCTGGAGTTGCTCCAAGTCCCTGATGCCGCTGATTTTGCTGGTAGCATGGCGCAGCACAGCCAGCGGTAAATCTGCGGCTTCTATTCCACTGCCATCGTCGCTTACCCTGATTAAGGGCAGGCCGTTTTGTTCAATACTGATGTCAATTTTTTTAGCCTTGGCGTCCAGGGCATTTTCAATAAGTTCCTTGACCACTGAGACAGGTCGTTCCACAACTTCACCGGCGGCGATTTGATTGGCGGAGTGTTGATCAAGAATGCGAATGGCGGGCTTCAATAAGGGGTCACTCCTTCAGGGTATTGCCAGAATTGAATTTTATTTTGGGACTGGTCCTGGAAAAGAACATTTTTCCTTTGGCCCTGCAGATTACCCCAGAGGTCATAACCAGCTTGGCTGCACACCGGGCAGGCTGCAAAAGGAATGCGGACAAGGGCATTGTTGGTGCCGTCCAAAGGAGAGTGACTTTCAATATAGACAGTTCCTCCGCAGTTATTGCAAAGGCGAATATAATCATAACGGTTTTCCTGAAAACCCTCTGTATCGTAATAGACCGGATGAGGAATAATAACCCACTTTCCCTGGGGCAGGCGGGCTTCTTCGCGGATAATCCAATCTGATTCAGCTTGTCTATGCTTTATCTGCAGATTTTGCAGGTAGGTTTTGAATTCGGAGAAAGAAACCTGGGGCCTGGTCAGCTGAGCAGTTTCGATCACATTACTATAATCTTCACCAGCCAGAGCTAATAGAATAGCCAGATTAACATAAGGCAAAGCTCCCTGAATAGAATAGCCCCCTTCCAGGACCGCCAAATCAGCTTGCAGAAGTTCAGTAATCTTACCATAACCCCTGGCAGTTACATTCATGGAGGCTAAGGGGTCGGTAAAATGGTTATCTTGCCCGGCCGAATTAATGATCAGCTCGGGCTCGAATTCCCTGAGCCGGGGAAGAACCCAATTTTCTAAAACATAATGGAAACATTCATCCCCGGTTCCTGGTTTCAGGGGAATATTCAAAGTACTATCCCAGGCATTGGGACCTCCTTTTTCATCCACAAATCCTGTTCCGGGATAAAGGGTACGGCCATCCTGATGCATAGAAATAAACAAGACATTCGGATCATGGTAAAAAATATCTTGAGTGCCGTCTCCGTGATGGACATCCGTATCAACAATAGCCACCTTTTTGATGCCGTAATGAGCCCGCAGGTAGTTAACCAGGATCGCTTCGTTATTTAAGGTGCAAAAACCGCGGTTGCCCAGAACTGTGGCCCCGGAATGGTGACCCGGTGGCCGCACAAGGGCAAAACCGTTTCTAATTTGTCCTTGNNTGCCTGTGTCAGCAAGACATCGGAAAGCGTCGCTATCTCGGGGGCAAATTGTTTTATTTGGGGCAGGTCCATAACGCCCTCTTCGGATAATTGTTCCTGGGTATATAACAGTCGCTCCTCCCGTTCGGGATGAGTCTCGCCCAAAGACCAATCAAAAGCCGGGAAAAATAATATGCCAGTCTGTTTCATTCCTGAATCCTCCCTCTGACACCTGGAGGCACATGAATGGCCCCCCGGACAATCTGACCTACTGTTTGGTAACCCTGGACGATTGGAAAGTAATCAAAATTATCCAGTTGGAGATCTGCCGGATCGATCCCTTTGTCCCCGGCCTGCTTATACGCAATCCCTTTCAAAAAGTCAGCAACTTCCAGATGAGGTTTTCGGGATCCCAGCCACTCTCCCTGCTCCCCAGTTTCTTCAATCTGATAAAATTTACGGTAAGTATC
>DDXI01000075.1 GCA_002347475.1 Peptococcaceae bacterium UBA2264
TTTTGACACTGTGCCCAAAGGCTTTCCATGCATTCCCCAATCCCGCACCTACTTTCGCGGCAAGCCCAATAGTTTAAGCACTACCTCTTCTTTTTGACGCATAAGTATTTTTTCTTCTTCTGTTTCATGATCATAACCTAACAAATGCAGAGTGCCGTGTACTGCCAGATAAAGCAGTTCCCGTTCAAAAGAATGCCCATATTCCACAGCCTGAGAACGGACCCTGTCTGTGGATATTACAATATCACCTAATATATTATCCTGATAACCACAAACCTGAGGGCTCTGGGGATCGGTTTCCTCCAAAGCAAATGATAAAACATCGGTAGGATGGTCAACACCTCGGTAGTCCCGGTTAAGCCCATGGATGCGGTCATCAGTCACCAGGGATAAACTGACTTCCGCCTGGGACGGCCTGCCGTGCTGACTCAAAACAATATTTAACCCTTTTTCCAGCATTTTTTGCAGCCTCTGACGTTCTGCCGGGGAAATAGATCCTTCCTCCCAATTAATATCCAATTCCAGCAACCAAGATCATCCTCCCTTATCTTTAGTCTCAGGCTCTTCAACTGCCGACCCGTCTTGTTCTTCCTGAGCAGACGCTTTATCTTCCGGTGTTTTCTTATTAGATGCACTGTCTCTAGAGACGTTTACCTGCCCGTTGGTGCGATTGACAGGCAGTTCCGGATATTCTACCCGGGAATGAAAAATTCCGCTTAAGACCGTTACAAAGGCCATAGCAATACTATCCAGATCCTGAAGAGTAAGATCACATTTATCAAGCTGCCCGTCATTTAACTTATCTTTAATAACCCTGCGAACCAAACCTTCAATTATTCCGGGAGCAGGTTTCTGCAAGGAACGTACCGCAGCCTCGACACTGTCTGCCAGGCAAACCAGGGCCGCTTCTTTACTTTGAGGCCGGGGCGCCTCATAATGAAAAGCCTCTTCCGGAATTTCTTCATTTTCTTCTCTGGCCTTATGATAGAAAAAGCCTACCAGGCCATCGCCATGATGCTGACTGATAATATCCTGAATTGGTTTCGGCAATTTGTATTCCCGGGCTATTTCCAGACCATCCTTGACATGAGAAGTAATGATCAAAGCACTGAGCGTCGGAGCTATCTTATCATGGGGGTTATCCTGAGAAATCTGATTTTCAATGAAGAAATAAGGACGCTTAAGTTTGCCTATGTCATGATACATTGAACCCACACGTACCAATGTGGCATCAGCATGGACAGACTCAGCTGCCGCTACAGCCAAGTTACCAACCAAAATGCTATGATGATAAGTCCCCGGGGCTTCCATCAGCAGACGCTTAAGCAGGGGCAGATTGGGATTGGATAATTCCAGGAGACGCACAACCGAGGTAATATTGAAGACTGATTCAAACCAATGAAGGGTACCCGCCGTAAAAACGGAGGAAAAAAGTCCGTTAACACAGCCCAGGGCTATCCCTGCTGCCCAAACAACAGGTCTCATTCCGGTCATTAAGGCCAAACCGCTGATAACTATGATATTACCGGCTGCAACAAAAATACCTGCTCTGGTCACATCGGAACGCTGACTGAGCCAAGACACGCTGTACACTCCTACAATTCCCCCGAATAAGGCTACCGTTCCAACCTGTTTACCTAAAGTATTAGCAAAATCAGGATCAACCAGCACCCCGGCAAATACTGCCAGGATCACTGCCACTATTAAGGCTAGCTCCATATCAACCAGAATTGCTACTGTCATTGTTGCCCAAGCTACAGGAATGAGCATTCCTGCCAGATTGTTAAACTCAGACCCGCCCAGATTAAGGGCAATAATACCTTTACTCAGAATCAGAACAAAACTGATGGTCAAACCAACCAGTATCAGCTTATCAGCCAATAAAGGCCTGTCCCGTCTGAAGCGAAAAACGTACAGGAGTACTGAAGCCATGCCGCAGAAAACGATCAGGGCAATCCCGGCAGTTACCCGCCAGGGGGACCGGTTATCTGCCAACCCATAAGCTGTTAATACCTGGTATATAGTTTCATCAACGATTTCTCCCGGACCAACGATCTTCTGATTAATTTTGTAATGTTGAACTTCCAGTTTAACTGCCGAACGGGCAATATTGCGCTGTTTTTCTGTGGCCAGCTCGTCAACGATCAGAGTCGGCTGGTTGACCCTGGCCTCTGTGAAGGTTTGAATAAATAAACTCACATACTGCGGCAAACCGGAATGATTAAGTTCCTGTTTTATGCGTTCGCGCAGAGCGGCTACTTCAGCCTCCGAACGAGCTCCTGTATCGACATCCCGGACATTGCTAATAATGATCCCGTTGGCTGTTTGCTGATAATTATCCAGCTCTTCATGATTAAGTTTAACCAAAGAGGTCAGGTCAGGATCTGATAAAGAAGCAAAAAGCGGTGTCTGCTTCAATTGACTGATTTTTGTACGTTCCTCGGCCCCAGAAGTAATCAGATCGTGCAAAACCAGGAAGGATTTATCAAGATCCCGGGCCAGCCCCACCAGAAAGTCGTCGTCAGCCTTATAAACAAGAGGTGTATCTTTGGCAGCCGCCTCCTGATCTTTTTTATATTTCTCCAGATCTTCTATATCCTTGTCCCAGGGAGCTACGATCAATTGCGGACTTGGTTCATTCAAAGAAATATGTAGTTTAGATACAAAAAGACTGGAAGCCAATAAGCTTGTGAACAACAGAAAATACACCACTCCAGCCAAACCCCTCTGCCATGTGGTATTCCTTAGCTTCACTTCTATTACTTCAGTCCATAATTTTCTTAGTCGCAAAATTATCCACCTTATCAGTCCGTTTCCAGTTCCCGTTCGGCATAGGCTTGAACTATTTTCTGCACAAGCGGATTACGGACAACATCTGTCGCTGTAAAATAGTGAAAAATAATATCCGGAACTCCCTTCAGAATCCGCTGCACATCAATCAGACCCGAATAATGCCCCCGAGGCAAGTCCACCTGGGTAACATCTCCGGTGACAACCGCCTGTGAACCATAACCCAAACGGGTCAAAAACATTTTCATCTGTTCAGGAGTGGTATTTTGGGCTTCATCCAAAATCATGAAAGAGTCATCCAGGGTTCGGCCGCGCATATAGGCCAGCGGAGCAATTTCGATCATCCCTTTTTCCTGGTAGCGCTGGGTTGTTTCCGGGCCAAGCAAATCAAAGAGGGCATCGTAAAGGGGCCGAAGATAAGGATCCACTTTTTCCTGAAGATCTCCCGGCAGAAATCCCAGCTTCTCCCCGGCTTCCACTGCCGGCCTGGTCAAGACAATGCGATTGACTTTCTTGGTTCTCAAAGCCAGAATAGCCTTGACCACTGCCAGATATGTTTTGCCTGTACCGGCCGGCCCAATACCAAAAACAATGGTATTGTCCCGCAGAGCCTGCAGATAGGCAGCTTGGCCGACAGTTTTAGCCTTGATCGGCCGGCCATAGTGACTCGTGATAATCACCTTGGAAAGAGCCTCAGCTATTCCCTGCTGCTGTCCTTCAGCAGCCTGGGCAGCAATATAAGCAACATCAGCAGGTGTTAAACTATGTCCCCTGCGCACCATAGCCAATAATTCGTTTACAGCATTGCGGATACGCTCCACTTCTTCATCCGATCCTATGATAGTCATATCTTCCCCGCGCACGATACATTTGCCACCCAGACGCTCTTCCAGAATGCGTAAATGCTCATCTTCCAATCCCAGCAAATTCATGACCTCGGTGGAGTTTCCCAACACTATCTTAGACTGCAAATTTTCGCCCCCATTAAGGATTTATTCGCTATTTATCTCAGCAATATATCTCATTCCAAATCAATATTTAGGGCTTGCTAGCCAAA
>DDXI01000086.1 GCA_002347475.1 Peptococcaceae bacterium UBA2264
GAAATTTGCTCATAGCCTTCTTTTTTGGCTGTAGAGGCGAAAAAGGTGTATTTGTTCCGGGCCTGCGATTCTCCCGCAAAAGCTTCCAACAAATTTTTTTCAGTTTTTGTACCTTTTAAATCCTTCATAAAATACGCCTCCAACCTCAATTATATTTCTGCAACATTAATTTCTGCAAAACAATTATTTTTTCCACAAGCCGTGCAAATTACAATACTCCCTCACCAGCAAAACATCGGCCTGTTTGACGGCAAATTCAGCAGCCGGCTCTTGTCCTACGGTCAATTCCGCCCGCAGCACCTGGTTTTTAGTCAGGACTTCAATAAATTTGATATAATGTTTTTCTTCCATTGGATGAGGCACACTGCCAACTTTGACAAGAATTCCACTGCTGGAGACTTCGACGACAGGCACATGCTTTTCTTTGCCCACATCTTCTGTTTTGGCTTCCAGCTTTACCATTGGTTCGTTGCAGCAAACCAGGGAAGAGGCACCAGGATGAACAACCTCAACGACATTTCCGCAAACATTGCATTTGTACAATTCATTAGTGTTTGTCATACGATTCCCTCCTCAATTTTTTGGTTACAGATGTTAACTGGTCCAGGTCAGGAAGGCAGCCACAGTCGACATAATGTTACTGTTCAGAGTGGGTGAGCCAATGGATATATTTGGCTGCAGGCAATCCTGACAGGAGACTATTTAAATTAGGATAGGGATTCAAATTGATCCTTGCCTACACCACAGACCGGGCAAACCCAGTTGTCCGGAAGATCATTAAAGGCTGTGCCCGGAGCAATACCGGAGTCGGGATCACCTTTAGCAGGATCGTAGATATAGCCACAGACTGTACACTTGAATTTCTGCATTTCTATATTTACCCCCTTTAAAGTTTTTTCTTCCTTGACAAGAGCAGGGGTTGGCAGAGGGGCTGACGGGGGGGTTACACCACGCTTGATCTGGTGATAATAAGCATAAGTCATAGGTTCTTCATCATTAAATACTTCAGAATTTATTACTTTGCCAATAAACACTGTGTGTGTTCCCACATCCAGGCTGCTGATAACCTCAGCTTCCAGAAAGCCAGTGCTGTGCTCCAACAGTACCGGAGAACCGTTCACACCTTTTTTGAAGGATTTAGATTGGAACTTGT
This sequence comes from Peptococcaceae bacterium UBA2264, assembly GCA_002347475.1. GTDB lineage: Bacteria > Bacillota > Desulfitobacteriia > Desulfitobacteriales > Desulfitobacteriaceae > UBA2264. The sequence goes on from DDXI01000086.1 coordinate 1,154, forward strand.
CGATATCCCTGCCGGACTTAAAGCCAAAATGACCGATTAAATCCAAAGGTGCCGATTTCGGCAGGATCGAAACAGAAAAAACCTTGCTGGCTGAAACAAATTCATTGGTAAGGTTGTTTTTGTTCAGGCTAACTGCAATAGTAGCCGGTTCGTTGGTGATCTGGAAAACGGTGTTGGCGATTTGTCCGTTTATGGCATCATCTTTATGGGAACCGACAACATAAAGGCCATAACTTAATTTGAAGAAGATTTTTGGATCCATGTGCTTAACCCCCCTTTCATTTTTTGAATAATTCTCCATAACTTGCTGAAAATCCTGCTTGGAATTATAATGATTTCAGATTTATAATTAGTATTGTTAAAATTTTAACGGGATCAAGGAGTGGACATCCAATTCAGTGATTTTCGTGATCCCGGGTTTCTTTCATCAGCCTGTGCAGTATCTCCAAGCCGGAGGTGATTTTCTCTATTTCCTCTTCGCTGGCATTCTTAAAGATATTGGCAGCAAACTTATCCTTAAAATCTATAAGACAATTGCTCTGGACAAATTCCGGGGCCAGGGACAACCGGATAATGCGGCGGTTATCTTCAGGAATTTCCCGGAGGACTACCCCTTGGGCAACCAGGCGGTCCACAATTCCGGATACCGTGCTCTTGGACAAACCCAACCATTTGCTGGCTTCATTTAACGTCAGACAAGGATTTCTGTATAATCCCATGATTAATCCGATCTGGGGACCGGTAAAACCATATTGTCTGGATTTTTCAAAGAGCAGCTCCTTGTATATTTTCTGCACGGATTTAAAAAGAGAAATAACTTTTTCTGAAGGATTATTCCACGGATCCTGCAATTCCGGTTTCCGGTTCATTGAGTCTCTCCTTTCCTGAAACAACGGTGTCCTTAGGTTCAATTTCATGGTGTTCCTGCTTGCCGCTCATCAGCAGCACCAAAAAAACGGCGACAAAGACGGCAGGCACTGTTATGGCGACGGCAAGATTAATGGCATCAATATAGGCCTGGGCGTAAAGCATCTTACCCAGACTGGCCAGAGCAGAACCCGCAGCACTGCTGGAAGACGCTCCGTTTTTCAGGAAAACAGCCTGCAGGATCTGCAGAAAATTCCTGGAGGCATAATTAAAGGGAGTAATCTGTTCGCTCAGACGAGCATAGTTATTACTTACCGCATTGGTAATGATGGTTGTCATGAGGGTTACTGCCAGAGCCTGGATGATGCTGCGCACGGTTGTAGACAGAGCCGTAGCCTTGGCAAAAAGTTCTCGGGGTATGGCATTCATGGCGGCGGTATTAACAGGCATCATGGCCAGGCCCAAACCTAAGCCGCGGATAGTCGCTATCAAGGTGATAGTCGCAGTTGGGGTATCCATATTAAAGCGGGACATCTGATAGGAAGATACGGCCAGGATCAAGAGGCCGGGAATTGTTACGATCTTGGCTCCGTACTTATCAAAAAGGGCCCCGCTGATAGGCATCATTATGCCGGCAGCAACAGCCGAAGGAAAAAGGAGCAAGCCGGTTTCCATAGCCGTGTAGCCCCTTAAATTTTGCAAAAAGAGAGGCAGCGCATACAAACCGCCCATCAGAGCTAAAGTAGTGGCCCCGGTAATGAACTGGCTCAGGGTGAAGTCCGGAATTTTAAAGACTCTCAATTCCATTAGAGGCTCGGGATGCAGCAGTTCATTGACAACAAATATGAAAAGGTTGAAACAGCCGAAGACAAGCAGCAGGGGAAACTTGACATCGCCCCAGTCAATGCCGGCTCCTTCACCCAGAACATACAAAAGGCTGCCGATAGCGAAAATGGAAGAGAAAAAGCCGACATAATCAAAGTTGCCTTTATAGGGCTTGAGGGCTGTTTCCCTTAACAAGATGCTGGCAAAAATAACCCCGAAGATGCCGATGGGCACATTAATATAAAAAATCAGGCGCCAGTCCATGTACTGGATAATATAGCCGCCCATAGTTGGTCCGATAGCCGGGGCCGACATGGCGGCAATCCCCCAGAAACCAAGGGCTTTACCGCGTTCCCGGACAGGAAACATCTGCATAATATAAGCCATGCCCACCGGCATAATAGCTCCGCCGCCAATGGCCTGAATAATGCGGAAGAAGATCATGGTATTGGTACTCCAGGCAAAACCGCACAAAAAGGAACCCAGGGTGAATAATGTCAGGGAAAGAACAAATTGTTTTTTGACGCCGAAAGTATCGCTTAAAAAACCTGTTATCGGAACTACCGACCCCATTGTCAAAGTGTAGGCGGTTAAGATCCACTTGACCGCATCCAGATCCGAGCCGAAAACATTCATCATTTTGGGGATAGCGATATTGACAATACTGCTGTCCAGCATAACCATAAAGGTACCGATAACAACAACAAACAAGGCCGACCATCTGTATAAGCCGTCAGCGGCATTTTCCTGTATGTTGTTTTCTGTCATCTTTTTCACCTCGTCACTTTATGTGAATACTGACAACGGCATTGGTACCGGGCAGCAGGGGGGCATCGTTGGTATCCACTTCAATCTTGACCGGGATTTTCTGAATCACCTTGGTGAATGTTCCGCTCGTGGAGGAGGGCAGAAGGGCAAAGGCGGAATTGGCGGCCTGGCCGATATGTTTAACCTTGCCTGTAAATTTTTCATCAGAAAACTGGTCTACCTTGATGTCGACCTTCTGACCTTCCCGGACCTTGCCCAGTTTTGTTTCTTCAATATTGGCTGTGACATAAAGTTTGGCAGGATCAACGATAACGGCGATAGTTTGTCCGGGGGAGAGGTATTCCCCGACAGTCCCTTGTTTCCTGATCACTATCCCGCTGCAGGGGGCCCGGAAGACTGACTGATCGATATTGCTTTCCTGCAGACTGCTCATGCCCTGCCGGCCCAGGATCTGATCCTTGATGACCTTATCGCCTTCCTCAATATTCAGCTCCAGCAGTTTGCCGGCAATCTGGGGACTGACATTGACCAGGTCACCCGTGACTTTGGCATCCTCTGTAGAGACAAAATAAGCATTCTTGTACCAGTAATAGCCTCCGATGGCAGCCAGAATGACGACCATGACGATCAGGATGGCCAGAATTATTGTTTTGCGTTTTTCTTTCATTTCATTTCACCTGTTCCTGATTTTTCAAAGCGATCTCCGCCAGCATGCCGGGTTTCAGGACAGAATCCGGATTTTCCAGATTTACTTTAACCAGAACGCTTCTGTTGCGGGAATCCAGGACCTGATCGATAACGCTGATTTCTCCCGTGAATTCCTTGTCCGGAATTTCTGCGGTCTTGATGATCACTTCCTGGCCTGGTGCCACATCTTCCGTAAATTCGACCGGCAGGGAGGCTTTAACGTAGAGAGCATCGATATTAACTACTGTGAGCAAGGCAGCTCCTGGGGAAGCCAGTTCTCCCGGATTGATATTGCGGGCACTGACTACTCCTGAAACAGGGGCAGTTATCGTGGTATTGGCCAGCTGAGCTTGGGCCAGTTCCAGAGCTGCCTGTGCCTGTTTGACCTGGGCCTGCAAAACATTCAGGCTTTCCCGGGTTTCACTTTTGGTCAGGATAGCCAGTTGGTTTTGGGCGGAGTCATACTGAGCCTTAGCGGCACTCAACTGGGTCTGGAAGTTTTCCAGTTGGGCCTGGGAGACAGCTCCGGCAGCAAAAAGCTGCTGATTGCGCTCGTAATTAGGGCTTGCTAGCCAAATT
>DDXI01000177.1 GCA_002347475.1 Peptococcaceae bacterium UBA2264
AATCCAGTCCCCTCCAGCTCCACATTTTCGCCCTTCTCGTTTAATGCTTTTACCTTTACCCAATTTGGGCGAACGACTTCTCCAATAATTCCAGGTATGCTCAGACAACCTTCAATATCCTGCTGTTTACTTTTCTGGTCTACTATTACGGGATTTATCAGCTTGATAAGACCTTTCCCTATATCAATGACTATCAGTCTTTTTAACATCCCCACCTGTGGAGCAGCCAACCCAACACCTTTAGCCTGATACATAGTTTCAGCCATATCATCCAATAAATCAACTATTTTTTTATTGATCTCGGCTACATACTTTGCCTTTTTCCGTAAGATATCATCCGTTTTATAATTAGTAATATACCTTAATGCCATAGTTTACTCTCCTATACCAGACAACATTTATATCGCTATTGCTTCAACAGGGCACACGCTTACACATGCACCACACTCCAGGCATTCATCACTAATTACTGCTATCCCATCTTCAAGCTTGATTGCATCAACAGGACATACATCTACGCATTGCCCGCAGCCAATACATTTTTCTTTATTAACTACAGCTTTCATAAATCAAATCCTCCTCATTATCGTTTCATTCGTTTCCATAAAATTTCTGCCGCCTCTATTTCTTCTGCGTCGTCTGAAACTCTGCATCAGCTCATTTTCATCATTAAAGCATATGATCTCCACCCTGAATTTTCATGGATATTCCCATTAATTAAGGTCTCTGCTAGTTTTGCTCGTTAATAATTTCATTTTCTCTACCTAACCCGTTAAGCGGACTATACAGATTAATTTCCGGCAAGCAACAAGCTTTTTTCCATTTTCTTGGTCTTAACATACTAAACTCACTTCATCTAAGCAATGAAATGAGCAATGAAAGCAATAGGGGACTATCCCCTATTGCTTTCATTCTCCGACAGTTTGTCTAACTGCATGCTAATTGCATCGAGTCTTTTTTGAAGCAGTTCCTTCTCTTCTGCGAATATTTCCTTATCTGTCAACCCGGAGAATTGACCGGCAAAGTATCCGCCAAGGCCTCTTCTGGACCCATAACCCAATCCCATACCGCAACCCATACCACGGCCATAGCCACGTCCTAAGCCAGCACCATATCCTCGACCTAAACCGGCACCGTATCCAACAGCATTAACTCCTGTACAAAATCCCAAACCTCTTCCTGTCATTGCTCCTCGTCCCATTGGACCTGTTCCATCACTTCTTGGCATATCCAACACCTCCCAATATTTTTGGCATATGTTATTTATAATTTCATTATAGACTGTTTTCGGCATATGTCAATATCTATTTTACTTTTTTCACAATCTTCAAGAATATATAAAAAAGACAGTTATTATTGTTTTACAGCAATGTAATTCATTTTCCTTTACTTTTTTGATTTGATTGTATTACAATACATTTAATAAAAGCGTATCCCCTGATACGCTTTCCCTTCGAAAGGATATTTTTTATGGATAATCTCTTACCGTTGCTGCAAAAATGCATTTTATTTAAAAACAAAACCCCGGCGGAAATCGAACAGCTTCTCTCAAAGACCAATTATAGAATTGATTCCTTTAAGGAAAACGAAATTGTTTTTTCTCCTCTTCAAACTGCCGATAAAACAGGAATCATTTTATCGGGAACCGTTGATGTGCAAAAGCTTTTTCCTGCCGGAAAAGTGGTTATCATTGAACGAAAAAAAAGTCCTGATTTAATTGGCGGATCTTCTATTTTTTCCAGACTGGAACATTATCCGGACACTGTCTTTGCAAGCAAACCGTGTGAAATTCTTTTTTTGCTTAAGAGTGAGCTTTTGGCATTATTTGCCTTGGATAAAGATTTTATGTCAAATTTTTTGGAATCGGTATCAAATTCCACGCTGATCTTGAAACACAAAATCGGCATTCTTTCTCTGGATTCTATTCAAGAAAAAATAGCCGGTTTTTTAATTCATAATACAAAGCATGACAATAAAGCGAATGATTCCAATCCAGTAACATTGCCTTTTTCCAAAAAAGCCTGGGCAGAGTACATGAATGTTTCCAGAACTTCTCTCTCCAGGGAATTAAGGATATTGGAAAGAGAAGGGATTATCTCTTTTGAGAAACGAAAAATAGAAATCAGGAATTGGGACAGTCTGGTAAAAATACTTTCACTATAGCTAAATAACTGTGAATAAAAGATATTGGAGATGTTAACATTGAATATTTTTCAAAATTTTATTAAGAAGCTGATACCAATGGATAACTGTACTATTAATAAGAGTTGTCCCTGCCCTAATACTACTTGTAAAAGACATGGCAAGTGTTGCGAATGTATTAACTTCCATCGCAGCAGAAATGGTATAGTCTACTGTATGCAAGATATAATAAAAAATAATAAAAAATAATTGGAAGTCCGCTTTGGTCAGCAAGCTTATATTTACTGCAAGGTAATCTGTTTAAACCCGCCNNCTTCTTTTCCCAATAAAAGTTTGTAGATCTCATCAGCCTTTTTCACCGGATCGATATCTTCGAACTGCTCAGGATAAAGAACTTTCCCCATATAATAAGCATCTGCTATAGCTGTATCGATATTCGTCGTATAGAAATTATAAGGCAGAATGGCATAAATTTCCCCATTTTTCACTGCAGAAAGAGCCTGATAGAATTGGGTATTTTTCTTGTAATCCTCAAGTACAGACGGGTATCCGGCCCCATCGATAAAAATCTTATCCGGATTCCACTTGATTAATTGTTCCTTGTCAATCATCAAAGAACCGGTCTTTCCGGTTTCATCCACTAAGTTCCTGGCATGAATAGCATTGAACAAAGAGTAGTTACCCTGCGTACTTTCTATGCCATGAACGCCTTTCATCCCCAGGCCTCCGACATAGGCAGATGGTTTTTTCTCCTCAGCAATGTCCTTGGTTCTTGTATCCAGATCCGTTTGGAATTGCCCCATAAGCCCAACCAATTCCTGGCCTCGCTGCTCCATTCCTGTGATTTTGCCAATAAGTGTCAGGGAGACATTTACCTGCGGATCAAAAGTGGCTGTTTTTCCATAACTTAACGCTACAACCGGGCTCCCCGTTTTCGACTGCAAATTATCCGCAGAAGCTTGGTCCGCTGCATAGGTAGTAAATATCACATCTGGTTTAACCGCAAGAAGTTTCTCCGGATCCGGAGCATTATTGGGCCCTCCCGGTCCTATCACGGGAAGCTTGGTCAGGGAAGGATTTGCAAGCATGTAAGGCCTGCCTGTCGGGCTGTCAATTTCCATTTGTTCAATACCGACAATAATACCGGTATTATTAAAGTAGCAGCAAAGCCTTAAGGCCCCAGGTCCAATAGCTGCCACTTTTTTAGCCACTCCGTTGATTTCGACTTGTCTTCCCAGTGTATCTGTCACAGTAATTTTTTCGCTATTAGTCTGCGAAGGCTGGGAAGAAGAACACCCGTTTAAAAGAAATGTCAGGCAAAATAGCACCGCCAGCGCCAAGGTAATTAACTTTTTATTCATCATTGCCCTCCAATTTTAATATTTTTATTCACATCGGAATCACTACCGGCACATTTTCAATATTTTGGATAATAACCGGTACCGAGTAAACACTTTCAATGTTTTTCGGAGTCATTACCTCCAGCCCACCTGCCGCAAAAATCTCTCCATCTTTCAGGAGCAAAAACTTGTTGGCAAAGCGGATTGACAGATTCAAATCATGCATGCTGACTACGGCACCTATTTGCTGGGTTGTGACAACTCTTTTGATGATCCTGGCAACTTCAAGCTGATTTTTCAGGTCCAGGCTGCTGGTGGGCTCGTCGAGCAAAAGAATATCCGGCTCCTGTGCCAACGCTCTGGCTATGACTACCTTTTGCTGTTCGCCGCCGCTTAATTCATCCAGGTATCTTAAGGCATATTCCTCCAACTCAAGCATTTCCAAGGCCTTATGGGCAATTTCCAGATCCTTTGGGGAAGCCTCCCATTTGATATAGGGTTTTCGCCCGAGCAGAACAGCATCAAAAACAGTCGTGCTGATACTTTCCTGGCGTTGGGCAACATAGCCGACTCTTTTGGCCATTTCTCTGCGGCTGAGTTTGCCTGCCTGGTCATTTTGGATTAAAACCGTACCTGCACAGGGCTTTAAGATCCTGTTGATGCATTTTAAGAGGGTTGATTTTCCAGCTCCATTAATCCCGAGAACAGCAAGGAAATCCCCTCGGGAAATAGTGAAGTTAATGTTCCGCAAGACCGATCTGCTGGGATATATAAAGGACAGTCCCTTTGCAGATAATATCATCTCTTTTGATTCCCCCTTACCAGTAAATATAGAAACAACGGCGCCCCGAAGAACGAAGTAATTGCTCCGACTGGAAGTACTACAGGAGCTGCCATCGTTCTGGCCAACGTATCCGAAAAAAGGAGCAGCAGCGACCCCATCAGCGCCGAAGCAGGTATAAGGTAGCGGTGATCCCCTCCGATAATTCGGCGCATGATCTGGGGCCCGACTAGTCCGATAAAACCAATAATGCCAAGAAAAGAAACCGCCACAGCTGCAATCAGGGATGACACTAACATCCCTCCTTGTCTGACCCTTTCAACATTAACCCCCAGACTTTTTGCTGTTTCCTCTCCACTGTCCAGAGCGTTATAATCCCATCTTCGATGCAGAAAATAAATAAAGGAGAACACGATCAGGCAGGTTAGAATAGCGACTTCTTTCCAGGCAACCCTCCCCAGATCGCCAAAGGTCCAGAACACGACAGCTGCAATCTGAAAATCCTGGGCAAAGTATTGGATCAGAATTGTTCCTGCAGAAAACAAGGAGCTTAAGGCCACTCCGGCAAGAACCATTGCTTCGGGTGAAAAACTCCGTATTCTTGCCAGAAATAAAACAGCAGCAGTCGCCATCATTGAGCAGACAAAGGCAGAAACAGTTACTAAATACGGATTGTTAATAATCACCGCGTCTGTGCTTGTGCTCCGGACAGTCCCAGCACCAAAAACAATAATCGCCAAATTGGCTCCGAAGGCTGCGGCATTGGAGATCCCAAGGGTAGACGGGGAAGCCAGTGGGTTTCGCAGATTGTTTTGCATCACACATCCGGCCACAGATAATCCCGCGCCGGCAATGATTGCCGCCAGTATTCTAGGCAGCCTGATCCGCCAGATTACAATATCAGACAAATTGTTTCCGTTTCCTAAAATTGACTGGACGACCTGATACAAGTTCAGATTCATGGATCCCGCATTAACCGCAGCTGCCGATACCAGAACGATTAATAACGCCAACACCACAAGGACCATTTTTTTCCTGCCTGTATATTGCTGATAGAGGCCACTCTCATCCGTATTGCGAGCTACTTTTCTTTGGCGTTTCAAATTTTCCATCCTTTTGATCTTAACTGCCATCCCCTGCCATATTCTTTAAAGCAATCCAGACATACTATCTTTCCCTCCTGCAATCTCATTTTGTATTCCGGAGCACTTTCCCCACAGGCTTCACAGACAACTGAAGCAAAAAGTCTCGCAGTATCAGGCAAGGCAAAAGCCGGCTTCATGAAATCAAAAATATCGTCCACCGGAGCGTTCAGAAGGTATTTCTTCCTTTCTTCACGGTCCATTTCAGTTTTAATGGGCTTCAGGATAATGCGCAGGCTCTCACCATTCTTTCTGTTGAAAAAGCTGAAAGCCATTTTGCCTGTCCCCCTGTAAATCAGGTTTCCCTTTCCGATGCTGCAACCAGTCAATACCTGAACCGCATCGATCCCGCAAGCGTCGTTCTCTGTGACGCAGACAATTTCTTCGTCAGTTGAAAAATGAATACCCATCTTTTCTTGGGCTGCCTCAACGGCTTTGAACCCAATAGCCAGACCTGGGCAGGAATGGCCGTGAAATTGCACTGCTTTTTCCCAATCAGTTAGTTGCATACACATCTATTATTTCCCCTTCTGTCCAAAAGTCATAAAACTTACCGGGTAAATACACAATCCCATCAATTTACTTGCCAGTATATAGCTGCGATAGTGGCAAGCTGTTCATCACAGCTTGCGCTTTTCTCCCTGACTCCGATTAGTTCTTTGACTGCGTCAGAGACAGGATCGGTCCGCCGAATCGGTTTAGATAAGACTCCCAGCCATTGAATTCCACATATCCACGCTGGCTTGGATACAATCACTCTTTCAAAAACATTAAATATTCATAAAATAGCATGAAGGAAACAGCAAACATATACTCAGTTATCCGAAAGAAATTGCTCGTGTAGGGCTTAGAATAAAACATATTCAAATAATATAAAATAAAAAAGCCATGTAGGTTTATATCTCTTGCTTTCTGCAAGAGTTCTAAACCTACATGGTTAGTTTATGTATATTCAATTACCTATATTGACCAATAACTTATATATGAACCTTCCTGGTTCATATATTATATGTTCCGTATTATATTATAAAGAAATAAAAACATCAAGTCCAAATTTCTGCGTTTGTTGAAGTATGCGTCTTTGACGAGCATGAATAATTCTTCTCCCCTGCTGCAGAATTCATTTCATTGCCCCGCATTCAGCAGGCACTGAAGAACTGCACCGCGGCCTCGATGACCTGCTCTATTCCGCCCGGAATCATAAAGCAGTGATCTGCACCTTGAATCTCAGTCAGTCTCGCGCCGAACTGCTTTGCAAAGCGCCGCGCGTCCACCAGCGGGGCAGTCTTGTCGGCGTCGCCATGGATCAGCGCCAGCTCCGCCATATCCGACCGGCAGAGCTTGAAGACATCGTACGCTTCAAGGTCGTCGTAGAATTGTCTCGTGACCTTCAGTGGGCGAACATAGCCATAATCCATGATGATGCTGCCCTGCGTGTCAAGCTGGGCGTACTGTGCCGGTGAAGTAAAATTCCTGAACAGTCTCGGCATGTCCACTGCCGCGCAGCGCAGGAAAGATTTCTTTCCCAGATGCGGACGTGTCGCCAGATAGATCAGATTGATGTACGCTCCGAAGCTGGATGAGAAGTAGGCAATCTCCGCTTCGGGCATGAGCTCATACACATGGGCTTCGACCGCAGCAAGGTCGTTCAGACAGTTGGATATCCTGAGCTGCTCACCGTCCACCGGACTGTCACCGTGGGCGGGAAAATCAAAGCTGTACGTCCCTATGCCGTGTTTCAGCAGCGCCGCCGCGACAGCCTGAGCGGTCGGACCTTCCTTGCAGCCCCCGAAACCATGACTGATTATGACGGTCATTCTCTGATTGCCGCTCAAATTGTTCAGGCATGGGATATCGTAACCGTTTAATCCCCTGATGGTTTCTTTTTTCATATACATAAAGAATAGCTCCCTTTGTGAATTCTTCCTCGTAAAAATTCACGATAAAATCTGCCTCAACCAATATCTGATAATCAATTCTATCAATTAATGGCCCGAGAGGATTGCCTTGATATCTATACACAATTTTTGAGTTTTGCGTTCTCGGGAACAAGTCAATTGGTTTTGGCTGTTACCATCATAAAATCCATTTTCTTTGTATATTTCGCATGCTTATATAAAACAGCAGCACAGAAAATCCAGCTAGAATTGTGAAATCCAGCCAAATATTTAGCATTCCGGTTTTCATTAAAGCA
>DDXI01000117.1 GCA_002347475.1 Peptococcaceae bacterium UBA2264
TTCCAGAAAGGCAATGAGTGGATGATCGAAGAAACCCAGAAATATGTGGATGAAAAATGGGAACGCTTGCTGGAGCACACCGGCGCTTAAGCTCTGCTGAAACCGGGAAAAGAACGAAAAAATATGGTATTATAAATGTTAACGAGGAGGTTTTGCCTGTGGAACAGACAATGTTTACTAATGAGGTTATTTTATCCTGGCTCCGGTATTTTTCATTGAATGTTGAAATCAACCTGGCAAAGCTGAAGATGCTGGACATTACAGGGAAGAATAAAAACTTGATTCCGACCGTTATGACTAACCGGGAAGTGCTGGTTTTTACAGATGCCGGACATCCGGATATCTTCTACGACATGTGGAATTCGGAACTGGGGGACTGTGATATCTGGTACAATGAGGGGTCGGATCCATACGGCGAGATCAAGCATAACAAGCTCTCAGACATGATCAACCGCGGGATCAATGCCACTGCAGCGATGTTGATTCTGAATCCTGATGCTGCAACGAATTATCAGATAGGTATAGAGAACAGTCGTTTCTCCTGCGGCTCTGTTCGGTATGTGTGCCGGGAAGTTCGGGCTGTAATAATGAATAAGCTTAATCCTGGGGACCGGGATAATATATGTATAATATCGGGTGAGAGTATCGTGGTGGAAGCCGCCATGATTGCAGCTGAAGGCAGTGTCATTGCTGTGGAATATGACTGCAGGGACCGGAAAACCATGAAAGAGAATGTTGAGAAATTTGGCCTGAACAATGTAACCATCGTTGAGTCTCTGGAAGATGATATTCCGGATAAGCTGCCGGTGCCGGACACCGCGTTTATAGTGGCTTCCCCGAGGATCGGCAATGAAATAAAGAGTCTGCTGGCTCTCAATCCCGTGATGAATTTTGTGATCTACACGTTGGACTTCGAAATTCTAACGTCCCTTCCTGTTTTGTTTCGGGAAAATGGCCTTGAGCGAACTGAAGCCATCCATATAGAGGTATCGCGAGTCAATAGCAAAAATATGATGGAACCATTTCCAGCTCCTTGGCTTATCTCTGCCAGAAGCGTTAAAGGACAGGAGTAATATGCGGTTTTGTTATGAAAAAGTCCAGTAAAACTGGGCTTTTTAGTATTTCAGGGATTACACGGAACCCGGAGTGATTTCCGGTTTAGGCAGGAAGCCTTGTTCGGGTAAGCTATGGAATTGATAATTATCTAAAAATTCAGAAAAATATTGATAATAATGCATACTTAATATAAACTGTAAAGTACAGAAATAATCAGGCAAGAGGGAGCGATGAATGCGGAGGTGCATTTGGACGCTTATACTCCGCAGTGAGCTGGCAGCGTAACCGACCATACAAGGTCGGTTTTTATGCTTAAGGTGAGTATTAGAAACCATGGCTGACAATCTGTGTATAGGATGGGCAAAAGGGGCGTTTGTTTTATGAAAGCAGCTGTTGCCAGAGATACCTGTAAGGTGAGAGCCTTTTGGGAATCGTTTGTCCGGATGTTTTAAGAAGGATATTTATGCTGATAAAACGGACTGTTTTTGGATAATCAGAAGGAGGGAAAAAAGATGCAAAAAATCGTACCTCATTTATGGTATGACAAGGAAGCCAAAGAAGCCGCAACATTCTATGTTGGCTTGTTTGAACGATCCAAAATCCTGAGCACAAATGTCATAGAAGGCACTCCATCTGGAGATGCGGAGCTGGTGACCTTTGAACTTGAGGGTCAGGAATTCATGGCCATCAGTGCGGGACCATATTTTAAATTCAATCCCTCAATCTCACTTATGGTATTGTGCGCTAGCGTTGAAGAAGTGAATATGAAGTGGAAGGCCTTGTCTGAAAAAGGCACGGAATTAATGCCGCTAGCTGCATATCCTTTCAGCAAGTGGTATGGTTGGATACAGGACCGTTACGGCTTATCCTGGCAATTGCTGCTGGCAGAGGGAGAAAGGACCGAACAAAAAATAAAAATAAACCTGCTTTTCTCGCAGGATTCCAATGGCAAAGCTGAGGAAGCTTTGAAATATTATATGAAAGTTTTCAAGGATGCTGAAATCGAAGCCCTGGTGCCCTACGAAGAAGGAGAAGCTCATTCGGCAAAAGCTAAAATCAAATTTGCATCCTTCAAGTTGTTTGGTATGGAGTTTTCGGCAATGGATAATGGCTATGATGCAGATTTCAGCTTTATTGAGGCATTTTCCCTGCTTGTGAACTGCAGGGATCAGCAGGAGATCGATTATTTCTGGGAAAAACTTTCGGCCGTGCCTGAGGCCGAGCAATGCGGTTGGCTCAAGGACAAGTTTGGGGTTTCCTGGCAGATCGTTCCGGAGAATATGGGCGAACTGCTGTCCAACGGGACGAAGGCTGAAATCAAAAGAGTAACAGAAGCGTTTCTTAAAATGAAGAAATTCGATATAGCGTTATTGGAGAAGGCCAGATCAGGTATTTGATCGGAGGGCTGCACCTACCCCGTTTGCAGAAAATGACCTTTAAAAACTTCTCTTGACTTTTGAACAATTCATTAGTATACTTATATTTGAACTCGTTAGTAGGATTTACGAAGACCTTCTCTATTGCCTAAAGCTCTGGGAAGCAATGAACACTTCCTTTTAGCAGCGGGTAATAAAATTTTGGAGGTTTTTTTATATGTTTGAAGACAAAGTGTTATCCTGTAGAGACTGTGGTGAAGATTTTACCTTTTCTGCTTCGGAACAAGAATTTTTTGCAGAAAAAGGTTTCACCAATGAACCCGGTCGTTGCCCCTCATGTCGGGCAGCCAGAAAGCAACAAAGTCGCGGTAACAGTGGCGGTTACAGTCGCCAACAACGCGAAATGTTCCCCGCCGTCTGTGCCACGTGTGGAAAAGAAACAACTGTGCCTTTCCAACCTACGGGCGACAGACCAGTATATTGCCGCGATTGCTACCAACCGCGCCAACGCAGCAACTGGTAAGACTTCAGAGACCTTCTTGGGAAAAATCCTGAGAAGGTCTTTTTTTTCTCTTCAGCCGTGGCATTGGCTTAGCCCTGGGCGATGTTCTTTACGGGGGGGGTAAAGTACCGTGAAGTTTGGGAATAATCAAAAAAAAATATATACAAGTCAATTCAACCGTGATAAACTTAATTGTCAGAAAATTCTTATCGCTATTTTCGGCCTAAGTTAAACCCTGGGCCTGGATTTACGGGCTCATAACACTTAAATTATTTAAAAATTTGTTTGATAACGGGAGTCACTACAATTATAATATTTATTGTATTATAGATATAAAAAAATTAAGTGGAGGTTGACAAAATGAGTAAAAGACTCGAAGGAAAAGTAGCTATTATTACTGGTGCCGCCCGCGGTTTGGGTCAGTCCATGGCAGAGTTATTTGCCTCTGAAGGGGCAAAAGTTGTTGCATGTGACATGGAAGATTTAACTTATCAGAACCCCAGTGTTGAGGGCTATAAACTCAATGTTACTGACGTGGAAGGCTGTAAAAAATGTGCTGATTATGTTAAAGAAAAATATGGCAAAATTGACATATTGGTTAACAACGCTGGTATTACCAGAGATGTTCTGACAGCTAAAATGACCGATGATCAATGGAATCTTGTTATTGATATCAATTTGAAAGGCGTCTTCAATTTGACCCGTTTCGTTGGTCCTATGATGCAAGAGGCTAAAAAAGGCTCCATCATCAATATCTCTTCTGTAGTTGGCGAATTCGGTAATATTGGCCAATCTAACTATGCAGCCACCAAAGCCGGCGTTATCGGCTTGGCGAAGAGTTGGGCAAAAGAATTTGCCAGGAAGGGTGAAGCAGTCAGAGTTAATACTATAGCTCCGGGATATATTATGACAGATATTCTGAAGACTGTTCCCCAGAATCTTCTTGATGGCTTTGCCAAACAAACCATGCTGGGAAGATTGGGACAACCTATGGAAATCGCCAATGCTGCTCTGTTCCTGGCATCTGACGAATCTTCTTACATCACCGGCCATAACCTCAGTGTAAATGGTGGTATGAGACTGTAAAGGTTACTTAAAGATTCAAATAGATATAATACCAAAAGCCGTCGGTTTAATGCCGACGGCTTTTCCAGTGCATCAGGATTATTCATTGGCTTCAATAGCTTTTGATTATAGATTATTAACAGGGAATATTCAATAGGTGGAAAGGGCGGAGGCACCACTCGGGCTTTAAATATTTGTACTGCAGGAGTTGAATGAATATAATATAAATAAGCAAAAAATAGTGTGAAGGAGGGCTCGTTTATGTCAGGAGAGAGTATATATAAACGTTATAAACCGGCGGTTGCACCTGAACCAGTAAACAGCACTCTGACCTATTGGTTTGTTTTCTATGCAAATAAGTTGCTGATAAAAGTTGATAATCCCAAACCAGGAGTAACAATTCCCCAGGTCAGGAATATTGAAGAAATGAATATTATTCCAGTGCGGAAGCAATATCTTGGTACTCTTCAAGGTCAGCCCTGCTATACTGTGGAAGCAGCATCAGAAGATTACATTCCGGAAGGGATGTGTTATAGAAAATACGGGTCTTTATATGGAGTTTTGGATGACGATATTTTTCTTGTAGCTGGTAAGGCTTTGCAGATTGTGAAATGGGACCAGACGCATCAATATTGCGGCAGATGCGGAGTCCCAACACAAATGGTACAGAATGAAAGAGCGAAAATTTGTCCTCAATGTGGGCTTTTGAGCTATCCCTGTCTTTCGCCAGTTGTCATAACGGCGATCCTTAAGGATAATAAAATCTTATTGGTTCGCCATAAGATTCTTATTAATAATATATACAGCCTGGTTGCCGGGTTTGTTGAACCCGGTGAAACACTGGAGGAAGCCCTGAAAAGAGAAGTAATTGAAGAAGTAGGCATAGAGGTAAACAATATAAAATATTTCAAAAGCCAGCCTTGGCCCTTTCCTCATTCTTTGATGATAGGGTTTACAGCGGAATACGAGAGCGGAGAAATCATTGTCGATGGAGTAGAAGTTGCTGAGGCTGAATGGTTCGATGTTCGGCACGTGCAGCAGTTGCCCTTGCCTGTTAAAAACAGTATTGCATGGGAGCTTATCGACTGGTATATTTGTAACAATGCTGACAAAACTTAAATATATGATCATCACAATTGTATTATGCGCAATCGGAATACTGATTCCGATGTATTCTCCGGTAAAATATATTCTTGTGCCGGCTTCTTTTACACTGGGCAGCCATATAGCTTTATTTTTAGCGATGTTTATTTCTCCGGTTACCGCGCTTCTTGTTGCCTTGGGAACTACTCTTGGCTTTTATTTTGGGAAATTTTCCAGCGTAATTGTATTTCGGGCTTTAAGCCACATCATATTTTCCCTGGTTGGCGCAATCTATCTTAAAAAACATCCTCAGACTTTAATAAATATCCGGAAACTTGTTGTTTTTGCCTTACTTATTGCCATACTTCATGGAGCCTCTGAGGTTTTTGCTGTATCAGCATTTTATTTTCAAAATATAATGGCAAAAGCTTATTATGCTGAAGGTTATCTTTACTCAGTGATAGGCTTGGTTGGAATCGGCACATTGATCCATAGTATTGTGGATTTTATTATTGCTGCTCTAATATGGAGAGCACTGACTTTTAGAAAGTAATAGATTTACGTGGAAGAACTTATCGGAACTTTGAACAACGCCAGATTTCTGGTATATAAACCGCAAAGGACTTCTACTATTTTCTATTGCATTTAGAATGTATAATTAGGTAGAGTTACTCACCCTTGCAAAGAATGATTATTGACTAAAGGAAAGGGCAATATATGGCGGAATATACAAAAAAACTTTTAATCACACTCGCAATACTTGTTGGAATAATTTTTCTGCTTGCAGTTATCTATTATGTTCTGCCACATTTCACACCGTTTTTTGTAGCCTTTCTATTTGCTTTACTATTAGAGCCATTGAATCAGCGGTTAATGACAAGGTTTAAAATCAAGAGAAGTATTGCTACTAATATTACATATTTCCTTTTCCTGGGATTAACAGGAATTCTATGCTATATCCTTATAGTCAAGATAGTAAAAGAAATCTTTGATTTAGTTAGAATAGTACAACAAAATATTCCTCAAATTCAAAATTGGTTTTTATATATCTATAATCAAACGCAAGACTTTATCAAGTTGCTTCCTCCCGAATTAACCATACAGATTAATAACGCATATGAGAAATTTATTAACCAGCTTTCAAATTTGAATCTGATAACTGCTATTGGAAGTTCAACATATAGTATAGGGAAAGCGATACCAAATATCTTCATTGCTGTCATATTGTTTTTAATTTCTCTTTACCTCATAAGCCTAAATCTTATTTCTATACAGGATAAATTTTATTCTTATTTTAAGCCTGGTTCGAAAGATAAGCTTGGCAGAGTCTTGACAGATTTAAAGACTGCAACAATTGGTTTTATCCAAGCTCAACTTATTCTAAGTTCTATAACTTATCTGATGAGTCTGGCTGGATTACTTGTTCTCAATGTCAGGTATGCCTTAGCCATTGCTTTGGTTATCGTAATAGTCGATATACTTCCGATTGCAGGAACTGGTTTGGTACTGATCCCATGGGCTGTATTTTCTATTGTAAGCGGAAACACTTTTCTCGCTGTGGGTTTAGTTCTCCTTTATATTCTGATTACGATTATCAGACGGATTGTTGAACCAAAAGTATTGGGTCAGCGCATTGGTTTAGGCACTTTGTCTACTCTTATTTCAATTTGGGTAGGTTTTAAAGTGCTTGGGGTAATCGGACTTTTTGCCGGACCTCTTCTCTTAATACTGGGCAAAGCCTTAATAAAAGCGGAAGTGATTCAATCGAAAATAAAAATTTAACTGACAGCTTTATTTAATCGGGTTGACCGGTAGGTTGACCGGAAAGAATGCAAAACCTCATTAATAAGGGAAAAATAAAGCGCAGTTGGTATTGAGGGTTAATTATTTTCGGTTATGTGATAGTATGAGAGCGGATATAAAGGAGGGAAAACGTATGGTATTTGTACTTAAACCTGATGCAACAAAGGAGCAGATAGGTAATTTTATTCTTGAGTTAGAAGCAGAGGGCTTTTCGACAATACTCAGTACCGGTACAGAGCATACCGTAGTCTGTCTTATCGGAAACACTGCTAAAGTGGATGTGGACCATATTGTGCAAACCAACGATATTGTTGAATATGGCAAACGTGTAACCGAACCCTATAAAGCGGTAAACAGGATCGTCCATCCGGATAATACTGTTGTCTCAGTGGGCAATGTCAATATTGGCGAGGGCTATTTTACAGTCATTGCCGGTCCCTGCTCAGTGGAGAGCAGGGAGCAAATTCTGAAGATCGCTGAATCTGTGCAAGAAAGCGGGGCAGATATTTTGCGCGGCGGCGTCTTCAAACCGCGCACCTCACCTTATTCCTTCCAGGGACTTCAAGCCGAAGGTCTGGAGATGCTTTTGGCAGCGAAACAGGCTACGGGTCTCCCAATTATCACGGAAATTATGAATCAGACCCAGATCCCTTTGTTGGAAGAAGTGGATATATTCCAGATCGGAGCTCGGAACATGCAGAACTTTGACCTGCTTAAAGAAGTTGGCAAATGTAAAAAGCCTGTCTTGCTGAAAAGAGGATTGGCCAATACGATTGAAGAACTGCTGATGAGCGCGGAGTATATAATGTCCGAAGGGAATGACCAGGTAATCCTTTGCGAGCGGGGGATTCGCACTTTTGAGGTGATGACAAGAAATACCCTGGATTTGTCCGCCATTCCTCTGCTCAAAAAGAAATCACACCTGCCGGTTATAGTGGACCCCAGTCATGCGGCAGGAATACGCGCCCTTGTTGCCCCGCTTTCCAAAGCAGCAATGGCCGTGGGAGCGGATGGACTTATGATTGAAACCCATAATAATCCATCCAAGGCCCTGTGCGACGGTGCCCAGTCTCTGGATTTAAAACAGTTTCAAGAGCTTATGGTTGATTTAAAGCGCAGGGCCGCCTTTGAAGGGAAAAAGCTTTCCCAACACGACCTGCACTAACAAGCTCGTTATTTGTCCGGGGTTAGACCAGGATGAGATATTAAAGTGATACCATTCTTTAGATGGATACTCAGAAAATCTTGATGTAAAAAGAGCGCTCTCACTTAGCGCTCTTTTTATTTTCTTATGTTTTCTGGTTTTTCCGAAAAGATAGTCCGGCTGGTCTGCTGTTTGCCGGCCAACAAAAAAATATTGGGTTAGGACTGAGTCTCCTGAAAGCAGACAAGCTTAGCGTCAGGAACAGCTTGAAGATTGGAGTACCGGATCTTCAGCAGAAGCAAGTACTCT
>DDXI01000106.1 GCA_002347475.1 Peptococcaceae bacterium UBA2264
GTTACTTTCTTTGCATAAGGCGGCCTATGCAAAGCTTTGCATAGTCCTCCTTGTGGCACGCCCTCTGGGCTTTCTTCAAACATTCCGCCAATCATAACTCCCGCTTTCAGGAATTTATGGATTAACGATATGACCCGCCCGTCTTTTATCGTCTCCGATAAAATCTGAATCAGCTTGCTTTGGTTTACCGTGTCAAAATACTTCTCCAAGTCCATGTCAACTACGTATTTATAGCCGTCTGTAACATGCGCTTGGCATTTCCGCAGGGCATCATGTGCACTCCGGTTCGGTCGGAAACCGTAGCTGCTGTCTGAAAAATGCTTTTCAAAGATGGGTGATAACACTTGAGTTATCGCTTGTTGAATAAGTCTGTCCACGACGGTTGGGATTCCTAGTTTTCTGGTCTTCCCGTTCTCTTTAGGTATCTCTACCCTTCGCACGGGTTTTGGACGGTATTTCCCGTCCCGGAGAGACGCTATGAGTTCCTTCTTGTGTTCTTTCAGGAAGGGTAGAAGTTCATCTACCTGCATGCCGTCAATTCCACCTGCGCCTTTGTTCCTCACGACCTGTTTATAGGCACGATTGAGATTCTCGGCCTTCAGAATTTCCTCTAGCAGTCCTTCCGCCTGCTTGTTCGTGTCGATGCTGTCGGTTTCGGCTATCCTCGGCGACGCACACACTTCTGCATACTCTCTCTGTTCCGCAGATACCATTTGCAGATAGTCTTCGAAGCGAAGTTGTCTGTGTTTTAAATTGCCGCTCTCAGTAACCTTCATTGACCCGCACCTCCTTTGGTTCAGCCCTTCCTTCGGTGTCTAGTAATTAGTATCATATTTAACATTGCATGGTTATTACACTATCAATTCGTCCAAGCAACATTTATAGCCGGACAGGTGGATGTGACGTTATATTTGATACTGTCTACTAGGACACCTCCGTACTATGGCTTCTGCTGACTCCTCACGATAAATCTTGTTTCAACCAGGTTTCATACTCTGTTTCCACCTGTCCGTGAGGCCTCCCCGGGTAAGAGCGCAGTCTTTCTCTCCATCCACCTGCCGCATTTACGCAAGCTGATTCCGTGTAGCTATTGGACTTCGACTTGAATTGCAGCCTTATCCTCAGCTTGCGCCTGATGCGATTTCTGTTCGTCAGGCCAGAGATTTGCCGCCGCCTTCCTTCACACTCCACCTCGCGGTGGACGCGCTTGGCCTTGGCTATATACTTCCCGCTACCGGGCATGTTCGGGACTTTCACCCGTTAGACTGCGCCCATGCTGGGCGCACGATGTAGAAATGGCAGTGAACAGCGCTCCCTGCCATTTCTTTGTAACTTATTTTTTAGCAGATGTAAAATTAGAAAATGCTTGATAAACCGGAGAAACATCCTGTTCCTGCGCAGCTGGTAAACGCATTCAAACAGTCGGCTATCCCACTGCAGCCTGTTAAAGAACCCAAACAGTCAGACCCGTTGCAGTTGGTTAACGCCCCCAGACTGCTCGATATCGTACTTGAACTGCAGCCTGTCCCGTTGCACAGTTGGTCAAACATGCCCTGAAGCTGGCTGGAGCATTGACCTTGCTGACACTGTGACAGCGACTGGATGCCGAAAGACTGCAAGCAAGAGCCTGTCCCATAGGTCGATGCCATAGCAGGCAAAGAAAATGCCACCAGACAAACAACCAGTACAACTGCGATAATCATTTTCTTCATGAAAATTTATCAGCCTTTCTTTTTTAATTTGTACAGTGACATTATATAAGCCAAAACAGAACAATTCTAGTGAAAATGTTTTCCAATTCTTCACAGACGATTTTATTAACGCTGCAAGTTGCCAGTATTTAGGTTTAAATTTTTCTTTCTACATAATTTTCGCATCTAAAACAGAGACTAAATTAAAAAAGGTGGTGTAAAAATTGGCATTGCTGGGGAACCCTTTTATAGCGAAAGTGCCCGGTCAGTTATCTTTTGAAGAGTTGATCCAGGCGCTGCGTGTTGATCTGGCGGGAGAACTGGAAGCGATTATCGGATATGAGGCTCATGCAATGGCTGCCAACGATGAAAGAGTTAAAAAAGTCCTTTATCATATTGCAGATGAAGAAAGACAGCACGTCGGCGAACTTCAGCAGCTTATTTTCCTTTTAAATCCCCATGAGCGGGAATATATTGACAAAGGAGCGCAAACAATTATTGAGCAGCAAGCCCACAGTTTTCAAACACCTATCCAGTAGCCTTTAAAAAAGTTAACCTGAAGCGGCGGCACAATTCAAGAATCAAAATTGTCATGCTGCAGAACAAGAATATATAAATTTCGGATAAGAATTTTTCTTGATTTAAAGCAAAAGAGGAGCCGAGTAGAGGAGCCGGATGCTGTAGCTAGGTGGAGCGGTAGCTTATAGTAATTCTATGAATTCCTCAATGGTAAGGCCCGCCTGCTCTAAAATGTTTTTGATGAGCATAGGACTTAAGGTTTCTCCAGTATGGACAGGCACTGTCACCAAGTTGCGACCTGGCTTATATAGGTGATGATGACTGCCGTTTATTTTAACCACAATGAAGCCGGCGCCTTTCAAGGCTAATACAACTTTCTTGCCGGTGACCCTGGGTAATCTGGTCATGAAACGCTTACCTGCACTTCGGCAAATTCAACGTCTCCTTGGGGAACTGGCTGGCCGATTAGCTTCAATGTCTCAACGTAGCCGGCAATGGCCTCCTGGATCCGCTCCAAAGCCTCTGTCCTGTCCTTGCCCTGTGTGCCGCATCCCGGCAGTGCGGGGACTGTCACTACATAGACCTGAGTTTCATTATCCCAAGTTAGAACTACTTTAAATTTGCGTGCCATTAGAATCCTCCCTCGTATTAGCTATTTATCAATCGCACGGACAGTTTTTTTCTCGTTATTATCAATATCCTTATTTTATCATGGAATGCAAAAAAAATTTTATCTAAAATATGGCATGATAATGAATATCTGTAAGTAAATGTTTTTGGTTATTTTAGCTATGCTATACCAGTTAAACGATAAAATTGAAAGGCTTATAAATAAATAAGTTAGTTAGGTAATGTTTCAGTGAACCCCGCAGCAGGAGTAGGATCTATAGAGTGGTGATAACTCCGGCTGTATTTTTCAGTTCCCGATACTCTTCGTTAAATCTTTTTCGTATGCCGCTGCCATAGGTAATATTGTAGGCAGTCAATAAACTGTCATAAATGATTTTTCCTTCAAAGGGAAGAAGAACCGCCTTCGAATATCGAGGCAGGGCAAACGAGGGAAACAGTTCCTCAATGCCGCTGGCGATGCCGACTACGCCGTAGAGTCCGCCGTTACCCATGAAAACAGTGTACTTTTTCAGGTGTTTGTAGATTAGAAAATCACCAACGATCCTCCTTCTCCAACTGGCCACCAGCGACAGTTCCCGCTTAAGCGAAGCAAAACGAGTTATCAGTGACTATGCGGTTGATAACATCATCGCTTTCCCAGAGCTTGTCACGGACCGGCATAATCGCGGTGTGATCGACATCC
>DDXI01000167.1 GCA_002347475.1 Peptococcaceae bacterium UBA2264
GGTTCCCTTAGGGCAATAACAGCTTTTTTCCCGATCCGGCTTAAGGCATCTCCTAAGCCTACTGTTGTTGTTGTCTTTCCCTCTCCGGCAGGAGTAGGAGTCATGGCAGTAACAAGTATTAGCTTCCCGTCCTTTTTGTTTTCAAGGTCATTAAGAATATTATAATTAACTTTAGCCTTGCAGTGGCCATAATACTCCAGGTATTCTTTACCAATACCTATGCTCTGCGCTATTTCTTCAATTGGCTTTTGCTTTATACTCTGGGCGATCTCAATATCACTTCTGAATATCATACTCAGCCTCCCATTTAACTATCAAAGACGGAAACAAAAAATAATTTTTAAGTAATGCAAGCTTACTGATTACCTGCCGCTTTGAACCATTTGCCTCATTCATCCGAAAGTGCCACGGCAACCAGCGCCCTTCCTGAAACAGGCAGGATTAGTTCGAGGCAAGGTTTGTGATGATTTCTGGTATTACTTCAAACAGATCTCCCACAACTGCAATGTCTGCTATTTGCATCATCGGCGTGTCCGGGTTTTTGTCAATAGCAATTATTACCTCACAGGATTGCATTCCAACCAGGTGTTGAATCTGCCCTGAGATGCCACAAGCTATATATACTTTTGTCTGTACAGTCTGGCCTGTCTGGCCAACCTGGTAAGAATACGGTATCCAGCCGGCATCAACAGCTGCGCGGCTAGCTCCAACAGCACCGCCCACTTCTGCAGCAAATTTTCGTAAAATTTCAAAACCAGCCGGACCTTTTACGCCTCTTCCGCCTGCAATAATTATCTGGGCATCACCAAGATTGACAGTGGCTTGATCACTATGAAAGATTTCCACAATTCTCTTTATTTTTAGTGCGTCGCTGTCCTGGACATTTTCCCGAATTATTTCCCCAGACCTGCTAAAATCTGGTTCGAGAGCTTTCATAACCCTGGGACGTACTGTCGCCATCTGAGGACGATGATTGGAACAACGGATAGTTGCCATGATATTTCCGCCAAAGGCAGGTCTTGTCTGTAACAGATCTCCATTTTCCGGATCTATTCCAAGTTCAGTACAATCAGCTGTTAAACCACAGTTTGTTTTGACTGCGATACGCGGTATCAGGGCGCGTCCCCTTGCCGTAGCAGCACCAATCAGGATTTCCGGTTTATATTTTTCAATCAGCCTAACCATAATACTGGCTTCTATTTCATCAATAAATCCTGAAAGTCTTATATCATCAACCACAATTACTTTATCCGCTCCAAAGGCAAATAACGAATGCGTCTGTTCTGCAATACCCGAGCCCATTACAACAGCCCAAACCTGAGAAGATCTCATAGCAGCCAAAGACCTTGCTGCTCCCAGTAGTTCATGAGTAACAGGTTGAATCTTCCCGGAAAGCAGCTCGGCTACAACCCAGACATTGGAGTATTTTGACTTATCGGTTCTATCAGAAATAATCATTACTTTTTCCTCCAATTACAATATACTGCGAATTCTAAGTTCCCGGACAAGCTGCCTGGCACAATCTTGCGGTGAACCTTCAATCCTCTGGGTAATAATATTTCTTGGCGGAGGCGGCGCAGTTTTTACAACTCTTGTTGGTGAGCCATCCAAACCGATTTTTTCGATTGCAGCCCCAATATCGGCATGTGTCCAAACCGGTATCTCGATTTTCAGAGAAGCAAGACAGCCTTTTAGAGTTGGAACACGAGGTATGTTAATATCTTTTAGGACTGTTATAACTGCTGGAAAATCCATTTCACAAATGTCATACCCATCTTCGTGCATCCTTTTTACTTTAATACTTTTAGAATCCGCATCTTCAACTCTCATAACATAAGTTGCCTGAACCCAATCCAGATGAGCTGCAATTCCCGGTCCTACCTGAGCAGTATCTCCATCAATAGCTTGCTTTCCACAAATAACCAAATCAACATCCCCTATTTTATCGATAGCTTTGGCCAGGGTATAACTCGTTGCCCATGTATCGGAACCGCCAAAAGCCTTGTCGCTCAAGAGGATCGCCCGGTCAGCACCTAAAGATATTGCTTCACGTAAACTAAGCAGTGCTTTCTCCGGCCCCATTGAAAGAACAATTACCTC
This sequence comes from Peptococcaceae bacterium UBA2264, assembly GCA_002347475.1. Classification (GTDB taxonomy): domain Bacteria; phylum Bacillota; class Desulfitobacteriia; order Desulfitobacteriales; family Desulfitobacteriaceae; genus UBA2264. Next base: position 2,101 of record DDXI01000167.1, read on the forward strand.
ACCGCCAAATTTATCCCGCAGCTGTATTCCTTCTTCAACAGCATAAATATCAAAAGGATTCATGATTGCTTTTAATCCTTCACGTACAATTCTTTTTGTCTCCGGATCTATCTTCGCTTCGCTGGTCGCCGGAACTTGCTTGATACAAACTACAATTTTCATAAAGTCCTCCTTAGTAAGAATTATTACAATATCTCTACTATTTAAATCCATGTCTCCTTTATCAGATGATATTGGGTCTTGAATCCCAGAAGTGATAAGTAAACGCCACAGGCAGGATAAATCTTATGGAGCATCTTTAATGTTTCAATAGGGTCAAATTGTGTATCTTCCGGTATCTCATAACCAACTGCGTCAGAAAGAAGATGAATTTTTTTACTCATCCATGCTTCAATAATAACAGGTACATCCGGATACTTTTCCAAAAGCTCATCAACAATATCGTTCTTTTTAATAATGGGCTGAGTTATTATAAAGGAGGCGCCCGCCTTCAATTTTCTTTGCAGCTTTTCAAATTCATGTTCCGGGGGCTCATAAGGATTAAAAGCTGCTCCCAAGACGAAAGTATCCGGATATTCATCTTTGATATATTTTAATAATTCTACTGAAGTAACTGACTCAACTACTCCCTTAACTTGCACATCGGAAGGCTGAAGTCTGGGCAAACGGTCTGAACCGTCACCACTTATAATTAACAGATATTTAATTCCTCTGGATTTACATATATCCAGAATATTATGCAAATCCTGTTTAGTATGAAATGTATTCAAGTGAATCATTACTTGTTCAGGATTTACCTCAAGTCCCAGCTCTTCTATTATTTCAGTTCCCTGAAAAGCCAGATTACCCATTGCGTTATCTGTGATGCTGGCACAATAAACACTTTCCATTACTCTATTGTATTTTTCAGCAAAAAGTTCCAGATCAGCTTCCAACTTTTCAGTGTCCTGTTTTGGTGGAAGTATTTCAACATGATACATTTTCTTCTGAATACGATGTTTCATTAGTTATACCACCTTTTCTCATTATATTGTTTTCCCTAAAAACAGATTCTGCATATTCAAGAGGTCCGAAAAACTTTGCGACAGGAATCAGCCTGAACACTCCTGTTTTTAAATTATTATTCTATCTTTGTGAATTTTAGTTCTAATTATTTATAATTCATATCTATTACAGATTACCATTATGATTTTCAAAAAGCAATAATAATATTTATGCGCTTTTAATCACATTTTATGTACTTTTAATCACATTTTATGTACTTTTAATCACATTTTATGTACTTTTAATCACAAATATAATTGCAGTTATTATTAAATAGTGCAAGTAATTATTCCGTCTGCAACCATCCGCATCAGGATTCGTTGCCCTAAACATAAAATTAAAGCTATTTTCCAGCAAGCAATGGACAGCACTGGCATCTTGACAGAATTTTCTCAGTTTGTTATTATAATATTCGTTCTAATGTTGCGGGGCGTAGCGCAGTTTGGTAGCGCGCTTGGTTCGGGACTAAGAGGCCGCAGGTTCGAATCCTGTCGCCCCGACCATCTAAAGAACAATAAAATACCAGTAAAATCAAGGCTCTTGGCCTTGTTTTTATTTTATCATAATAGTTTTGGACAGATTTTGGACAGATTTTTTAAAATAGCCATATATATGAAGGGTATGAGTTTATTTCATATCCTTTTTTGTTTTACCCTGAGAGAACATTTCCTCCATCAAGTCTGACACCTGCTGGTCCTTGCTTTGCAAATAATGAGAATATATATTCTGTGTTGTTACTGAGGTTGAATGTCCCAGCCTGCCTGCTACTGTCTGAACGTCTATACCCTGGGATATTAAGAAAGTCGCGTTTGTATGTCTCAGCTCATGGAATTTCAGACGCGGCAGCTTGTTCCTAGTCAAGAACTTAGGAAACCATTTAGACATAGATCCCGGGTGCATCGGTTTACCGTCCCAGGTAACAAACAGCCGGTTATTATCTGCACAGAGAAAACCTTTCTCCTGCTGATCCGCTTTGTATGCCTCCAGGAGGCTCAGAAGGCTACTGTGTACGCTCATTTTACGTTTGCTTGTCTCAGTCTTAGGATCCTTCAGGAAAACCCCTTTACCGGGCAGATACTGGCTCGCCTGCCTGATCTCCAATGTCTTAGCTTGTGTGTCAATGTCCTGCCACTCCAGGCCCATGATCTCACCCAGGCGGGCCCCTGTAGTTAATGCCAGCATGATTGCAATCCTGTGCTTAAGCTCTTCTTTTTCTAAAGCCTTGAGCATAGCAGTTGTCTGATCCAGATCGTAGCAGTTCGCCTTCTTCCGCTCAACTTTGGGAGCGTCTACATGGTGAGCCGGATTAATACCTTTAAGGATCTGCCATTTAATAGCCTTCTCGAAGATCGCGCATATAATACCGTGATGATGATGAATTGTTTTATCTGATAAGCCCTGAGAGGTCAGTTCCTCGCGTTTCCCGTCTCCATATAACTTGAAATATTTATGTTTTGTCCTCAGGCTGCTATAAAATGCTATCAGATCTACCGGCTTGATCTTATCCAACTTCTTGTCACCGAAAACCGGCAATATTCTGGCTTCAAGTAATTGCTTATACCAGACTATTGTTTTTGGTGCCAGCTCTACTTCAGAATAATCCCTGAGCCACCGCTTAACGAATTCATTAAAGGTGACTTTTGACGGTTGCGAAAAATCGCCGCTATCAATCTCTGTAATAAATTTTGCAAGAAGCCTCTCTGCTTCGCGGTCACTCCCGGCTTCAACATTCCTTGAAAAATCTCTATACCTTAGCCTATAACTGCCCTCTTTTATCATGGTAATATTGCCTGCCATTGTTTTCCCCCTATTACTCTCTGCCGGACTGATAACAGGCAGATCATGCCATTTTCGACTAATAACCTGGTCAGTTCTTTCTGGCTCATTAATTGCGTGACCTTTTCGGGCTCACTGAAGATGCTACACTTCAGATATATGACTTCGAGCTTAACTTCCATAAAGCCACCCCCCTTAGGAGCAGGGAAAGCAGGTTTACTGCTCTCCCTTTGTTTCATTTAACCTGCATTAAGCTGTAGCCTTCTTTGCCCTTTCCTCAGCAGCAAGTAACCTGTTATATTCGATAAGTTCGGCTTCTGTTTCTATGTGGAGAAACAAATCAACCGGAATACCATATAATGCCCGCAGCCTCCTTATTGTACCAATAAGTATATCCCCATTCTCATAAGTGCCCTTCTCATAACCTTCCATTTCCTCAGCTGTTACTCCGCAATGTTCTGCGACTTCCTCAACAGTGTAGCCATGACATACGCGAACAGATCTTAAAGTTAGTTCCATCTTTCTTCCTCCTTCTTAATTATATCAATAAACTAACAATAGTATACAATAGAATACAACATAATACAATATGTTAATATACAAATAATATTGCAATTACAATACTTTGCAAGTATTATTATATATAAAGGGGGATTGAATCAAATTGAGAAAAAATATAACATTTAGTTTGCCGGAAGAATTAATTGAGAAGTTAAAAAAAGTATCTGAAGAAACGATGATTCCTCAAGCTAAATTAGTTGAAAAAGCAATTGAAGATATGTTGGTAAAATACATACAGTGAGCCCTCGGGCTCTTTTTTGTTTTGTCTTTATGGGCGGTAGGTATGTAGCGAAACGCTACATACCCACCTATAAGCAATCATACTACCTGCCCCATCCTAACGGCTTAGAATCGATTCTGGAGGCGCTGTTTTGCGTTGCCTGTACTCTTCAAAGTCAATAGGACGGAACTTCTCAAAGTTATCATTAAAATATTTCTGAATGTCCATATTTGCCCAGCCTAAACACTTAACAAGCTGTTCCCTGGTATGATCGGAAGGATGATCCTGGTACATCTCGGTTGCTTCCTCAACAAAGCGCTGCAAGCGTTTAATATTCTCTGCCTCGTATATTGCTGATTGTTCTAGTTTGTATTTCATCGGTGTTTTTCCCAGAGCAAGCAGCATATCAATATTGTTCTTCTTTAAAGGTATGCCGCGTTCAAGATAATTCCCACAGGCTGAGAATAATAACAGTTTTTCCATAGCGCTGGGATCGGTGTAGTCATGCCGGCGCTTTGATCTGATTGGTTTCTTACTCAAAATTTACCACCTTCCCGGATATATGCCGCCTTGAAGTCCTCATAATGTTCCCGGAAGAAATCTATTGAAAACCCTTGTTCAGCAAGTAATTGTATTTCAGTTTCGCTTGCCTCTCGATTGGGATATTGGATTAAACTGTTAATCTCAAGCAATAAAAGAATTGGATCGTCAATATTGACTATGTTTCCTTTGCGTTTTGATCTGATCGGTTTTCTTGTCATTGTTATTCCCCCTTTAATAAAGCCTGGGCCCGCGTCCTGCTTCTGCTGGCTCCAGATCAAGGCCCAGCTCCCTGAGTAGCAGCCGGGCAGCGTTCTTGCTGTCCAGTTCAATTTTGCAACAAGGATGCTGCTTCGGACTGCCATATCTATCAATTAAAGTCAAGCCTTCCTCTGCTACCTGCAGCCGGGCTTGTTCTGCCCTGTCAAAGCACTCGCAAGATTTTACCAGGATAAGAATATGATGTGCCTCTAAGGAAAAGTCTTGCATAACACTTTTATAGAATTTCTGCATTTCTTTGGATAAGTGTTTTGGAACTAATATTCTTGTCATTTTGTCACTTCCTTTGTCTGTATACCCCCTGGGGGTTCAACTGATATGGCTGGGTCAACTTTTAAATATACGTGATTGGCAGCACGGCACTGGGGCCGACGACCATGGAGATTGCGATGCCCCTCCCTCATCCTATTATTACCATTTATCTCCTTGCTCTCTGTGTATCTCATCATGACACTTAATACAACATGACATTAAGTTATCCATATCAGCCAGTGATCCGCCTTTGCTCAGTGACTGTCTGTGGTGGACCAGTGTTGCCGCTGTAACCTTACCTTTGCTTTCGCAGCGTTCACACAGTGGATCTCTTGACAGTTTAATCTTCCTGACTTTATCCCAATTAGATGTATAGCCCCTCTGCCTGAAGCTGCCCCTTCGCTCGTCCTGGTTCTTTTGCTTCTGCTTAGCGTGTTCCTCGCAGTATCTTTGCCCTCGTACCAGATTGGGGCAGCCGGGCCATCCACATGGTTTCATCGGTCTTTGTACCAATTCATTCACCTCTGCATAATTTTTAATTAGAAGGCCCCAAGGCCGTTGAACCCTGGAGCCTATAAGGAGGAAAACACTATATCTTATACCAAGAGCGAAAGCCAAAACACTCTCAGTAATAAGCGATTATTATCTTTCGGCTATTGCCACACACCAGCTTAAGGTATCGCCATTTCTTGGAGTAATGGGGCCATCCCAAGTTCCCTGTCCATCAACCCGGACTATTGTCCGATAGTCAGCAGAATCCTCCAACCATCCCGGTACATTGCTCTTGTCCAAGCTGACTTCTTTTCTTAATCCAATGGCATACTGGCTAAGATCTGCCAGCACAATATCACCTTTTGAGCCAAGCGCCGGGAGCTTCTCTGTAAAAATAACCGGCCTTGTCAGGACCTTAAAGCTGCCGTCACTCTCAGTCATTACCGGGACATAAGAACCGGCTGTGCCTACGTTTACAGTCAACTGCAACAGGCCCGGAATAGTTGTCGGATTGGCAAGCCAAACACTGTTATTAATACATTGCGGAGCCAGCCTTGCAAAACATTTGACAAGATTTTCATAGCAGACAGTGTCCGCTACTTGTCCAGCTTCAGCAGCAACAGTAATTAAGGCCGGATCGTTAATCAGACCAAGCGGCTGTCCTGACCCATTTCCTTGCAGGAAGTAGTAATCCATGCTCCAGCCAAGGGCTTTAATCATAGCCTGACCAAGTTGGTTTTCAAAGTCGGTTCCATCTTGCAGCAATTCATTTGATGCCTGGCTGAAGATCGCCAACTTATGGGCTGTGAGTTGCATTAAGCGTAGCTTTGCATCCTGTCTGGTTGCTGTTGCGCCCTCGCCCAGCCAAGTACCTGCAAGGCCTCCAAAGAGATTAGAGCTGTGATTCTTGCCATCCCAGGCAGGAATCTTTCTCACGTCTGTCAGCATCGGCCATACTTGGGCCCTTGGCCTTACAATTTCGGATTCTATGGAATTATCCAGCAGCATGGCTGCAAATTCTTCTGGCACTGCAAAACCACCCTGAGAAGGCACTCCTTCGGTCATGGCATTGGATATGCCGCCCAGCCGTTCATCATATCGGCCAGAATGGACCACTGCCAGAAAATTATTGAAGTTTTTAAAGCCGCCATTGTTACGGCTGCCTGGGAACATATTAGAGAATTTCTTTTGTTCGGCTGTCAGGCAAACCCCGCCCTTGCTCTTGCTTTGGCTGCTTTGTCCTGGCATTGTGGTATAGATTGGAGTGTTTACTGGCCGGTTACGTTCTTCTGCTGCTACATAAAGGCCCTCTGGTCCGGTTATGCGATCTACAATATAACTGTAATCACCTTTGGGATCAGCTGCTTTGATACCCTGGGCAATATCGTTACATTTAAGCAGTAATCCAATAAAATCAGCTTCTTGCTTTGAATCGGCAAAATTACCATCTTTATCAGCGTGTTTGGCATAAATATTCATTGCGGTATCAATATACTTTTCTCTTTTGGTCATTAATTCGTTTATATTAGTCATGTTAAAATATCATCCTTTCAATTTCGAGTTTTGAGTTTGTTTTTTGTGACTACAATTATCTATATAAACTTCTTTGTTGCTGCGCGGCCTGATCCACCTGGACCAATCCTTCAGACATTGCGCCTGCTTTGTGTCTTGCTATGCACCCCCGGAGCTTGCCAGTACCCCGCCTGGAATACTGCTTACAATGGGGAAAGGATCTTTCGTTATTCAGTTTTTTATTTCCGCGATACCGATTGCTTTTCGGCCTCGTGGTGTATTTACGATTATGAATGTTACTTGCATACCTTCTTTGAGTTCTTCAAAAGTTGGCTTGAGTACAGCTTTTCGATAAAAGAATATTCCCTTGTCATCGTCTAGTGGTTGAACAAATCCATATCCACCCTTATATAGAACTGTTTGAATAAATCCATTGATTTTTTCCATTTTCTTTCCTCCTATTTCTTACACCATTCTTCCGGCAGCTCTTCAATTGAAACTTCTTCCCCTAATAAGGGTATAATGTCAAAACCATTCATCCGCTCTGCTGCTGTGCAGTTATCCGGGCCTATAGTGTCAATAATTCCATTAAGGTCAGCTAATATTTGATTGAATAATGGCAGCCGCTTTTGATATTCTTCATCTGTTCTTTTAGGATCATCCATCCATATCTCCCCGGCTTTTTCTCTTTTGAGAAGGATATTATATTTTAATTTCAGTTCTGTTTCCCCTGTAGGTTGTTGCACAGAAAGTTGCACGGCTTTTTCCTGAGTTGCATAGGTAGTTGCATAAAAATCAGGTACTTTTTCCTTTTGGTTGCATTGCTTGTTGCATTCATTTTTGGCCTGTATCAAGGCTTTTAGGCTTATTGGTTGCATACTAGTTGCACTCCTTGTTGCATAAAAGTTGCAAGTTTCCTGGGTATAGCACAAATATTATGCAACTTGCAACTATTCATTTTTGCCCTTAGTTTTTGTGTTAATTGATCCCTCATTTTTGCCCCTCTTTAAATAGCGTGATACTGTGCTTTTATTAATATTCAATTCCTCACAAATATCTTTAGCGCTTAAGCCTTCATTACTGAGTTCACATACTTTATCGTAATTAGAAGCAGCTACCGGCTTGATCGTCCAGGCTTGTTGGCCTTCGTTGTCTGTGGTAAGTTGGCAGTCCTGTGAATCCGCGCTTTGACCGTACAGATGCCGGGCTTTTTCAAACGTCAGTTCGAATCGCGCGCCTTGGTTTGGTAAGTAGTCAGCTGGCCTCTTTAAGGAGATCACGCAATCCAGTAAATCTTCTTTTTTCGATGTTCCCCGCTGTTGTCCACCCTTGCCACTATGATGTATAAATAAAACGCTTCGGCCTGCTGCTCTATGTCTCAGTGCCCACTCCTGGACTACCTGCCAGCTTTCTGATTCGTTTTCACGGCCAGAACGAATAAGGCAGGAGAGGTTGTCTAATACTAATAACTCTGTACTTGGCAGGATCAAGCTGTCTATTTCATCCTGCCCCTCGATTGTCCCTAGATCCGGCATACCGTCTTTATTAAAATCTGGTGTTAGAAATCTCAAATATTCAGGGTAAAGCAGTTCTGATTCGGCTGATTTTCCTATTGCATTTAAACGTTCTTGAAGGGCAACTGCTGGCATTTCTCCATCTATGAAAAGCACTCCCCGCGGTTTTGCTGCGGTCCAGTTTAAAAATGTGCCTCCGCTTGCTACTGCATAGCTTATGCCTAATGACAGATGAGTTTTTCCTGTTCCCCTCCAAGCGTGAATCATACTCAAGCTTTGAGTCAGCATCCAAGGAGAGAGGATTTCCTCTCTAGGGGGGATCTCGGCTAATATTAGTTCGTGAGCCGTGAGAACAGTCAGCTTTTTTGTATATTTTTCTATAAGCTCCTGGCCGTGTTTATCAGCCTGCTGCTGTTCTTTTTCACGTTCCTCTTTTACAAGCGCCAGTATTTCATTTTTCATTTTATAGCCACCTTTCGAGGGAGCCACTTTGGATAAGCTCAATTTGTTTTTCAAGTGTTCCTTGCTCTAATATATCCAGGGTCTGATCCATTAATTCCACAGTAAATGCTTTGGCCTCAAGGTTTGGCAGCTTGTCCAGGTTCAACCATAACACCCTTCGAACTTCTGCAAGATTTCCGGCTATCATATCAACCTTATGCCGCCAAAACTTCTCTAATTGTTGCCGGTTCTGCCGCTGCTGGATCGCCTGCCGCTGCTGCTGTGTTAATGGTTTGTCTGTCTCGTTACTAAAGCCGAAATCATTTGCAATCATCCGGGCCGCCTCAATCGGTTTCAGATTGAAAAGCTTTGAGACAAAATCAGTCGCATCGCCACCGGCCTGACATCCAAAACAATGCCATTTATTCCCCTTTAAGGAGAGTGAAGCTGTATCCTCAGCATGAAATGGACACACCATCCAGGGCTTACCGGCCTTATAAATGACCTTATTGGGGGAATATCTCTCTATTATATTTATTAAGGGGATTCCCCGGATAAGTTCAAATATGTCCTGCCTTTGCTGCAGAGTTGCGCTACCCATTAGTTGACCTCTGTTCTTGATTTTCGATCCATTCGGATAATGTTTCCCTGGTAAACAGGACCCGGCGGCCAATACGATAATGAGGTATCTGGCCCAGCCGGACCATTTGCAGCAGTTTGTCATATTTGCAGCCAAGAAACTTAGCCGCTTCATGTGGGAGTAATCTGGTTTTTGCATTCATCATTTTTTCATCCTCCTATAAATATAAAGAGGCCCAATTCAACCAGTATTATTCTGGTATCATTGGGCCCGCCTGGAACGTGCTGTTCGCTTGGAGCGCTTTTATTTATTTAATATGGATTGTTTCTTTGTCACTTTGAAGGATCTCAGCAAGTGGTATTCGTGCAAAGACAGGTTTTCCGGCCCTTCGGCTGGCAATCTTATCTTGTTTCTTTAAGTATTTAACACCGTCGATAGTTTCGATCTCAAAAAGTATTTTGTTATCAAATTTAACGGCCTGTACCATTACTGCTCAGCCTCCCAGCGAACCTTTACATAAAATTGAGTTAAATATTTTGCAATCGTTGAAAATTTCTTGTCGCCAATAAATTCGCCATATAAGGACAAATACTCTTGTGCTACTAAACAATCTTTAGGCTTTATGTTCAGTCTCTCAGAAAGGAAGGAATCCTTTTCTACAAGGTTTCTGTTTTTTAGTTCTGCTACGTGTTCGAAAATATAACTAAAGATTTCTTTTGCTTTCGCAACTTCTTCAGGAGTAATTTTCATGTTAAACCGGTTGTTGTTCATCAAATTATACGCAATCAAAAATTCAATGACAGCATAGTCCTCATACTCAGTTTGAATACCTGCGCCGCCGCCCTTTTCTTTGACTGTAATAAGGCCAGCCTGTGCATAGTTTTGAATTGTCCGCGGGGTTACATCAATACCCCAATCCTTGATAATACTTAGAAGCTCTATTTTAGTCACTTTTATCACCTCCAATCCACGGATAACACAGAAATGACTATTTCATAGTTATAGTGTACATGGTATCATAGCAATTGTCAATACATAGAAATTACTATTTCATATAATAATTTAACAATAATGTAGTGTTTCACATGCCCCTCACCTTATCTGTCTGTTTTCTGTTTTAAGAAATTTTTACCCCTACCCCCTAATGGTATTTTTCCTTCTGCCTTAGCCAGATTTTTAGCCATCAATCTGTCCTAAACAATAAAAATAAAGCCAACTTAAGAAGATTGGCTTTTAAAAAAATCGGCTTATACGTAAGTAAAATTGGAATCATACAATTGTATATAAATGCTTGAAACTGCTTCGAATCCCGTCTTCCGCTCCAATTTTATCCTTAAAAATACCGCTTAAATAAAGGGTTTCGGCCCTTTATTATTTTGTCAAAAATGAGTTTGGACAGATTTTAGACAGATTTCTGAAAATGGACAGATTTTTATTGATAGAGCGTACATAAATTTATCTCAGTAACGAGTTGGGATGATTTTGTATGAGTTTTAAGTCTCAGGTATGAGTTGGAAAGCTGTTGGTCGATGTTCAAGGTGCGGGGGATTGGCTGTTGCGATTGAAAATATAACGGTTCTGTGGTATATTGAATCCATAGAGGGGCAATGACGTTGAGGAATTATCTGGACGCTTTTCCTCTACCGAGCCGATAGCGTAACCGGCCTTTATAGGGGTCGGTTTATTATTTGAAGACTGAGAGGAGGTTGCCATGAAAAAGTTAATAATTGCAATTCTTTCAGTATTAGTAGTACTTTCGTCATTTACGGTTGCATATGCATCTAAAGGAGGAGCACCCGGAAAACCAGATAATACGAAAGTGCAAAGCGTAACTTTGGATCTTGAAGAAGTTACTTTAAGAGTGACTGACTCAAGAGTACTGGAGGCAACTATTTATCCTGGAGACGCTACAAATCAAAACCTTATTTGGAAGTCAAGCAATAAAAAAATTGTTACTGTTACATCAGATGGAACTGTTACTGCAGTTAAACAAGGAGAAGTAACCATTACTGTAACTACTATTGATGGACGCTATACCGACACATGTACTGTGACTGTGCTGGCACTGACTAACTGGGACATCTCCGGAGATTGGTGGTTGTATTTTAATGGTGTTACTACGCCTGATGCTGCATTTAATGATTTAGTACAAGATGAAAATGGTAATGTTTCAGGATACTATTACAACGGAACTGAATGGGGAGGTCCTGTTATTGGATTCGTATCAGGAGATTCTCTATATTTATATTATGAAAGACCAAGTGGATATTGCGGAGAATTTAAAGGTACAATTGATTCGAATGGCATGACAGGAACTTTTCAATCCTTTACGACAGGGTTTTATGGCACTTGGATTGCAGTTCGTACAACTCAATTGCCTTTTTAGTTATGTTGGAACCGGAGGCGGAGGACGATTTAATAGCAAAACTGGATTGATGTAGATTAAGGCCTTGGCGAAAGCTGGGGTTCGGGTCAATGCCCCGAACTCCAGCTTTCGAATCCCGTCTTCCGCTCCATAAGAAATCCAGGCGCCGCAAGGGTTTGCGGCGTTTTTTATTGTTCATTAATGAAAATTCAGAAAAATAAGCTATGAAAATGATTGAGCAATTAGTTATTCTATTTTTTCAAGCCATTCTTCCCGCCAAAACATAAAGCAGCATCGGTCACAACGACCAGTAAATGTGTTTCCATCGCACATCACTCCTTCAAGCAGAACCATGCCTTTACATTTTTTTGCCTTCATGTCCCGTTCGTCAAAAAATCGTTCCATTGTCTTCAGCACCCGTTGTTCTGAACCACAGTAGGGCTTCATTGTACCCATAAAAAAACACCCCTTCGTCTTACCACTACTGTCAAGAGTTGCCATGATTTCTTCCAGAGATCGCACGCGAACCAGGTCTCCTGCCATTAGAGGTTCCGTTGGAACGTATGTGATCGGCATAGCAGAAGAACTGTTTTTGCTTTTCGGACTGAATAAGATAGTACGTACGTCATTGACATACCTCTTGAGGGTCTGAACTTGATGTGGGCTCAAGTGACTCTTAACGTAGAATCTCAGGCGGCGTTTGATAATTGGTTTTATCGGCATTTTGACATCTCCCTCAGCTATACTTTTCAGAGAAGGGAACTGGCATTCGTTTTGGTTCATTGCAAATCCTCCTTATTTGTTATTAAAGAAAATTTTCCTATACCTGTAAAAAAACAATTTACCAATTTGTTCATACTTGCGTTGGATGAGATTAGGCTGAACAATGAGTTGGTAAGGTTTCCGTCCCCTTAAGACGAGCAGGTTTGTTCACTTTTAAGCCTTGATACCCTTCGCAAAAGAGGGCTGAACTGACTATGCTGATTCTGCACAGGTATGCAATGATTTTTCTAAGCCAATACGATAAAATCAATCCACAGCCTTTCTGTGGCAAGGCGTGATGTAAAACAGAATTTTTAAGCATTTTGTGATATTTATGCGCTTGTCACATATTTATAAATGAGCCACATAATAATGAACTATATTATCATTTAGAATTTTCGACACTGCTTTAAGACATTCCTTCTCTTATCGAATTATTTCGATTTTATGACTTGTCATGCCCTTAAGCCATGCTAATTTCATCATTACATAAACAATGTCATTAAAGGTTATCTCCGAGCGAGACGATAATAAGACTACTAAATAAACGGTGAGTATTTGAAACACTGGCTTATACGGTTGGGATATGCTTCTCCAGCCAGTAAAAGTGGGGTAGAGTTCCGCAAGGGACTATTAGAATGCCTCTGAAGCAGTCAACGACCATTTTTAGCCAATTCTACTAATGGCAGTAATGTCAGTATGAGAGTATACTTGTAGTAACGAGTGATTGGAGGTAGTTACCATGGGAGATAAAAGTCCTAAAAACAAGGAAAAAAAGAAAAAGAAAAAGATCGCTGATAAGAAAGCTATTGCTCCAATATCTTCTGCAATAGAGCCAGCGAACGAGCCCAAATAGTTCTGTTTATAAACACTGACGAAATTTGCTGAAGAAACCTGCTGCATCTGCTGTAACGATGGCAGGTGTTTTTTTTTGTGGACTGTGCGCACTGCTGTGTTCATAGGCGAGGATTTGATTATTTATTATCCCTTCTTTGTAGCTGAAATTGACAAAATATGACCTTTTCTTTGAAAAAATTTCGCTCTTGATAAGAAGAAGTGATAAAATACTAGCATAAGTACAATTAAATAGTTGTAGCAGAAACAATATAATTCGAAGTTGCTGAAGTTAAACTTCAGCTGATTTTGTAATAATTTAGGGGGAAGATAATATGGGCATGGAATTTATCCAAAGAATACCCACCGCTGAAGAGATTTTAGAGCAAATACCTTTGCCAAGTCACGTTAAGGATATCAAAGTGCAGAAAGACAGCGAGATCAGAAAAGTTTTTGAAAATACTGATGACAGGTTTCTTCTTATCATAGGTCCTTGTTCTGCTGACCATGAAGATTCTGTCTGTGAATATCTTGAAAAACTGGCAGCTGTTCAGGAAGAGGTAAAAGAAACAATCATCATCATTCCCAGAATCTACACCAATAAACCACGCACTACAGGCGCGGGCTATAAAGGGATGATGCACCAGCCAGATCCGGAAAAAAAACCGAATTTATACGAGGGTATAATAGCTATCAGGAAATTGCATATCAGGGCCTTAAGCGAATTTCATATGCCTGCAGCAGATGAAATGTTATACCCGGATAACTATACTTATCTGGCTGATGTTTTGGGATATAATGCCATTGGGGCTCGTTCGGTCGAAAACCAATATCATAGACTGACTGTGAGCGGGGTCGATACACCTGTAGGTATGAAAAATCCTACGAGCGGTGACTTGTCTGTCATGATAAATTCCATTATAGCGGCCCAAAGCAGTCATACCTATATCTACAATGGCTGGGAAGTAAAAACCACAGGCAATCCGTATACGCACGCTGTTTTAAGAGGCGCAGTTGATGCATATGGCAGAAATATTCCTAATTATCATTATGAAGATTTAATTAATATCGCTAAAGAATATGAGGCCCAAGAACTAAAAAATGCGGCTATTATAATAGATACAAGTCATGCCAACTCAATGAAACGCTTTTATGAACAGCCCAGAATAGCAAAAGAAGTTTTGAATAGCAGAAAACATGATCCGCTTCTTGCTAAAATGGTAAAAGGTTTAATGATCGAAAGCTATCTCTTGGAAGGCAAGCAAGAAATTGGTGAAAATATTTATGGGAAATCAATAACAGATGCTTGTCTTGGCTGGGAGGACACTGAAAAATTAATTCACTATATTGCTGAGCATATTTAGGCAGTGAGAGAATGGATTTTGCCTTCCTTTGATACTGCGAGGATGATACTATGGATTACCTGATAACATTTTTCGAAGGGATCATCACTTTTATCTCCCCCTGTCTGCTGCCCATGCTGCCGATATACATTTCGTTTTTTGCGGGGCAAAATAGTAAAAATACCAGGAAAGAGACTTTTACGAATGCTGTGGGATTTGTGTTGGGGTTTACTCTGGTGTTTGTTCTGCTAGGAGCGTTTGCGGGAGCTCTTGGCGGATTTTTAATAGAATATGGTACAATAGTAAATATTATCTTGGGTTTTATTGTGATTCTCTTTGGTCTCAATTTTATAGGTGTCCTAAGAGTGCCCTTCATTAACGACACCAGGCAGTTAAATCTGAAGACGGGTAATACAGGTTTTTTAGCATCACTGCTGTTTGGTGTTGTTTTTTCTGTAGGTTGGACACCCTGTGTGGGGGCGTTTTTAGGGTCTGCATTGATGCTGGCAGCTTCCCGCGCAGAAAGTCTGAAAGGAATTTTTCTGCTTTTAAGTTTTTCACTCGGACTGGGGATTCCCTTTGTGGCGAGTGCTCTTCTGCTGGAGCGTTTAAAAAATGCTTTTAGTCTTATTAAGAAAAATTACAGGGTTATTAATTTATTCTCAGGTTTACTGCTCGTCCTGGTCGGTATTATGATAGCGACAGGACTTATAGGCTATTTTCTGTCCCTGCTCACATTTTGACTCCTAGCTCCGGAAAACACAAAGGAGGAAAATCTTTGGACAATAAAAGAAAAGCCTTGGCAGGCATTGTAATATTGGCAGTAGTTCTTTTGGCAGCAGGCTATGCCTATACGGCCTTATCGGAAAAATACAAACCGGAGGATACAATTCAGCAGACAGGAAACAATCCGGCACCGGATTTCAGCGTTTATGATTCGCAGGGGAATGCGGTTAAATTGTCTGATTTTACCGGAAAGCTGGTAGTACTGAATTTCTGGGCATCCTGGTGTCCTCCTTGCCGGAGTGAGATGCCGCATTTTAATGAAGTTTACTCCACTGTAAAGGACGAAGTAGTATTTATGATGGTGGATCTGACTGACGGCCAGAGGGAGACCCAGGCTATAGGCCAGAAATATGTGGAAAAGCAGGGTTATGATTTTCCCGTCTATTTTGATAAGAAGCAGCAAGCTGCGGCGGCTTATGATATTTCATCCATACCGACTACTTTTCTGATTGCTCGTGACAGGAATATTGTTAAAGTCTATCGAGGTTCGATCGACAAAGAAACGTTGCAGGAGGCAGTTAATACGCTTATCGGGGAGTAGATAAAAGCGGAAATTGTATCAGCTTGGCCATAAAAAAAACCGCCCCTAAAGGCGGCTGAGTTAAGGGAATCGTGAAAAAGTTAAAAAAGCCGAACAAGATTACCAGTTAATTATATTTCTTCTTGACAGAAGAAACAATGGGGGAAATATGTCGAAATAGAAGATATTGTCTTGCTATTCGAGTTTGGGCTTAAAACGGCCTGCTTTTCTGATAATCTTATATAATTCAGGTTCATGAAGCTGAGCAGAAGACAAAATGTTGGGATTACGATAATAATCATTGCCGTTGCATAACACCCGAGGGGCTTAGCGAAATAGATGTTAAGTTCCTTTTATACTTTTTGGAAAATATTATTGGACAGGAGAGATCTTGATGGCAATTTTAAAACCTTTCAAAGCAGTGAGGCCGGCTCCGGAACTGGCTGACAAAGTTGCGGCTCTTCCCTATGATGTGATGAACAGCGCTGAGGCCCGGGAGCTTGTCAAAGGAAATCCCTACTCTTTTCTCCATGTGGACAAGGCGGAAATTGACCTTGATCCAGCAACAGATCTTTACAGCCTCAGTGTCTATGAGAAAGCCCGGGACAATCTGCAGCAGATGATGGCGGAAGGTGTTCTGATCAGGGATACCCGGGATTCACTCTATATTTATAAACAGGTCATGAACGGCAGGGTCCAGATCGGCCTTGTGGGTTGTACTTCTATCGATGATTATCTCAACAATATAATCAAAAAGCATGAATATACGAGAGCTGATAAGGAACAGGACAGAATCAACCACGTGGATTACTGCAATGCCAATACAGGACCGATCTTTTTGACTTACAGGGCCAGCAAAGAAATCAATGAGATGATCAATTCCTGGCTGGAAAATCATCAGCCGGTCTATGATTTTGTTTCGGAAGACAAAATAGGCCATACCATTTGGGTGATCGATGATGCGCTTTTAATAAATAAACTGACTGCGGCATTTGCCGGGGTTGAGTATTTATATATTGCCGATGGCCACCATCGCTCGGCCTCGGCTGTGAAAGTTGGTTTAAAGAGAAGAGAACAATACCCTGATTATAAGGGAACTGAAGAGTTTAACTTTTTCCTCTCCGTCCTTTTCCCGGATGAACAGCTCTATATCATGGATTACAACCGAGTGGTCAAAGATTTAAATGGCAACTCCGAAGCAGAGTTTATGAACAAAGTGCTGGAAAAATTCCTGATTCATGAAGTGAGTGGCGGCAGCCAGCTCAAACCGGAACAAAAGCATACTTTCGGCATGTATCTTGACGGCAAATGGTATAAGCTGACTGCCAAAGAAGGAACTTATGATCCCCAGGATCCGGTTGATCGCCTGGATGTCTCGATCATGCAAAATAATCTGCTCAAGCCTGTTCTGGGTATCGAAGACCCCCGCACCGATAAGAGAATTGATTTCGTGGGCGGAATCAGAGGCCTGCAGGAACTGGAGCGCAGGGTCCAGGAAGGGATGAAGGTGGCTTTTGCCATGTATCCGACCACTATTGACGATTTAATGGCTATTGCTGATGCTGAGAAAGTGATGCCTCCCAAATCGACCTGGTTTGAGCCTAAACTGAGAAGCGGGTTATTTATCCACGAACTTTAAACCAGGTCTTCGAGTTTCAACCTAATCTTCTGAGGACAGGTTAAACTTCTTATGCAGGGCCGCAACAGCTTGCTGGACCTTTTCAGCCCTGATTATACAGGAGATCTTTATTTCTGAAGTACTGATCATTTCCAGGTTTACTCCTGCTTCACACAGAGCCTCAAACATTAGGGCGGCGACCCCGGGATTGCTCAGCATTCCTGCCCCGACAATAGATACTTTGGCTACATCAGCGTCACTGGTAAAACCATCGGCTCCTAATTCCGGGAGAAGTGTCTCGATGATATTTAAGGCCTTTTTCAGGTCGGCCTGGGCACAGGTAAAAGAAATATCATTCACTTCATTGTGCATGGAGCTTTGGATAATCATATCTACGTTGACATTTTGATCGGAGAGGGTTTTGAAGAGCTTGTAGGCTATGCCTGGTTTGTCCCATACATTGAAAATACCGATCTTGGCCACATTGAGGTCATAAGCTACTCCTGTAACTGCCTGGGATCTTTCCACCTGATCTACCTCCTTCACTGTAGTACCGGGATTCTGGTTGAAACTGGAGCGAACCACCAAGGGAATCTTGTATCTCATAGCCAGTTCTACCGAACGGGGGTGGAGTACGGCTGCTCCCAGACTGGCTAATTCCAGCATTTCCTCGTAAGATATCTCCTTAAGTTTGCGGGCATCCGGGACCAGGCGCGGATCTGTGGTATAGATCCCGTCGACATCGGTATATATTTCGCACATGTCTGCTTTCAGGGCAGCAGCCAGAGCGACGGCGGTAGTATCGGAACCGCCTCTGCCCAGGGTTGTGATATCGTTCAGCCGGTCTATGCCCTGAAAACCAGCGACGATCACTATTTTACCCAGCTGCAGCTCTTGCTCCAGGCGGCGAGTGTTGATTTCCAGGATTTTGGCCTTGGTATGCGTACTGTCGGTTAAAATGCCGGCCTGAGCACCAGTTAAGGAAATAACCGGCTTGGCAGCTCCTTTCAGGGTCAGGGCTAAAAGGGAGATGGAGATCTGTTCACCTGTGGACAAGAGGACATCCATTTCCCTCTCATCAGGTTTATCATTTATTGCTGTAACCAGTTTTATCAGATCGTCGGTAGTATCGCCCATGGCAGAAACTGCCACCACGATACTGTGGCCCTGGTCATGAACCTGGGCTATACGCTGAGCAACAGCCCGCATCCGCTCCGGACCGGCCACTGAACTGCCCCCGTATTTTTGCACTACAAGCATTATTATCGCCTTCCCCTCCGTTATTAAAAAGCAGATTTGATTTTGTCCACAGACAGTGGAATTTATTACACTTCCGGAAGACATTATAGCATTTGCTTATTCCTCAGACAATCAGAGGAAATTTAACGGCTCTTTCATTGACATTAGCTTAAGTTGAGATTATAATACTATTTGTGTTTGAGCAAACGAATTTTTTCTGAGTTTGTTATCAGGGAGAGATGGCTGAGTTGGTCGAAGGCGCTCGCCTGGAAAGCGAGTACATGGGGTTAACCTGTGTCGAGGGTTCGAATCCCTCTCTCTCCGCCACTAAAAAATTTAGTATTATCAATGCTTTTTGAGTTTTTCAGAGCATTGATTTTTTATTTTTCAGGGGGTATGAGAATCTTACAAATGGTGGATGAAATTAAGAAAATATAAAGGTAAAAATATTGTAGCGTAATTATTACCAGGTGACCTGATATTATCATGTATGGCTTGACAAGTTACCCCTGATATGATATTTATATGATAGCAAAATAATATTATAAATATTATAAGGAGGCAACAAAATGTCCACATCACCCGGCTTAAGCGAAAGAGAAATGCACTATGAAGAAATCAAGGCAAATTCCGTCAGCGGGATGATGATGCTGGTCCTGAACATCATCCTGATGCTCGGAGCAATCGGGGGGTTAATTTACGCTATTCTTTTGGCCGATGAAGGCGCTGCCCTGGGACGTTGGCTGAGCCTGTTTATTCTCAGCCTTCTCTATCTGTCTTTGATCGGGCCTCTCCTCTTTATCGGGCTGAAAGTGCTGCAACCTAATGAAGCGCTGGTACTTACCCTTTTCGGCAAATATTACGGGACATTAAAGGGAGAAGGTTTTTTCTTTGTCAATCCCTTTGTTATTGCCGTGAATCCCGCTACTACCCATAGTTCACTTGCTGCTACACTTTCTGTTGAACAAGCCATGAGTGGGGAGAAACCCTCCATTCAGGGAATCAGCCTGAAGAGGCCGAGCAAAAAGATTTCCCTGAAAAGCATGACCTTAAGTAATGAGAAACAGAAAATCAATGATGAGCTGGGAAATCCTATCATAATTGGCATTGTGGTCATCTGGAAGGTGGTCAATACGGCCAAAGCGGTCTTTAACGTCGACAACTATACCGAGTTTTTGTCCATTCAGTGCGATTCCTCCCTGCGCAATATCGTCCGTCTTTATCCTTATGATGCCCCCATAGATGACGGGGAAAAGTCCCTGCGGGGCAGCAGTCAGGAAGTTGCGGAAAAGCTGAAGGAAGAAATTCAGTCCAGAGTGGACATTGCCGGTCTGGCCATCTTGGAAGCCCGGATCACCCATCTGGCCTATGCTCCGGAAATTGCTGCCGCTATGCTGCAAAGGCAGCAAGCTTCAGCGATTATTGCTGCCAGACAGATGATTGTGGAGGGGGCTGTCGGCATGGTGGAAATGGCTCTGCATAAGTTGAGCGAAGATGAAATTGTCCACCTGGATGAGGAACGCAAGGCCGCGATGGTCAGCAATCTTCTGGTTGTCCTCTGCGGCAACAAGGATCCGCAGCCTGTTATCAACAGTGGAACTATTTACTGATTATGACAGCGGTACTGCCTAATAACTGAACAATACCAGGAAGGGGTGATTTCACTTGGAAAAGCCTGAAAGTAAAGAAAAAGAAAAAAAGCAGATCCTTTTGAGAGTCTCCCCTTCTCTCTGGAAGGAATTAGCTGTCTGGGCCGAAGATGACTTCCGATCCATTAACAGCCAGATTGAATACCTGCTATCCGAATGTGTCAAGCAGCACAAGAAAGGCAAAAAAGATCCTCAGTGATTTGCTGCAGCGCTTTTCGTTATCCATATCCATCATTTATTTTGCTTCCAGATCTGTTTTTTTCTGTTTATACTCTTCCGCCTCAAGCAAATATCCTGAAGAATATACCAATAACAAGAGGGGAACAATTGCGCTCCCCTCTTGTTATTGGTATATTTCACTTCTTGCTTTTTTCACTTCGCTTGCTGAAATCAGCCTCAATTTCGTCTTTCCATTGATCCGAAATCTTATTTTTTGTCATTTAGTTATTCTCCGTTTCATTTCTGCCATTTTCTTACTTGAAGGAAATTTCTTTGTTGCATAGAGAATAACAATTTCAGAGGGCTGCTTGGTTTCTTTGGAAGCGACAATCAGGCTCCGGGCAGAACCTGGTCGAAAGCGAATAGGGCTTCATTAAAGCAGCATTTGCGAAAAAGTTTCATCTATTTCCGCCAAAACATCCTCCAAGCGCCTTTTTTCCTGTGGTAGTGGGAAAGCAGCCTGCAAGTCTTGAAGCTGCCGGATCTTGTAGGACTCGATACCCCGGCGATTTTCAGTGAGAAGCTGTTCTTCAACATAATTGTCATCAATGTATTTTTCAATTGCTGAAAAAAGCTTTTCACTCAAAATAAAGGCTTTTTGGTCGTAGACAACCAGATAAACAGTCATCTCGTGCTCCAGCAGGAATTCGCTGATAGCTGAAATGGCAATCTGAAAGGCCTGATCTTTCGGATACCCATAAATCCCGGAGGAGATCAGGGGAAACGCAATAGATTGACAGTTGTGTTCCAAGGCAAGTTTCAGGGAGTTGATATAACAGTTATGCAACAGGCGTGCTTCACCTGAACTGCCACCGCGCCAGATGGGACCAACTGTATGGATAATATACTTAGCCGGAAGATTGTAACCGGCTGTGAGTACAGCGTCACCTGTTTCGCACTTTCCCAGCTTGTTGCATTCCGTCTGCAGCTTTTCCGTCCCCGCAGCAGAGAAAATCGCTCCACAGACCCCGCCGCCCATTCTCAGGGCTGTATTAGCAGCGTTGACAATGGCATCAACAGACATTTTTGTTATATCATTGCGGACTATTTTCAGAGGCATATCCGATGGGCTCCTTTCCAATATTTGCTTGTTCTTCGGATTCTTCTCTCGCTATCGACTCAAGATTGTCTGGAAGTATCATAAACATTCCTCCCGCAAAATTAGCCTGGGTTCTTATTGATTAGAATTAATATAATCCTCATATCCCTCGAAATAAACTTTATATTCTGGAAATGTAATTACATTTCTCATGACAGAAAATGGTTGAAAGAAATTAAAATAATCATCCTTGTATTCTATATTTGCCAATTTATATACTCTTATAATGTACTCTTCAATAACATTGTCTAAATCATCTTCACTGTAATTATTAATATCACCAATTTTACTGGTGTAATAATATTCCACCATGGCAACATATTTCATTAGGTCATCAAACTCAGAACATTCTGGTTTTAAATTTTCCACCCTATTGGAAAGCATAGTTTCCATAATTTTATTAGCATCGTTAATTTTTTCACCATAAATTAATTTATTAATAAATCCTTTTTTCGATGCAATTTGTGATGCCAATCTTATATTAAATAAATCCTCATCTGGGATAAAATCCTTAATAGCCATGAAAACCGTTTTATATTTTTCGTATTCTCCTTGGCTACGTGTTTTATAAAGAATCATATGTGCAAAAAATATCTGAAAGGCTTTGAATATTTTATCTTTGTCAAATTCGAACGGAATATATGATATTGGTCTAAACCCCCAATCATCCGCACTTTCTACTCCTTTTCCTACAGCTTCTGAAAATTCATGAACGATTCTGTGAGCATCAAGAAAATTCATCTAATATTCACCTCGGATTTAATAATTCTGCTAAAGAATATTTTTCCCTGCCTATTTGCCTATTTAAAATGAAGCAGAAAAAAATAGAAGAATATGGATATGACTTACTAAATTTGATAAGGCAAATAGCCTTATCAAATACGGGTTTGGGGGAATAGGACCAGGCAGCAATTTATTTGTGCCTTTCAAGGAAAATTCCTGACGGTTTTTCCTGACAGGCCCAAAATATTATTTATACTTGTCATCAGGCGGCTTTCCGGCTGTGCTGATTCGACTTTGATCTTTTATTTTGCTATAATATGTTTGACTGTGCTAGATGGGGAGGTAGCGGCCCCCTGTAACCCGCAATCCGCTGCAGCGGGGTGGAATTCCTGCATGAGGGCGTTGCCTGTGGAGCAGTCCAGAGTTGGTGATGATGAGATTTTGGTCTTGTGCAACAGAACACTTCGAACCGTGTCAGATCCTGACGGAAGCAGCACTAAGGAGTTCGTTTTGTGTGCCGCAGGGTTGCCTGAATCGAGTTGCTGGCTTTGAGAACGTCCGGAGGCAATTGTTCGAATAAAGGTGCACAGTTATTAATTTTTAAAGGTGGTTTTGGTACCATCTTTTTTAGTATGCTTATACCTCAGATCCGGTCAGGCCTTGATTCTGTCAGGCTAAGGGTTTAACTGGTTCAGGTCTCTGGTTTCTGCAACAGTGGTATTTTCAGTAATTATTTTACTGAGTGGCAGCATCATTTGGATAATATTAAGCCTTGTTCTCAGGAGTTAAGAATCGGGAACCGGGTAATATCGGTAATAATATAGGGTGGTATCATATATGGCTTATTTGGCGCTTTATCGTGAATGGCGGCCCCAGACTTTTCAGGAGATCGTTGGCCAAAAACATGTAACCCGGACATTAATGAATGCTTTAGCCCAAGACAAGGTCGCCCACGCCTACTTATTCAGCGGGCCGCGGGGAACCGGCAAGACAACTGCGGCCAAAATTCTGGCCAAAGCTCTCAATTGCGAACAGCGGGTCGGTGTAGAACCCTGCAATACATGTGATTCCTGTAAAGGAATTAATCAGGGTACAGCTATGGAGGTTATGGAAATCGATGCCGCCTCCAATCGCGGGATTGATGAGATCCGGGATTTGCGGGAAAAAGTCAAACTGAGTGCGGCGCGCGGGAAATTTAAAGTTTATATCATCGACGAAGTGCATATGCTGACACCGGAAGCCTTCAATGCTTTACTTAAAACCTTGGAGGAGCCGCCCGAGTGGGTGATTTTTATTCTGGCTACTACTGAGGCTCACAAAATACCGCTTACCATTCTCTCCCGGGTGCAGCGCTTCGAATTTTATCGGGTACCTTTGGAGGATATCAAAACCCGTTTAACAGAGGTAGTTACTGCTTTGGGCCGTCAGGCCGAGGCAGAAGCAATTCAGATTATTGCCCAAAAGGCGGAAGGCGGCTTAAGGGATGCCCTCAGTATTTTGGACCAATGTCTGGTATATGAAGATCCTTTGGGTGTCGAAGAAGTATATCAGGTGTTGGGAATGGTCGGGGAAACGTATAGCGCGCAGCTAGTGGATGCTTTTCTGACAGCTGATTATGGCCAGGCCTTGGAGTGCCTGGCCCAGGGGATAGAACAGGGCAGAGATCCCCGCCAAATATTGCGGGAACTGCTGGAATATCTGAGACAGGTCTTGCTGTACTTAACAACCAGGCAGAGTCCGGTAATTGGACCCCACCTGCTGGATAAGCTGGTACAGCAAAGTCAAAGCTGCGGTCTTGACCGCTTATTACTGTGGATCGAAGTGCTGTTAAAGGGAGAAGGCCAGTTGAAATATGCTCTCAATGCCCGTCTGGCAGCCGAACTCCTGATCGTCGAAGCTATTCATCAGAGTCATCCGGGTCGGGTCAGGAGCAGCGAGTCTGGCCAGTCGCATGACAGCCCTGCTGATGCTGCGGCTGCCGGTACCAAAGGGAAGAACAGGATAGCTGCTCTCCGGAAAGAGGAGAACAAGCCGGCAGCAGCCCAGGAGACGCAAGGCAGGGAAACCGTAGCTGGGCATTCCGGGAGGGAGAGCTTGGCAGAAGGCAGTACGGTCAGCTCCGGCACTGAAGTTCCGGCAGAAAGTTCTTTGCGGTCCGAGAAAGAAACATTACCAACAGTGAGCAATACAGGGATAACCCTGGAAGAAATAATTATTAAATGGCCGGAAATTCTGGAAAATATCCGCCAGCGTAAGAAATCGACCCATGCTTTCCTGCTGGAAGGCAGGCCGCAGAGCCTGGATGGCAACACCTTGATCCTGGTTTTCAGGAAGGGATTTTCTTTCCACCGGGACAAGGTGGAACAGGCTGAAAACCGGAGCACGATTGAGGCCGTGCTGGAAGAGCTGGCCGGCAGCCGCCTGGCTCTGCGCGCTGTGCTGGAGGATGAGGCAGGCGGGGAAACCCAGCCAGATCCAGGGGAAGAGCAGGACAGGCAAGCTCTGATTAAACGCACTGTGGATGTTTTTGGCCCGGAGATAGTAGTAATCAGGGAAGATTCCTGATTGTCAGGGAAGCAGATTTAATACAAAAATAGGATATGAAGATAAGGAGAGTGTAGAAAATGGGATTTAATAAAGGTGGCGGCGGAATGGGAAATATGAATCAAATGCTTAAACAAGCCCAAAAACTGCAGGCGGAAATGGCCAGGGCCCAGGAAGAACTCCAAACTAAAACTGTAGAGGCTTCAGCAGGCGGAGGGGCGGTTCAGGTTGTGATCAACGGAAAAATGGAAGTTGTAGAACTGCATATTAAGCCGGAGGCAGTGGATTCGGAAGACGTGGAAATGCTGGAGGATCTGGTTAAAGCCGCAATCAATGAAGGCTTGCGTAAAGTCCAGGATATGAGCGCTTCAGAAATGGGTAAACTGACCGGCGGGTTAAAAATACCCGGTTTATTTTAAGAACCTATGGATTTTCTGTATTATCCCCAGCCTTTGTCAGACCTTATTACCAGTCTGGCCCGCTTGCCTGGTATAGGACCGAAAACAGCGGGACGTTTAGCTTTTTACCTTCTGCAGCAACCTCAGGTTGCCGATAATTTAGCTCAGGCCATCCTGGCGGCCAAAAACGGTATTCGGGAATGTTCCCTCTGCTGCAATTTTACTGATGAGGATCCTTGTCTTATATGCCGGAGTTCCCAGCGTGACCAGACTGTGCTTTGTGTGGTGGAGCATCCCCGTGATGTTGTCTCCCTGGAGAAAACCGGTGAATTTAAGGGCCTTTATCATGTTCTGCATGGTATCCTTTCCCCTTTGGAAGGAATAGGTCCGGATCAGCTGACAATTGCTAAATTACTGCCCCGCCTTGAAGGTGTCAGGGAAGTGATCATGGCTGTTAATCCGACTGTGGAGGGCGAGGCGACTTGCTTGTACCTCTCCAAACTGCTGAAACCGTTAGGCCTGCAGGTAACCAGACTTGCCCATGGCCTGCCGGTAGGGGGAGATCTGGAATATACTGACGAGGTCACTATAGCTCGGGCTTTGGAAAACAGAAGGGCATTATAGCTGAAGATATGATAAAATGGGGAAGAATGCCCAATGACGGGGGGGTTGCCGATGACGGCATTGGGAGAAGGTTTGCAAAAATATCATCAGCAAGGATTTCGTTCTTTTCATACTCCTGGACATAAAGGACGACAGGAGTTTTTTTATGGTTTGGATTTTATCGGCTTTGATTTGACAGAATTACCGGGGCTGGATAAATTGTCTTCGGCCTCTGGCATAATTGCTCAGGCCCAGCGCCGGGCAGCGCAGATTTTCGGGGCCGAGGAAAGCTTTTTCCTGGTAAACGGAGCTACAGCAGGCAATCAGGCCATGTTGCTGGCCCTCGGGGAAACGGCAGAGGACCGGAAAGTTGTCATCGTACGGCAGTCACACAAGTCTGTCATGTCTGCCCTGGTCCTGACCGGGGCGGCTCCGCAGTATCTGACCCCGCTTATTCATCCGGAGTTCAATCTGCCTTTGGGCCTGGACCTGAAGGACAGGATGATCGAGTGGGATACTGCTGCGGCCTGTCATCTCACTTACCCCAGTTATTACGGCTCAGTTCCGGATTTGGAACTGCTGATTGCTGACCGTAACCAGCGGGGAGACAAATGTCCTTTACTAATAGATCAGGCTCATGGCTCCCATTACCTGGGAACATTATTTCCGCCCAGTGCCCTGGCTTTAGGTGCCGATCTGGTGTTGCACAGCACGCATAAGACCCT
Source organism: Peptococcaceae bacterium UBA2264 (assembly GCA_002347475.1). Classification (GTDB taxonomy): domain Bacteria; phylum Bacillota; class Desulfitobacteriia; order Desulfitobacteriales; family Desulfitobacteriaceae; genus UBA2264. Next base: position 28,739 of record DDXI01000167.1, read on the forward strand.
GAGTGCCTTGACCCAGGCGGCAATGCTGCATGTTCAGGGAAAGAATATTTGCCGGGATAGGCTGCGGCAGGCTTTGGATATGCTGCAGTCCTCCAGCCCCAGCTATCTGCTTCTGGCCTCTCTGGAATTAGCCGGGGAACATGCCTTGGCTGAGGAGCGCTGGCAGGCTTTGTTTGAAGAAGTAGAGAGTCTTCATTTTCAGGTGGGTAACTTTCTGCGTCTTCTGAACAAGGATGACGCCGGAACCTATGGGATAAAAACGACCGATTGGTCCAAGATTCTCATTAATACCAGATCATTGGGAAAATCTGCTCCAGACTGTGTCGACTTTCTGAGAAATAAGCACGGTCTTGAACCGGAACTGTGGGATCAGGAAAATATCCTCTTCCTTTTGGGTATTGGCAATACACCTGAGGATATCCGGGCTTTAACCAAAGGGCTGAAAGGTTTGGCTGGCGGTCTTAATGGCCCTGAGCTGCGGGATCTTCCGCCGCGAAGCGAACTATCTGTGAAGGAATATCCTGTTTTGCCTCAGCGGCTGACACCGCGCCAGGCTTTTCTGGCCCGCAGGCGACAATTACCTTTGCGGGAGAGCGGCGGGCATATTGCTGCGCAAACGATTTCCCCTTATCCGCCGGGAATTCCCCTGATTGTTATGGGTGAGGAAATTACTCCGGAAATCGTGGAAATCCTGCTGGCCTGGAGTCAGGGTCTTGGGCTGGGAGAGGATAGCCTGGCAAACGGCCTGATCTGGGTAGCACAGGATAACTGACCGTTCAGGACAGCTGACCGTGACCTGGGGCCGATTAAGGCTTACTGGTTTGTCGTGTCCGGCAGAGAAATATTTGCGAGCCGGTTCACAGGCTGGGAAGTTTTTAGGGGTGAAGTAATGGAGTCCAATCTGCTGCCGGCGCTTCTGGAAAAAGAAGCTCGTACTAAAAAAATTGCCCATCTTTTACTTTTCTACGGTGGCAGTGCCAGGGACAGACTGGAGAGCGGTTTGCGGCTGGCGCAAATCTTAAATTGCCAAAGTCTTTTGCCAACGGGCCCCTGTCAGCAGTGTTCGGCCTGCCTGAAAATATTGTCCGGAAATCATCCGGATGTACTAATATTGGAACCCTTGAAGACCAGCATCGGTATTGAACAAATATTGAATTGGCAAGAAAAGGTTTACCGTAAACATTATGAAGCAGAATTCAAAGTCTTTCTGCTTGACAGGGCTGATTCTTTGACAATTCCGGCTGCTAATGCTTTACTGAAGGTTACGGAAGAACCCCCGGAGAGGACAGTAATCATTCTTAGTGCCGAGAATCCGGAAGGAATCCTGCCCACTCTGAGAAGCAGGGCTCAAAGTTATTTTTTCCCAACTGGAAAAAGGGAAAAATGGCTGGAAAATTACGATGAAAACCAGCGGCTGGAGGCTGCCGGGGCTTTCCGGCTCAGCGGCCAAAATCCGGATTTAGCCGCAGCTATAATGAAATACGGGTTAGAGCCGACTAAAAAGTGGCTGGACATGTTCTGGAAAGTAATTGCAGAAGAAGATTTTCTGGGCCTGTTTCCGCTTTTTCCCCTGGAAAAGGAATTGGCCCTTATCTATGTGCAAGTTATGGCGGCTCAGGTGCAGGCAGGACTCAGGGAAGGCCGGTTTTCGGCAGCTGATTTATTAGCTGTCGGACAGGCGTTGGAGGGGCTGCGCAAGCAAGCCAACCCGAGATTGGTTATTGAAGTCCTGGCATTGCAATTATTCCAATAAGGAGGAACTCTTAGTGGTTGATGTAGTGGGAGTTCGGTTTAAGCAGGCCGGCAAAGTTTATTATTTTTCCCCGGGCAACCTGGCGCTGGCCAAGGGAGACAAGGTCATTGTGGAAACTGCCAGGGGAGTTGAATTTGGGGAACTGGTCATTCCTTTGCGCCAAGTAGACGAAAAGGATCTTGTTTTACCTTTAAAACAGGTTATTCGCCAAGCTACAGCAGAAGATGAGCAGATTCTGGAGAACAACAGAGGCAAAGAAAAAGAAGCTTTTCAGGTTTGCCTTAAGAAAATCGCGGAACACCGTTTGCCTATGAAATTGGTAGACGTGGAATATACTTTTGACGGCAATAAAATTATTTTTTCCTTTACTGCCGATGGTCGTGTGGACTTCCGGGATTTGGTGAAAGATTTGGCCTCAGTGTTCAGGACGCGCATCGAATTACGTCAGATTGGAGTGAGGGACGAAGCCAAGATGATTGGCGGGGTTGGTTCCTGCGGCCGTATTCTCTGCTGCGCCTCTTTTCTGGGAGATTTTGAACCCGTGTCGATCCGCATGGCCAAAGATCAGAAACTATCGCTGAATCCCACGAAAATTTCCGGGATTTGCGGTCGTTTGATGTGTTGTCTTAAATATGAAAATGAGGGCTACAGCAGCGGCTGTGGTGCGGCATGTGCGACCGGCAGGGTTGCCGGAAAGCAACCGGCTGATGACTGGCTGGAAATTGAGAAGGAAGTCTTTGATCTGGAAAACAAGCTCTTAGCCATGAATACCAGGGCTGAGGTTAAAGAAAAGGCCGAGGTTAAAGTAAAGCCTGAGGTCAAAATAAATCAGATTGCCAGGGCTGTTTCCCCGGCTAAGGGCAAAGGCGTTCCAGGCAGAAGAGGGGAAAAGCCGAAAGGGAAGAGTGAGAAAGAATGAGACAGCTCACGCAGGCATTTCTGGAAGTAGAAGAAAAGCTGCTTTCTCTTCTGGAGGAAGTTCGCAGTTTGCGGCCTTATATCGAGTCTCTGGAAGAAGAGAATATTCGTCTGAAAAGAGAATCTTGTGCTTTACCGCAAAATGAAACCGAACGGGTGATTGCCAATGCGGCGCAGATCGAAGGGGTGGCTCATGACAATCTGGTTCGTCTCTATAAAGAGGGGTTTCATGTTTGCCATCTTCATTTTGGTCAGCCGATAGAAGCAGGAGCCTGTTTATTTTGCGCAGGTTTTCTGCGGCGGGAGTGAGTACCTGGGGCAAAGTATAAGGCTCGAGGCTCAGGGCGCTAGCGGCCCAAAAGATACTGCTGTTGCAGCCTGGATGCCAGAGGCCAGAAACGGAAGGTCGCTGAACAAGGTGCGCCCAGCGGGCAGCGATCTTTAAGGGCAGGCATCAGGGAGATGAAGTATGGTTGATAAAGGAATACTGTATATTTGTGCTACACCGATTGGCAATCTGGAAGACATTACCCTGCGTGTTTTGAATACCTTGCGGCAAGTTGATCTCATTGCTGCTGAGGATACACGCCATTCCCGCAAATTGCTGCAGCATTACGGGATCACTGTCCCGCTGATAAGCTATCACCAGCATAATGAGAAATCCCGCTCGCAGGAACTGCTTGCCAGGCTCAAAGAGGGTCTGGCTTTGGCCCTGATTACAGATGCGGGGATGCCGGGCATATCTGATCCTGGCAGTGAATTGATCCGTTGCTGTTATCAGGAAAATATCCCGGTAGATGTGCTTCCCGGTCCCAGCGCGGTTCTGACTGCTCTGGTTCTCTCCGGGTTGGCTGATGGCAATTTCGCTTTTCAGGGTTTCCTGCCAGCCAATGCCGGGGAATGCCGCCGTAAACTACAGGAGTACTGCGAACTGCCCTTGACCCAGATATTTTACGAAGCTCCGCATCGTCTTCTGGCAACACTTCAATTGATGGCTGAGGTTTTCGGTGATCGGCCTGCTGCCGTTGTTCGGGAAATAACAAAGCTGCATCAAAGCGTCTACCGGGGAACATTGTCTGAACTTATTCGACAATTTGCAACCAAGAGCCCGCGCGGGGAATGTTGTATCATAACTTCTCCTTATACAGCACTTCTTAAAACAGGTGGTCCCGGAGAATGGGCCTGCGAAGTACAGGAGGCTTTGGATCAAGGCTTGAGCCGGCAGGAGGCTTTGAAGGAGGTTGCCGGGCGTTACGGGGTGAGTAAAAGGGAAGTATACAATGCTTTGCTGCGCAAGCCCAAGGATTGAAAATAAAAAAGAAGGCTTTTACCGCCTTCTTTACGAGATAGTATAGAGTACTGGTTTAGTTGCTAAACTGCTTTGGAATCTGAAGGATTTACAGCGATTCCAACTGCTGCAGCCATCGCGGTGGCACATTCCCTGCACACATTTTTACCGTGAAAGTTTTGAATATCGCTGGCATTGCTGCAAAAAACACAAGCCGGTTCATACTTCTTGAGAATAATTTTCTCTTGATCCACGTAAATTTCCAGAGCATCTTTTTCGGCAATTCCCAAGGTCCGGCGAAGTTCGATAGGCAGTACGACGCGTCCCAGCTCGTCAACCTTTCTTACTATACCTGTTGATTTCATCATCTCTAATTACCTCCTTTTTTCCTACAACTTTCGACAAATTATTGTTATACTTATGATACCAATGGTACCATTAAAAGTCAACTCTTTGTTGTCAGGTTTTGAATAATTTTGCAGGATAATGTTAAAGACATTTTAATGTTAAAGACATTTTAAAGATACAAAATATACATAAAGAGGAGATGCAAGGTGAAATATTATATAACAACGCCGATCTTTTATCCCAATTCAAGCCCTCACATCGGTACTGCCTATACGACAGTTGCCGCCGATGCTCTGGCCCGTTATCAGCGCCTGCGGGGGAAGGATGTCTATTTCTTAACCGGTACTGACGAAAATGCCCAGAAAATATTGCGCACAGCTGAGGCTCTGAATGTGGATCCCCACGTCTATGTCGATGGCATCGTGGAACGCTTTCAGTCGCTCTGGCAGCAGTTGGATATCACCAATGATGATTTTATCCGGACGACAGAGGAACGTCACCATGTCGTTGTCAAAGAGATATTTACCAGGCTTTATGAACAGGGGGATATCTACAAAGCGGAGTATAAGGGCTGGTACTGCACACCATGTGAAACATTCTGGACCGAAAGCAAGCTGGTGGATGGTAAATGCCCCAATCCTGACTGCGGGCGTGAACCGGAACTGCTAAAGGAAGAAAGTTATTTTTTCCGTCTTTCCAAATATCAGGATGTCCTGCTCCGCCATATCCGGGAAAATCCGGATTTTATTCAACCTGCCTCCCGCAGAAATGAAATGATTCGTTTTATCGAAAACGGGTTGGAAGATCTCAGTGTTTCGCGGACTACTTTAAAGTGGGGCATTCAAGTACCCTTTGATCCCCAACATTATGTTTATGTCTGGCTTGATGCCCTGATCAACTATATCTCGGCTCTCGGTTATCCTGAGGGGGAAAAATACAAAAAATATTGGCCGGCTGATGTTCATTTGATGGGCAAAGATATTGTGCGCTTCCATAGTGTGATTTGGCCGATTATTCTCCTGGCTATGGATATCCCCCTGCCGAAAGTCGTATACGGCCATGGCTGGTTTCTGAGCAGGGAAGGCGGGAAAATCTCCAAATCCCGCGGCAATGTTCAGGATTCCTTTGAACTGATCAGGAGGTATGGTTCTGATGCTATCCGCTACTTCCTCCTGCGGGAACTCGCTGCCGGGTCGGATGGGATATATTCCGAGGATAATCTGGTGGAGCGTTTCAACAGTGATTTAGCCAATGACTTAGGCAATTTTATTTCCCGCAGTCTGGCGATGATCGTCAAATACCGGCAGGGTGTGCTGCCCCAGCCAGTCCAGGATAGTCCCCTGGAACAGGAGATCCGGGCTTTGAGTGCTCAGGTCAGGGAAAATGTCCAGGAACGGATGGAGTCTTTTGATCCGGCTGGAGCTTTGGAACAGGTTTGGCGCTTTGTAGCGCGCTGCAATAAGTATGTTGACGAAACAGAACCCTGGAATTTGGCTAAAGATCAGAATTCAGCCGGGAGACTTGATACTGTGCTTTATACTTTTGCCGAGTGTATCAGAATCCTGGGCATCTTTTGTGCACCCTTTATGCCTGGTTTGCCTCCGAAACTGTGGTCCTTATTGAACTGCGGCCCTGAACTGCTCAAGTGGGAAGACAGTTCCAGATGGAATATCCTGGCTGTTGGCTCGACTGTGCAAAAAGGCCAGCCTATCTTTCCACGGATCGATATTGCCAAATTGACAGAACTGGAGGGAGAAGATGTAATGGAAAATTTACCTGCTGATCAAGCTGCGCCAATCGTGGAGACTGAAACTGCCGCTGCTCAGCCGGCTGAAACTGCTGCCGAGGTTTTCGAGCCTTTCAAGGAAGAAATAGAGATGGAGGACTTTGCCAAACTGGATTTAAGGGTAGCCAAAGTCCTGCAGGCAGAGAAGGTGGCGAAGACAGACAAACTCTTAAAACTGGAAGTGGAAATAGCCGGGGAAACCCGTACGATAGTGGCAGGTATTGCCCAGCATTATGCCCCGGAGGATCTGTTGAACCGGCGCATAGTTATTGTGGCTAATCTCAAACCGGCTAAACTGCGGGGAATTGTCTCCCATGGCATGATCCTGGCGGCTTCCTACGGTGATAAACTGGAAGCTTTGACTTTGGATAAAGATATTCCTGGGGGGGCACGAGTAAAATGATCTGGGATACACATGCCCATTTGGATGATCCGCGTTTTCAAAAAAAGTATTTTGCCGGGGTCAGCGAGCGGGCCAGGCTGGCGGGGGTCACCCGCATAACAAATGTAGGTTTTAATCTGCCTTCTTCCCAGCGCTCCGTTCAGCTGGCTCAGGACCATGAATTTATTTACGCAGCTATCGGCGTACATCCACACAATGCCGTGGAGGTTACTGCCGATACCTGGCCTGCTCTTCTGCAGCTTGCCAAGAAGCCCAAGGTACTGGCCTGGGGGGAAATCGGTCTGGATTATTACCGCAACCTCTCTCCGCGTCCCACCCAGAAAGAAGTCTTTATTCAGCAGATTGAATTAGCCAATCAGGCGGGATTGCCTATTGTTATTCATAGTCGGGATGCTTATGATGATGTTATGAAAATTGTCCAGGAGTATCCACCGGCACATGGCGGAGCTTTCCATTGTTATTCGAGTTCCTGGGAAATGGCCAAGGTCTTTTTAAAACAAGGTTTTTATCTTTCTTTTGCTGGGCCTTTGACTTATAAAAATGCCCGTCATACTGTGGAAGTGGCCCGCAATATCCCCCTGGACCGCTTCTTTGTAGAGACCGACTCGCCTTATCTGACGCCTGAACCCTATCGGGGACAGCGCAATGAGCCGGCTTTTGTCCGGGAGGTTATTGCCCGGATGGCTGAAATCCGGGCAATGTCTTTTGAACAAATTGCCGCCCTGGCCACTGACAATGCCCGCCGGTTTTTCAGAACCGACTAAACGAGAAAAATATTTGCGATCAGTAATAATATGTAAATAAAGACAATATCAAGGGATAAATTTTGACAAGCTGATAATCATTCGCTAAAATGTGACTTAGGTCCTAAGCCGTTGGTCTCGGGTTCCGAAGAAAATAAATTATTGGAGTGGTAGAATGATAAGGCAGATCCCTGTTCGATTTATACATGGGGTTCGAACTTCTCGTTTGGCACAAATAGTTTTAGCGACGATTATCTTCTTAGTAATAGCTTTGATTGCCGCTGTACTCAACACCAAGACATTATTTATCAACATTGACGGAAAAACAGTGCGGGTTTCCTCAATTTCCCGAACTGTTGGCGGGGCTTTAACACACACCTTGTTAAATCTTTACCCCGAAGATATTGTTGAGCCTGACCGAAATACCTTGCTGACAAAGGATTTGGTGGTTCAGGTTACAAGGAGTAAACCAATTCGTCTTAAGGTGGATGCTCAAAGTTTTAGGGCAAGAACAACAGGAGAAACTGTAGGTGCAGCAATTCAGGAATTATCCCAACGTTATGGTTTAGGAATTAAGGATATCGATGAAATCGACATTTCCCGCTCGGATGCGGTGGCGGCTAATATGGAAATTAACGTCCGCCGGGTTTTGCCTGTGCGTATCCAGGTAGATAACCGGGAGCTGGATACCTACCTGGCTCCCCGCACTGTTGCCGAAGCCTTAGTTAAACTGGGGATCACTCTGGAAGAAAAGGATAAGGTTTCCCTGCCTCTGGATCATATAGTCACAGCAGGCGATACCATTAAGGTGGTCAGGGTAGTTGAGCAGGTGGAAACAACCCAAAGTGAGATACCTTGTCAGACAGTTGTGCAAAGTGCCGATTTTCCGGTAGGATTGCCCGACCGAGTGCTTAACAGCGGAGCCAACGGTCTTCAGGAACAGACGGTTAAACTGACGATGGAAGACGGCAAAGAAATTGAACGGGAAGTCTTAAATCAGCGGATCGTCTCAGAACCTGTCAGCAAGGTTGTTTCCAGAGGCAGTCAGACAACTGTCTCCCGTGGCGGCAACAGTATCAATTTCCAGCGGGCTTATCTGATGACGGCGACCGCTTATTGCATACCTGGCGGAACTACGGCCAGCGGGGCCCCTGTACGCTGGGGTGTTGTGGCAGTCGATCCCAGGGTAATACCTTTGGGGACAAATCTTTATGTTGAGGGCTATGGGCCGGCAACAGCTCTGGATACCGGCGGAGATATTCGCGGCAACAGGATTGATCTTTATATGTATTCCAGGGAAGCGGCCCTTTCCTGGGGAGTAAGACTGGTTGTTGTTTATGTTCGATAAGTCAGACCCTGAGATCAGACAATAAAATGATGTTTGTGTCAAATGAGCATGGTATTTAAGTAAGTGTAAGGAAGCAACCGCAACCGAGGGGCTTCCTTTATCTTATACTGGGGGTAACAGAATGATCAGGGAATTGATAGTTGTTGAGGGCAAAAATGATGCCCATTTAGTCAGGCGGGCCCTTGGTGAGGTGGATATCATTTGGACTGAAGGTTTCGGCCTGACTGATGAGAAATTCAGCTATATTGCAGAGATGGCCAAACATCAGGGGGTTATCATTTTTACAGACCCCGATACTGTAGGCGAACAAATCAGACAGCGGATCCACCGGCGTATACCGGAAGCGAAACATGTTTTTCTGGCAAAAAAGGCGGCTTTGAAAAAGGGAGATATTGGCGTAGAAAATGCCACCTTAGAGGAAATCAGGCGGGTTTTTGCTCATATCCAGGGGGATGGGGTTGAATTAGGGGCAGGTGAAGCCGTCACTTTGCAGGATTTGACTGCAGCCGGGTTGAGCGGACAGGTGCAGGCTGCCGAAAAAAGGGCTGCCCTGGGAAGATATCTGGGAATTGGTGATGCCAATACCAAGCAGTTTCTGCATCGGCTGACCCGTTTTGGGATCAGCCGCGAGAAATTTTGGCAGGCTCTTAAGGAGGTGGCGGCGCTTGGAGAGTGCCCTTGATTATACACGGCGTCTCTTGCGCCGGGGAGCCCGGGCCTATAAGTCTATGGGGCAAAACTTTTTGATTGACGATAATGTAATCGAACAAATAGTCCTGGTCAGTGAGCTGAAACCTGAGACGCTGCTGGTGGAGGTTGGCCCCGGTCTGGGAGTGCTGACCAGGGTCTTGGCCAGGCAGGTCAGAAAAATGTGGGCGGTGGAGCTGGACAGCCATAAGATTGAGATCCTGCAGCGGGAACTGCAGGGTTTGCCAGTCGAAATTATCAATGGTGATGCCTTGCAGCTTAATCTGGCACAGCTCTGGGGCAAGGCCCAGGGCTTTCTGATAGGCAATCTGCCTTACTACATTACAAGCCCCCTGATCATGCATTTTTTAGAGCAAAACACTTCTTTAACAGGTATGACAATTATGGTGCAGGAGGAAGTGGCTGATCGCCTGGCAGCCCGGCCAGGAGGTAAAGAATATGGGGTGTTATCCGTGGCTGTGCAGATTGCGGCTGAGGCCGAGAAAGTTATGAGAGTACCGGCAGAGGCCTTTTGGCCGGTGCCCAAGGTCAACTCGGCTCTTGTTCGCTTGCGCCTGCGTGCTTACCCGGGAATAAATGACAAAAAGGCTTTTCTGAAAATTGTCAAAGCCGGCTTCGGCCAGCGGCGTAAAACCTTGGCCAATTCCCTTTCCGCCGGTTTGCAGCTTCCCAAAGAAACTGTTTCTTTAAAATTAGGCGAACTGGGGATCGATGAAAAACGGCGTTCGGAAACTGTCAGTATCGATGAATTTATCAGGTTGAGCGATAGTTTGCGTCAATTTATGTGAGTGTGCAGAAGCCTGATTGTGAATTAGGCCTTGTTTGGGGTATAATATTGAATTGACAATTAAAGTTATAAAGTCTGAAGATGCGGAAAGGATTAAAGGGTCTGTGGAAACGCTTCATGCAAAATGTGCTTATGCCAAGATCAACCTTGCTTTGGCTATTGTTGGCCGGCGCCGGGATGGTTATCATGAATTACAAACTGTCATGCAATCTATTGAATTACATGATGTCGTTAAAATAGAAAGAAGCGGGACTGCCCTTGTTTGCAATTGCGGCGGATTGAGCGGTTCCGGGAACTTGGCTTATCAGGCGGCAGCCCTTTTTCAAAAACACCTCGGGGTCAATGACGGTGTTTTGATCGAGATTACGAAACAAATACCTTTGCAGGCCGGCTTGGGCGGAGGAAGCAGTGATGCCGCTGCTGTCCTGCTGTTGTTAAATGATATTTATCAGCAACCCTTGACCGCTGAAGAGTTGGCCGAACTTGCCGGCCTCTGCGGCTCAGATGTGGGTTTTTGTCTGACTGGGGGTACAATGTGGGCCACAGGCCGCGGGGAAGAATTAGAAGAACTCCCTGCCGCCCCGCAAATGGATCTTGTTCTGGTTAAACCCCTTGGGGGTATTGATACTGGCGAGGCTTATCGCCGCTTCGATGCTCAGGGGCAAGGCCGCAGTATAAGCAAGCAGGACTGGGGCCGAGTTCTGGCAAGGGGAGAGATTGAAGAGATAGCCTGGCTAATGAGCAATGATTTTGAGCCGGTTTCTTTGGCCATGGTACCGGAAATATCTCTTATTAAAGAAGAACTGCTACTGGCCGGTTGTTACGGATCTTTAATGTCGGGAAGCGGTTCGGCGGTTTTCGGTATAGCTCAGGATAAGGAACATGCAACTTGGATTGGCCAAAGGCTGCTCCGCAAGGGATTCGGCCAGGTTTGGAATACGTCTACTTACAATGCATAATTCATAATTAAGCATTACTCAGAGGGGGAAGATTTTGTATGCGAACCAGATTAGTTCCGGTAAAACTCGACAGTTACAAACCACTGAGAGAAATAGTATTCGAGTCCATGAGGGATGCTATAATCAGCGGGGTCTTAAAGCCTGGTGAAAGGTTGATGGAGATTCAGCTGGCCGAGGAGATGGGAGTAAGCAGGACCCCGGTCCGGGAGGCTATCCGTAAGCTGGAATTGGAAGCCTTTGTTATTATGATACCCCGCAAGGGGGCCTATGTAGCTGGTGTATCTCATAAGGATGTGGCCGACGTTTTTGAAATCAGGACTGCTTTGGAGAGTTTGGCAGCCGGTTTGGCGGCTGAACGAGTTACTGCCGACGAAATCGAACAAATGGAACGGGTTTTGATTTTCTCTGAAGGGGAAGAACCAGATCTGGAAAAAATTGTAGCTCAGGATACTGAGTTTCACGACTTACTCTACAAGGCAAGCCATAATAACCGTTTGCAGCAGATATTGGCTAATCTGCGGGAACAGATCCAGCGTTTTCGGGCCACCTCTCTGGCCGTGCCCGGCCGGGTTCTGGAGGCAGTCAAAGAACATCGGGCAATCGTGGAAGCCTTGGCTGAACACAACAGCGAACTGGCTCAGGAATTAATGACAGCCCATATCGTGACTGCCGAAAATGTCATGTTCGAAACATTCAATCCTGATATTGTCAAGAATAATTTGGCCAAGATCAAACAGGATATTTAAGGAATTGAAATTTTCTTGTCTTGCCGGCAGGTTTTTTTTACCAGACGGAGAATATTAATTAAGATTGACAGGGGGAAATTAACCAGGAAATCGAAAACAGACTTCGGAAGGGTGGTTATTCAGAGTGGATATTACCGATGTACGGATCCGGAAGGTTAATGCGGAAGGTAAGATGAAAGCAGTAGTATCAGTAACAATTGATAATGCCTTTGTGGTGCATGATGTCAAAGTTGTGGAAGGAACCAACGGTCTTTTTGTAGCCATGCCGAGCCGCAAGACACCTGAAGGAGAATTCCGTGACATTGCCCACCCAATATCTGCTGCAGCTCGAGAAGTCATTCAGTCTGCTGTGTTGAAAGCTTATCAGGAAGTCGTGTGACAAGCTTGCCAGAGATAGCTGGATGATGAGGTCATGAAAATCAAGGGTTTTTGCTTAATAGTTAATGGGAGACCCAAGCGAGGGTCTCCTTTTTCCCATGAAAAAGATTATTAAGCTCCAAAGGAGGTATTTTGTTATATTTTGACGAATAAATTCACATTGAATCGGAATTAATAATATTACGAAATATCGCGAGTAGAAATTTAGCTTACATGCTTGGAGGAAAAATGCTTATGCCTAATTTAGCAGTGGTGATCATGGCTGCAGGCAAAGGAACCAGAATGAAATCTAAGTTGCCAAAAGTATTGCATAAGATAGCTGGAAAACCAATGATTGAACATGTTCTGGATGCGGTACGGCAAGTCGGGAGTGAACGGCCCCTGGTAATTTTGGGTCATGGCCGGGAAGTTATCGAAAAGCAGGTAGCAGATCGTTGTCAGATTGTCGAGCAGAGTGAACAATTAGGAACCGGGCATGCTGTTATGCAGGCAGTGCCCTTTTTAGATGAAAAAGACGATGTTATTGTGCTCAGTGGTGATCAGCCCCTGCTTACTGCTGCTACTCTGCTGGAATTAATAAAACTCCACCGTGACCATAAGGCTGCAGCTACTGTTTTGACAGCAGAACTGATGCAGCCTTTCGGTTACGGGCGGATTATTAAAAAAGAGCAGGAACTGGATCATATCGTTGAGGAAAAGGATGCTACTGCGGAAGAACGCAAAATTCAGGAGATAAATACGGGAACTTATTGTTTTAAGGTTGCTGAACTGAAAATGGCTCTCAGGCAGATTACTCCCCAAAATGCTCAGGGAGAATACTATCTGACTGATGTTTTTAATATATTTTTGGCCAAGGGTGCTAAGGTACTGATACATTGTACCCCGGACAGCAATGAGTCTTTGGGTATAAACAGCCGCAGCCAGTTGGCTGAAGCAGAAAAGATCTGTCATGAAAGGATCAGACAGTACTGGATGGATAATGGGGTTACCATTATAGATCCGATTTCCACTTTTATTGATGCTGAGGTTGAATTGGCTCCGGATGTGATCCTCGAGCCTTTCACTATCTTAAAAGGCCAAACTAAAATCAGCTCAGATGCTCTGATTGGACCTCAGGTCCTGATGGAGTCCTGCCTCTGTGGGGAAGGTTGTGAAATCAGCTTTACAGTAGCCCGGGAAGCCCTTATCGCTGAGGGCTGCAAGATTGGTCCCTTTGCCTATCTGCGACCGGGAACCTGCCTGGAGGCCAATGTTAAAGTTGGAGATTTTGTCGAAATTAAGAAAAGCCAGATTGGCGTCGGTTCAAAGATACCCCATTTAAGCTATATCGGAGATGCCCTGATAGGCAAATCCGTGAATATTGGTGCCGGGACTATTACCTGCAATTATGACGGGACCACCAAATCGATCACTACTATTGGTGATCATGCTTTTATCGGCAGCAACACCAATCTGGTAGCGCCTGTGGAAATTGGCGAAGGTGCTGTGACGGGGGCCGGTTCAACCATTACCAAGGACGTACCTGCGCAGGCCCTCGCTGTGGAACGGAGTAAACAAATAACCAGGGACCATTACAGAAACAAAGATACTAAAGAGAAGAAATAGGGGGAAAAAGTGATCATGGCTGTAGCTGTAAAGAAGTTGAAAATTTTCTCTGGGAATGCCAATCCGGAACTGGCTGAGGAAATAGCAGCCTATCTGGGAATTCCGCTGGGTGAAGCCAAGGTGGTGAGCTTTTGCGATGGAGAAACCAGTATTGTTATCAATGAAAGCGTGCGCGGAGCCGATGTTTTTGTCATTCAGCCTACCTGCAATCCTACCAATGATAACATTATGGAATTACTGATTATGATTGATGCCTTAAAACGTGCTTCAGCTTATCGCATTACAGCAGTAATGCCTTACTACGGCTATGCCCGCCAGGAACGCAAGTCTAAAGCCAGGGATCCGATTACAGCCAAATTATTGGCCAATCTGATTACAACAGCGGGAGCCAACCGGGTTGTGACCATGGATCTGCATGCTCCGGCTATTCAGGGTTTTTTCGATATCCCTGTTGATCATTTGCCTGGAGTTCCGATTTTGGCCGAGTATTTTCGCGAGAAGGAACTCCAGAATATCTGTGTGGTCTCACCTGATATCGGCGGGGTTATCCGGGCCCGGGGTTTGGCAGAGCGTGTCGAAGGGGCCACTCTGGCAATTATTGACAAACGCAGACCAGAACCCAATGTATCAGAAATCATGACAGTTATCGGTGATTTGCAAGGTAAAACAGCTATTATGGTCGATGATATTATCGATACTGCCGGGACGATTACGCACGCCGCCCAAGCCCTTAAGGACAGGGGGGCCCTGGAAGTCTATGCTTGCTGTACCCATCCGGTTTTATCCGGGGCAGCTATCGAACGCCTGCAAAATTCTGTTATCAAAGAACTGGTAACCACGAATACAATCCCTTTACCCGCGGAAAAAGCCATTCCCATAATTAAAGTTCTCTCTGTAGCACCGTTGCTGGGAGAAGCAATTGCCCGCATTCATGAAGATCTCTCAGTCAGCAAACTGTTTGACTGATTTTATTGGCCAGTCTGGGTCACCCTTCCGGGTTAAGCTGCAGGAGCAATTCGGTGAAGGGAAAGGATATGGCAGGGCACAGCATTATACCGTCTGGGGAGGTGGGGCAATGAAAGCAGTTATTGGATTGGGCAATCCTGGGCCCCAATATACCCTAAGCCGGCATAATGTTGGTTTTTTGGCTGTCGACAGGCTGACGGAAGATTTAGGCCTGGTGTTTAAGGCCAAATATCAGGGTCTGA
>DDXI01000176.1 GCA_002347475.1 Peptococcaceae bacterium UBA2264
TCGCGACGCTTTAATATAATAACACTTGGTTTAACCGCTGTCAACATTTTATCCGCTAAAAATATTAGCAAACGGGATATTCTGCAGGATTTAATTACTCTGCCGAGCAGCGACGTGAATTAATATAACACAGAATGATTATTCTCGTCAAGTAAATAATCCGCTGAATATCCCGAAATAAACATCAAGTGAATATAATCAAATATTACGGTTTAAAAGATTCCGGGCAATTCTCAGCTGCCTATAAATTCAACCAATAAACTTAACCAGATAGTAATTTTTTTTGCCGCGGCGAATTACCAGATATTGTCCTGCCAATCGCTGTATTTGCGGAACCATTGTTTCGATATCGTTACAACGAATATCATTGATATAGATGGCTCCACTTTGGATCAATTCCCGGGAACCCCTTTTTGAAGGAGCAGTTCCGATCAAGGCCAATAATTCAACCAGGCTAATCTGATCGTTTTCAACGCTGGTCGAAGGCACATCACTGAGACCCTCTTCAATTTCTTCAGCAGACAACTCCCTTAGTTCACCTGTAAATAAGGCCCGGGAGATTTTTTCAGCCCGCTCCATAGCAATCTGACCATGGACCAGGGTGGTAACATGTTGTGCCAAAGTACGCTGTGCACTTCTTTTCTCCGGTTCTGTTGCTAATTGTTTCCCTAATTCAGCAATTTCTTCCTTAGAAAGGAATGTGAAATAATTCAGATATTGAATAACGTCACGGTCATCAGTATTAAGCCAGAACTGGTAAAATTTATAAGGGGAAGTCTTGTCCGCATCCAGCCATATTGTTCCTGATTCGGTTTTACCAAACTTTGTTCCGTCACTCTTGATCACCAGCGGAATAGTCAAACCGTGTATTTCCTTTTCGCTGTTTGCGGATATTCTTCTGATTAAATCAATGCCTGCGGTAATATTACCCCATTGGTCGCTCCCGCCGATCTGCAGTTCACAGTTATATAGCTCATTAAGTTTCAGAAAATCGTAAGACTGCAAGATCATATAACTGAATTCCGTAAAGGATATCCCCTTGCTTAAGCGTGATTCCACAGATTCTTTGGCCAGCATGGTGCTTAAAGGAAAATTTTTACCGATATCTCTAAGAAATTCAATAACCTGCAGAGAACCCAGCCAGTCGTAATTGTTTACAATGATTGCCGGATTAAGCGTAGTATCAAAATCCAAAAATCTGGCCAGTTGTTTACGAATTTTCTGCGACCACTGCTCTACTGTTTCCTGGGGATTAAGTGTCCGTTCCGAAGCTTTGCCGCTAGGATCGCCAATCAGCCCTGTCCCACCACCCACCAGGGCAATTGGAATATGACCAGCCAGTTGGAACCTTTTCAAGGCTAATATTGGAAGAAGACTTCCTATGTGCAAGCTATCAGAAGTTGGATCAAAACCACAATAGAGAGTAATTGGTCCTTTTCTTAACCTATTAAGAAAGGCTTCCTCATTGGTACTTTGATAGAGAAGACCTCTGTCACGTAAATCATTCAGGATATTCATAATTCTTTTCTGCCTCCTTCACCAAAAACTTCTTATATATTTTTCATTCCTTATATATTTTTCATTCAAATATACTCACAGCTTTTCAGCTGCTTCATTAAAAATATTGTGATAAGTGCAGAACTCCGGCTGTTCACCGAAGCGATGAGCACAAGTCAAAACAGAATTTCAAAAGTGCATCTCCCGATCAATAATTGTATCATAAATCTACTTTGCTATTATGTAATAAATCGAGAATACTTACTGTAAAAAATACCTATAAACTTTATTAGTATACTTTTTTCGTATCTGAAAAACAATAGCATTTCGCCTGAAAAAGGGTTGTTAAATGCAAAATCCTTCATGACATTTAAAAGTATGCTATAATCTATAAAGTATGCGGGAAAGAAGCTAAGATCACTTACAGGTGGCTGCCCGAAATCCAACCATGCCTTAGCTCATTTACAGGGGGTATAATTATGCCTAAATTTTCAAAAGCGTCTATTTCTAAAAAGAAAAAGGCCAGACACGTTTCCAAATGGCGTATGTTTCTGCGCATTATGCTGAGCCTTTTTGCCCTGACTTTTTTAGCAGTCTCCATTTATACAATCGTTGCCGTTGCCCAGATACCAGCGTGGGATCCGGCTTCCTTATCTGGAAAAGTAGCTTCTACGGTTATGGATAAGAACGGTAACCAGATTGCACTTCTGCGTTCTGATGAGAACCGTCAGATTGTCAAATTCCAGGATATTCCGCCCCTGGTTATTAATACTTTTGTGGCTGTGGAAGACAAACGTTTTTACCAGCATTTCGGCGTAGACCCAATCCGCATCATAGGTTCTGCTATAAATGATATTATATCCCGCAGCGCCCGGGAAGGAGCCAGCACAATTACAATTCAACTGGCTCGCAACGCGTTCATCGAAGACCCCACTGCCAAAAAACTCAGCCGTAAAATTCAGGAAGCTGCTTTAGCACTTCAGCTGGAGCACAGATATACTAAAGATGAAATCATAACCTTTTATCTGAACAAAATTTTCTTTGGCGAATCTTCTTACGGAATCCAGACAGCAGCCCAAACCTATTTCGGCAAGGAACTGAAAGATCTCCAGCCTGATGAAGTTGCTCTGCTGGCAGGATTGCCGCAAGCCCCTACGCAATATAATCCCTATCAACATCCGGAAGACGCGAAGACCCGCCGCAATATCGTCTTGGGTATAATGAAAGACAGTAATATTATCACAAGCGAGGAATATGATAAATTCATCGACTCCTCTTTCACTTATGTTGAAAAGATGATAAGGGCCCAGGGAGGATCACAAAAAACCACTACAGTGCAAGCGGACTATAAATTCCCCTATTTTGTCGACTACGTTATTGAAGAATTGCAATCGACCTATAACCTGAGCGCAGACCAGATTTTCGGCGGTGGTCTCAAAATATACACTACCGTTGACCCCGTAATTCAGTCTGCTGCAGAAAAAGTCTTTGCTAATGACGCTAATTTCCCCCAAGGTATGCCAGACATGCAGGTCGAAGGGGCCATAACTATTACTGATCCAGCCAGCGGTTCCATCCGGTCTATGGTAGGCGGCCGAAATTATACAACCAGAGGTTTAAATCGGGCCTGGTATTCGAAACGGCAGCCTGGTTCGGCCATAAAACCACTGGTAGCCTACGGTCCTGCTCTGGAAAAAGGCGGTTATTTCCCGGGAACAGTCCTGGATGATATGCCTGTCCAATACGATGGCGGCAATGGCAAAGTCTGGGCGCCAAAAGATGACGACGGCGCCTGGGAAGGCCTTATCCCTATGCGTTATGCCCTGGCCCTCTCCCGAAATATCTATGCAGTTAAGCTGCTGGAAAATATAGGAGTGGACTATGGCTGGAGATTTGCCAAGGAACGTCTGGGGCTGCCGCTGGAAGAGGGTGACAAGGTCTTAAGCCTGGCTCTGGGTACTACCCACGTTTCCACCCTGGACATGGCTTCGGCCTACAATATTTATGCCAATAAAGGAATTAAGGTAACCACCCATGCAATTGAAAGAGTTGCTGACTCTAAAGGGAAAACAGTAATTACTCCCCAGATAACCAGGGAACGGAAGGTTAAAGAGACAACCGCCTACCTGATCAGCGATATGATGCGCGGTGTTGTAGAATGGGGTACCGGAACCAATGCTCAGATCGGGAAATGGGCCATAAGCGGCAAGACAGGTACAACATCATTGGATCCCGATAAATACGGCGATAAATCCGGAAGTCCCGACATCTGGTTTGCTGGCTA
Organism: Peptococcaceae bacterium UBA2264; assembly: GCA_002347475.1. Taxonomy (GTDB): domain Bacteria; phylum Bacillota; class Desulfitobacteriia; order Desulfitobacteriales; family Desulfitobacteriaceae; genus UBA2264. The sequence continues at coordinate 3,782 of DDXI01000176.1, forward strand.
TACGCCAAATTATGTTGGAGTGGTTTGGATGGGATATGATTCCGACCCTGACAGCAACCACTATTTATCCAATGTCTACGGCGGAACCTATCCTGCCAAACTCTGGCAGAAGGTAATGACTGTGGCCCTGGCAAATCTGCCAGTAGTCTCCGAACTGACCAAACCGGCTGGAATTGTCGATGTCACCTATGATAGTAAATCCGGTCTCTTACCCAGTTCTCTGACTCCAGCCAAATTCATTGCCAGTGATATTGCGGCCGAAGATGATGCCCCAACCAAAGTCAGTGAGGTCTGGATTCAGAAAGAAGTAGATGCCCATCATCCCTCCTATTTGCCAGGACCTAACACTTCAAACACAATCACCCGCGTATTCCTAAATCCTGTCGGCCGGAATTCCTCAGCCTATTGGCCTGCCAGTGAGGTACCCTACAGAATACCTACCCGTTATTTTGACCCTGGGACCATGAGCGATACTTCAGTGGCTGCTCTGGACTCTTCCAAGAAAACTTCGGTCTCTGCCTCACCTTCCAAAGATATTCCAGTTCCCGTCCTTGGTTCTGTATCCTATGATGCGGTCACCAATATTGCTCGCGCAAAACTTAGCTATCCTGCCGGCAGCACTAAATATTCTCTGATCCTTTATGTCAAACAGCCGGATCAAACTATTAAAACCTTTTCTTCCACGAATGTTACAAATAAATCTACCAGCATCCCGGTTCCGCTCCCAGACGAGGACAGCAAAGCTGCCGAAGGCAACTACCTTTTCTGGGCTGTTCTTCAGGACCCTGCCACTGCCACTCCTGGTTTGCCCTCTAATAATGTCAAACTCACTGTAAAGTGATGAGCCGATCAACTTGCCGGTAAAGAAAACATGCAGAAAGTATTTTTTTCTGTTATAAACAAAAGCCTCAGCGTTTTAGAAACAGCTGAGGCTTTGTTTGTTTTTCTGTTTAATTGATTTATTTCAATTCCACAACGGTAACCCCTAAATCACCCTCGCCATGCTGACCCAAACGAAAGCTGCGAACATGAGGATGCCCTCTGAGGAATTCCTGGACCCCAGCCCTTAAGGCACCGGTGCCCTTGCCATGGATAACATAGACCTGGCTTACCCCGGAAAGTAGCGCATCATCGAGATACTTATCCAAAGTATAAGTGGCTTCCTCCACAAGCATACCCCGCAGATCAATCTCCGTCCTCACAGCATTGGCTTTGCCCAGACCCAGTTTCCCTGCCCCGGAATTACTGGTTAATTTGACCTTTTCCTCCTGAACCAGACTTACATCTGTGAGCGGAACAGTCACTTTCAGAGCCCCAGCCTGGACCTGTATCTCTCCGCTGTCAGAGGGGAGCAGAAGAACCTGACCCTTTTGCCGCAGTTTGGTCAGATAGACAGTCATTCCTAATTTAATCTCCTCAGGGAGCAAGTTGGATTTTTTACGTCCCGATCCCCGGGCAGCTTCCAGTTTGTTATCCAGTTGTTTCAGTCCCAAGCGCGCCTTTTCGATATCTGCTTGCTCTTTCTTTTCTTTCCTGGCTGCTTCTTTGAGGTCGCGAATAATTTCTTCGGCTTCACGCCGGGCGTTTTGAATTATCTCCTGAGCATCATCTCTGGCTTTATCCAATAATCTGTGATATTCCTCATCCTGATGTCGGGATTTTAGTTCAATGGCCTTATTTCTTTGTTCGGCTGCAAACAGCCTCTCATGGGCCACCATTTTCTCCATTTCTATTTCACGTTGAGTTTCTTTTAGATTTTCCAACAAATCCGCAACCTGCAATTCTCTCTCGCTGAGGAAAGTCTTGGCTTTTTCCAAAACACTGGAACTTAACCCTAAGCCGGCAGCGATATTAAAGGCATTGCTTTTTCCCGGGATGCCCACCAGCAAACGGTAAGTCGGGCTTAAAGAAACTGCATCAAATTCCACAGAGGCATTCTGGACACCCGGGGTCTGATAGGCGAATGTTTTGAGTGACCCGAAATGAGTTGTAGCCACAGTCAGACATCCTAATTCCTTCAGTCTTGATAAGATAGCCATAGCCAGAGCGGCACCCTCCGCCGGATCGGTTCCTGCCCCAATCTCATCCAATAAAACCAAAGACTGCCAATTGGCCTGGTCGACAATATGCACAATATTTTTCATATGGCCGGAAAAAGTGCTTAAAGACTGCTCCAGACTTTGTTCATCTCCGATATCAACGAAAACATCTGTAAAAACGCCAATCCGCGAATCTCCTTCGGCTGGTATATGAAGACCGGCCTGAGTCATGGCCACCAGCAGACCAATGGTTTTTAAGGCTACTGTCTTGCCTCCCGTATTGGGACCGGTTACTATCAGCATGGAAAAATCCAAACCAAGTTCCACCGTTAGTGGAATCACTGTTCCCTGAATTAAGGGATGTCTGGCTTGGACCAGTTTAACCTCCTGGCTTGCCGCCAGAAGAGGTGTTCCGGCATTCATTTGCTCACTAAGCCGGACTTTGGCTAAAATAAAATCGATTTTTGCCAAAATCTCATATAAGGCCTCAATCACCGGAAGGTCAGCTTCAATTAACCCGGAAAGCCTTGTCAGGATTTTTTGCACTTCCCGCTCTTCCTGAAAAATTATCTCCCGCAGTTCATTGCCTAACTGCACAATAGACAGGGGTTCAATGAAAAGAGTTGCTCCGCTCCCGGACTGATCATGAACAATACCGGGAAAAAAGGAGCGGTATTCCTGTTTGACAGGAACAACATAACGATCGGAACGCTGCGTAATCAGAGCATCCTGCAACATTTTCTGATAATTACTGTTTCTGAGAATTCCCTCCAGAGTATCGCGAATACGCTGGTGCAAACGATTTCTGGCTTTGCGGCATTCGGCCAGTTCTGCCGTAGCATTATCGGCAACAGCTCCATCTTCATTGATACAATGACTGATTTCATCTTCGATCATTTTTCGGGGTTCAAGAACAGAAGCTATGGTGCGCAAGCGAGGAAATTCCCCTTTGCTTTCTAACAAGGTTTGCCGTACCCGTCTCCCGCTGCGTAAGGTATCCCGCACCTCCAAGAGCTCCAAAGGTTTGAGCACTCCTCCCCGCTGACAGCGGGCAAGATAACTTCGGATTTCTTTGGCTCCCCAGATGGTAAATAAAGGATTTCCACGTAAAAACTCTTTGCCCTCGTCAGTCTCGCCCAAGGCTGCCATAATTTGTTCTCTGTCAGTAAAGGGAACCAGAGTCTCCGCCAATTCCTGGGTTCGCAGCAAATTACAATATTCTCTTATAAATAACCTGATTTTATCAAAACCTAATTTCAGCAGTACTTTTTCCTCAATAGCCATTGTTACTCTCCTTAAACATACCCTGCTTTTCGCTCTTATATAACACCTCTGAAAAAATGTCCTTTGGTATAACCAGCCGGAAATAAAGCTTCTAAAACTGCTCCACCTTCCCTGCAAACAGAGATCTCGGCCTGGGGCTTCAGCCCAATTTGCTGCCAGGCTTCATTAAACAAAGTTACAACCTGTTTTACCTCCGGAGATTTATAACGGCTCAACTGCAGCCTAATAGTTGTGATTCCCATCTCTCGGATTTGAGGAAGCTCGTGAAAAAGGTTCAGACGTTTGACATTAAACAAATGCATACGGCATTCCTGATCAGTTTCAACAGGAAAATTATAACCTAAGCGGTCTTTTAGAAAGAATGATTTCTGCCGACATGGCTGAGAACAATATTTATCCTTTTTACCGCCCAAAGTTGCTCCCACTGGACAATGTTCACTAACCATCATCTCCATATCCCCGAAAACTATTAATTCCAGACCTTGCCAGCCGGCCAAAGCTTTTATCTGCTCATGATTAAGTTCGGGAGAGAGGGTCACTTGCCTGGCACCCTGACTCAGAAAATAAGAGAGACTAGCCTGGTTAAAAACATTTAAAGAATAATCGACCTCAAAGGGCCACTGCTTATCCAGGGTCTGCAGTATATTCAGTTGTCCCAGGTTGGCTATCATTACGGTTGGGCGGGCCACTTTCTTGCCCAGATCCTCTAATTGCCGCATTAATGCCTGGCCCTGATCTTCATTTACAATTCGCGGCAAACTCCAAACCCCGGCAGCCCCCTGCCGGCGGCAGCTACCATAAGCTCTGATTATATCCTCACCGCCCATATTCCTGCGGGAACGCCAGGTCTCGCCTGCGAAGAGGATTTTTTGAGCCCCGGAGTCTAACGCCGCCTGGATCGACTCCTGGTCAGAGACCATTACAGAAAGACAGCGCTTGCCTGGAGGCCGGGTTTGAGCACGTAATTCATGCAGATCCTGCTGCCATTTTTTGACCCGGAGATAATAGCGGGAACGTGAGAATGTCGGCTCAGGGGTTAGCCCTGCAAGCAAGGCAGCAACTGCCTTCCTCCTCAGCTCATTGAGATCAGTAACTGGGATCATCAACTCTCCCTCCAGATCAAGCTCTAACTCCAACAAATAAAAAGGGGTCGTGCCCAAGCGACTCAACTGCTGCCAGGCATACTCCTGTGTCAGAGGTCTCTTCAGGGCCTTTTGGGCTGGACTTGCCGAAAATACCTGCAGTGTGCGTTGTCCATCGCAAACCTCAAGACAGACCTTTTTGCCCTCAGAACCTGACAATTTTATGTTTAAAGCACGCTTCCGCTCTTCCCTGCCTTCCTGATAGCTTAAGCGGGCCCTCTCCAAAAGAGCAAAATCACTGGTTTTGAAAACCCGGTCCCCAACTCCGGCCTGACCGTCAAAGGGTATCTTGACAGTCTCTCCGCTCTTTCCTTCCTCCGTTTCACCCTGCTCATTAGAAATTGCCGCAATGGTGAAACCTTCCCGCCCCTGTTTTGTCCAGATCTCTATCCCATCGCCGATCCTTAAGACAGCATCCAGCTTTAAGGTCAGCAGGCCTTTTTTTGTTTTGAGCACGCGGCCCAAGCGGGTCCCCCGGTTATTTGGCCGGCTATAGCTCATTAATTGCTGTCCCGGATTTCCTGCCAAATAGCCGGTAGTAAAGTCCCGATTGAAAATCTGGGTTAAATCTTTTTGTTCTTCTGAGGTGATGATTTCAACACTGCTCTCCGAATTGTACTTGCTCTGTTCGGCAAGTATTTTCATCCGCTCCAGGACCTTTCTGTAGATCCTGGTTACAGTGGCTACATACTCCGGCCGCCTCATGCGTCCTTCAATCTTGAAACTGCTCACTCCAGCCTGCCAAAGAGTCATCAGTTTTTCAGCCAGATTGAGATCACGGGTGCTGAGCAGATGCTCTCCTAAATTGGCTCCAGCCAGGACATTCTGCTTGTGTTCATCAATTAACTGATATTTCAGGCGGCAAGGCTGGGCACACATGCCCCTGTTTCCGCTGCGTCCCCCTATATAACTGGACATCAGACATTGGCCGGAATAACTGATACACAAAGCCCCATGGACAAAAACTTCCAATTCTGCCCTGGTTGCCCCGGCTATGGTACTTATCTCTGCGAGTGATGTTTCCCTGGCCAAAACGACTCTTTTGAAACCTAAACTTTCCAATTGTTTAACACCCCAGCTGTTGTTAACAGTCATCTGGGTACTGGCATGGATCTCCATTTCCGGTACAACTCTCTGCATTAAACAGGCCACACCCACATCCTGAATAATCAAAGCATCAACTCCCAGTTCATACAGGGAATAAAGATAAGCCATCAATTCCTCAAATTCGCTGTCGGCAATGAGGATATTGACAGTAACATAAACCTTGACCATTCTCTCATGGGCATAACACACTGCCTGGCGCAGTTCTTCCAGTTTAAAATTAGCAGCCTTGGCCCGGGCACTGAAATTTTTCCCGCCTAAATAAACAGCATCGGCCCCATTTTCCACCGCTGCTTTAAAAGCTTCGTAACTGCCTGCGGGAGCCAGTAATTCCGGATATTTTGTTTTCAATTGCAAACTCATTGCTATCTTCTCTCCCTGCCCCGGACAAATCAATAGTGATACTCTCTCAGATTTATATCTAGTTTATCCAATCCTGAGCAAAAACTCCAGTCAATCTCCTTTTATTGTTCCGGAAATCCCATACCCGGATAAATAATAAAACTCCGGCTTTATTCCGAAGTCAATGTATAGCGGGCAGCGCTCCAATGCCCGCTGCAGCATTGTCCCAATGAAGCAGCGGGGTGAATCATGATTCATGCTTTTCAAATTGTTTAAACAGGATATCTTTGAATTCTTCCCTGACCGACTGGTCCAGATAAATCTCGTAAATTTTCAATAATACTTTGCCCTTCATGGATACCAGGAGGATTTTGCCTTTGGCTGCCGCAATATTACCTATTTGGCTGAAGGGTATTTCCCGGGAACCAAACCAGCTTTTTCGCATAATACTGTTTTTGGTAATAACATATTTTTTAGTGACTGCAGGCAGATAGAATGTAACCAGATCCATCAGGGCAATCGTTAAAAAAACAATTATCACTCTGGTCCAGGACCAGCGAAACAGAATTAAAAACAGCACATTCAGCGCCGCTCCCGTATACAATACTCTTTTCAAGTTTGCTGTATAGGAAGGATGTTTGGATATAAAAATAATATCTTTCCGATCTTCCATCGGTCTCACTCCAAATTATTTTTTCTGCCTGATTACAGTTCGGCTTTATGGAAAAAGCCTCATGGCCTGTTGACCATGAGGCTGTAGTCTAAACAGTTATCCTCACCCTATATTCCGGGACCTCAGATTAAGACTTCTGAAAACTCTTCAATATTTTGGTTGCGATAATTATAATGCCCAGGGAAATCATGGTTAAGCCCCCGGCTACTATCGTCAACAACCAGCCAAAGGTCATATCAGCCATTTCCGTCATATCTATCACCTACTTCAGATTAATATTTACATCGGAATCAATTGCATGATTTGCAGTGTAGTGATAATCGCAATCATAACACTGGCCGCCAATACCGAACCAATCTGTCCTCCGGTATTGACACCCATAGCATGCATCAGGAGATAAGTTTGGGGATTAGCTTCACATCCCACCTTGTGCACTACGCGGGCAGCCATCGGGAAAGCCGAGATTCCGGCAGCACCGATTAAAGGATTGATCTTTACCCGGGAGAATATGTTCATGATCTTGGCACCAAAAACACCAAAGGCCGTATCCCCGCAAATGGCAATGAAACCAAGTGCTAAAATGCCCAGCGTCTTCACAGTCAAGAAAACGTCTCCATTCATGGTGGAGCCTACGGTAAGTCCCAGGAACAGGGTAGTAATACTGGCAATCTCATTCTCTGCCGACTTTACCAGCTTACCAGTTACCTTACTTTCCCGCAAAAAATTGCCCAACATCAAGGTTCCCATTAAGGGCGCGCCCACAGGTGCAATCAGCAGGGTAATTATCGTAACAACTACAGGAAACAAGGTCTTGGTTGTTTGGGTTACCGGTTTCAGAACATCATAGGACATTGACATTTCCCGCTCTTTTTTCGTGGTACAAAGCCTCATTATAGGCGGCTGGATGATCGGCACCAGCGACATGTAGGAATAGGCAGCCACCGAAATGGGTCCCAGCAGAGAGGGATTAAATTTGGAAGTGATGTAAATGGAGGTGGGTCCATCGCAGGCGCCAATGATAGCGATACAAATAGCTTCCATTTTGTCATAGCCCAGAACCAGGGCCAACATTAAAGTTAAGAAGATACCGAATTGGCCTGCCCCGCCCAGGAGAAGAATTCTGGGGTTTTGCAGCAGTGGTCCAAAGTCGGTCATCGCCCCGATGCCGATAAAGAGGAGGCAGGGGAATAATTCATTGCCAATTCCGGCGTCATACAGAACATCCAGGATTCCCTGATCGACAAGTCTAACACCTTCTTGCAGGGGCAGAAGTCCGGTACTGCTCAGGATTTCCCGAACACCATCATGGAATACAAATAATTCGCGCGGGACATGGATCAGTTCGGTTAAAGGCAAGTTAGCCAAGATACAACCAAAACCGATGGGTACCAGCAGCAATGGCTCGTAATCCTTGGCAACTCCCAGGTAGAGCAAAATCCCGCCGATAATGATCATCACTATTGCTTGCCAGGTTAAGTGCGTAAATCCGCCGAAAACATTGTAGAGAAAATTCTGGTTAGTAATAACATCAAGCATCTTACTTAAGGTCACCTCTTTATCTTTCAGAATAAAAACTCAAATAAGCATCAAACAACTGGTTATTCTGACAACTGCTATTCGGCTGCTGAATTTTTCTGAACTTTCGCCGTTTTACGGCGGCTTTTCACCCACCAGCCGTAACCGCAGACAAGCGCAGTAATTAGCGCGGGCAGTAACCATTCCAAACTTTCAGGCAAATTCAAGATAGAAGCAGGCATTGCCTGGGTGATCCCCTCAACCGTAGTATTATAATACTTGGCTAATTCCGCCCCAGTGGTATTAAAAAACTTGGCGACTTCTTCCCCGCTGGCATGAGTGAAATTGTAAAGCAAGGGGGCAACTTTTTTGTCAGTATTGATCATTTCTCCAGCCGTCCAGGCAATCAGACCGGCTCCAATATAAACAAAGGCCGGCGTTTTCTTCATCAGCCAGACAAACAGCTGACTGCCGAAAATAATAATCGGAATACTGATCGCCAAACCAATTGTCAGCAATAGATAATTCCCTTTACTGGCTGCCGCAACAGCCAGCACATTATCCAGGCTCATGATCAGGTCGGCTACGATAATCGTCTTAATAGCCGTCATCATACTGCTGGAGGCTTCCATATGTTCTTCTTCTTCTTCATCGGTCAGAAGTTTGACCCCTATCCAGATCAGCAGCAAACCTCCGATTACTTGCAGATAAGGAATTTGTAAAAGAAATACGGCAACAATGGTCAGAACGATACGTAAGATAATAGCAGCTGCACTGCCCCAGAAGATAGCCTTTTGTCTTTGCTTAGCCGCTAAATTCCGGCTGGCCAGGGCAATTACCACAGCATTGTCTCCGCTCAAGACAAGATTGATTACACAAATAGCCAGCAAACCGGCTAGGAATTCTTGTGCTCCCATCCCGTTCCTCCTTTCATAATTAATAAAATCCGTACTAAAAAACAGAACGGCCGGTACCATTTAATCTTGTTTCCGGCCGCAGAAATAATTGAGGTCTAGTCCAAAGTCACAATTACTGTAGTCGGATCAACGTTTGTATCAGCTTCGGCGTTAATTGAAGCTACGGTTCCATCAGATGGAGCAAACACTTTAATTTCCATCTTCATAGCTTCCAGGGTAGCAACGGGATCGTTTTTCTTGACCTTGTCACCGACTTTAACATCAACGGATAATAATTTTCCTGCCATAGGGGCATTAACAGCTACACTCATATTTAAAGACCTCCTTTCATATAACTTGATTAATCAGCTAATTAGCAAACTTGAACTTTATTATAGAATGCTAAAAAACCTTTTACAATCAAAATAAGTTATGTATACAATATATTTGTGAAAAATTATTCTAACCACCTTTGCAAGTATTTCCTTTAATGCATTTTTTTACTTTAAATATCATAATAAACACAATTAAATCAGGATTAGTCTGCTTTACCGGCCCCCGGCAACTGCTATTTTCAATCCCGGATTCAGATCAGGCCCTTTTCCATACAGCTGACATAGAGTTCCCCGGCAGCAATAATATGGTCCAGCACTGTGATGGAGATAGATTCCAGAGCCGTGCGGATCTTTTTGGTAACTTCGATATCCTGTGGTGAAGGAGCAGGACTTCCGCCCGGATGGTTATGGGCCAAAATTACACTGTGTGCCTTATGTCTCAGAGCAGTTTCCACGATATTCCGGGGATAAACCGGAGCCTGGTCGATAGTCCCTTCATGGACCAGGGCTGGATAGATGACCTTATGCTGGGCATCCAGACATATTATATAGAAAACCTCATAGGTTCTGCCGGCATAAAGGTTCAAGACATACTCTCCCGCCTTGGTTGTACTGTTGAGAGTCGGCCTGGTTCCCCAGCGGTCTTTGAGGTAAATCCGGGCCAGGGAAGGTATCAGGGACAGCAGGAGGGTTGAATTCTCTCCTAATCCGGGTGTCTTCGCCAGGTCTTTAGGGTCAGCTTCCAAAACGCCGGACAAAGAACCGTATTTATTAATGAGAAAGTGGGCTGTTTCGTTAGTATCCCTGCGGGGTATAGCGTAAAATAACAAAAGTTCCAGAATTTGATGATCTTCAAAACCATCCAGCCCTTCTTCCAGAAATCTTTTTTTCAGCCTGTTCCGGTGTCCCTCATGCATGATATACCCTTTCCCCGGTAAATCTCCTCTGTAAAAACGAAAAGCCTCCTGCTGCCCAGAACAATAAACAAGTAATGTTTCTGGCAAGAGGCTCTTTGTTTTTGTCTCAATAATTAGTCTCAATTATTCATAGAAACCATTAAGGGCAGTCATTCCGGCTTTTCACCCAAAAGCTGCAGAAGTGTCTCATATTCCTCACGTAGTTTGGCAAGTTCATCTGCCAGGTTCAAGGCAGCCAAAATTGCTACTTGATGGAGAGACAGGCGAGGCAAGCGCTCGCTGATCAGATGCATTTTCTTGTCTACCTCGTGGGCCAGGCCTTGAATATATTCTCCGGTTCCCTCACCACGAACCACATGTTTCTCCCCAAAGATATCCACTGTAATCTTTTGGATTTCTTGCGACATTGTTAACCCCACACTCTCTCAACAGAAGTCAGAGGCCGGTAGTCAGATAGAAAACGCCTGAGCGGTTTGCAAAATTTAGCCTCATACCGATAAAATAGTATGCTGATCTTGTTCCTGCTGTTTTATATTGCCAAATAGCAATAATACAATATTCCAAATATTCAATTGTATTTTTTATTTTCGCCATTCTGCGGCAAATTCCTGCTGAATTCCCAATAAAATCTGAGCATTGAGGGAATTTACTTCTTCATCTGTCAAGGTCCGTTCCAGCGACTGATAACGCAGGGTAAAGGCCAGACTTTTCCGGTCATCCGGGATGGGTTTTCCCGTATAAACGTCAAAAATATCCGTTTGCTGCAAAAGTTTTCCGCCGAGAAGGCGAATTTTAGCCATTACTGCAGCAGCCGAGGTCTCCGTGGGTACAACTACGGCAAAATCCCGGGACACAGCCGGGAACTTGGGAATGGACTGGATCCGTTTGCCGGTACCAAGATTATCAAGGATCTGAACCAAATCCAACTCGAAAATAACCGCCCTTTCCAAACCCCGGGTTTTGCCTTTCGCCGGATGGATTTCTCCGATATAGCCCACCGGCACCTGCTGGAGAAAAATATTAGCAGAGCGGCCGGGATGAAGCAAGTCCTGAACCGGGGGTACTTCATAGCTGAACGCCAGACCGAATTCCCGGGCTATTTCATCCACTATCCCTTTCATGTAATAAAAATCATAGCTGATAACCGGACTCAACCAATGGCGTTTGCTTTTGCCGATGGCAATCCCGGCAACCCGGGGGGATTCCTGGGGAAGATTAACAAGCGGCTGCTCCGAGGCCAAATAAACATTGCCGATTTCAAAAATGCTCAAATCGGTGTTGCGGCGGGCGATATTGCGCGCCGCCACATCCAGCAGACCTGAAATCAGAGAGGTGCGCATAACTTTCAGATCTTCCCGCAAAGGATTTATTATTGTGACAGTTTGAGTCAGACTCCCCCATTCCCTGTTGCTCTCCGGATGAATAAAAGCATATGTCAGAACCTCGTCCAAGCCTGCCCTGATCAGAACACGCCGTAACTGAGCCCGGAATTCCTGTTCCGGTGTTCTGCTGCCCTGAGTTTGAGCACCCCGGGGCAGAGTAGTAGGAATTTTATCATAACCTATCGACCTGGCAACCTCTTCAATCAAGTCCACCTCAATTTGCAGGTCAGAGCGATAAGAAGGTATCTCGACTTGCAGATCCTCCCCTTTTTCCTGATAGGGAAAGGCCAGTTTGTCCAGCACCCGGCAAACCTCATCTTTGGTCACTTCTACTCCAAACAGTCTGGAGGTATGTTCAGCCGACAAGTCCAGTTTCAAAAGCGGCGGCAGGAAGCGGGTTTCATCAGCCAGAGCCAGAGGCCGGCCAACTCCCATCTCCACCACAAGTTCACAGACCCTGTTTAAGGTGGCCACAACTCCATAGGGATTGACTCCTTTTTCAAAACGATTGGAGGCTTCGGATCTTAGGCCCAATTTACGGCTGGTGCGGCGAATACTGTACCCGGCAAAATGAGCTGCTTCAATAAATATCCGCTTGGTGGCCTCCGTGATCTCGCTGTCCAGACCACCCATTACCCCGGCCAGAGCCAGGGGCTGTTGTTCATCAGCAATCAGCAGCATCTCGGGCTCCAACTCCCTCTCGACTCCATCCAAGGTTAACATCTTTTCGCCCGCATAAGCCCGGCGGACATGAATTGAGCCCGAAATTTTATCATGATCAAAGGCATGCAGGGGCTGCCCCAGCTCCAACATGCAATAATTGGTAATATCGACAATATTACTGATTGGCCGAACTCCGGCAGCCCGCAGTCTGCGCTGCATCCACTGTGGGGAAGGGGCAATCTTGACATCCTCGACTATCAAACCGGCATAACGCCAACAAAGTTCCGGTTCATCGATAACAACAGCGGGACTTTGGGCCAGTGGCAGCGGTGGTTTTTTCTCAAGGTCCGCCCACTCCGGCAAGTTCAGCTTTTCCCCGGATAAAAAGGAAACCTCGCGGGCCACATTAACCATGGCTAAACAATCCGGACGGTTGGGATAAAGCTCCAAATCCAGAACACTGTCCTGCAAGCCCAGAAAGGCTGCCAGATCCTGACCGGCCGGAGCTTCGGGAGCCAAAATCAGGATCCCCCCTTCACTGCGCGGATCACCCAGGGAATCATCCAGTAAGAGCTCCCCGGCGGAACAAAGCATACCCTCAGAAACAACACCCCGCAAGGGCGCTGTTTTAATAGCCATTCCGTTGGGTAAACATGCTCCGTCCCGGGCCACCGGTACCTTGTCCCCAATCCTTAAATTTTGGGCTCCGCAAACAATTGTTACCATTTCTGTCCCCAGGCTGACCTGACAAATCCACAGTTTATCGGCATCAGGATGCTTGCTCAGTTCCTTTATTTCCCCCACAACTACTTTTTCCAAGCCCTTATCCAGATTTTCCACGCTGCCGACTTCAATACCGCCCCTGGTCAGAGTTTCCGCCAGATCTTCGGCCTTTTCCTTTATTTCAACCAGTTGTTTCAACCACTCCAGACTGACTTTCATTGGCTCCCCCTCCTAAAACTGCTGTAAAAAGCGCATATCATTTTCAAATAAAAGCCGCATATCATCTATGCCGTATTTGAGCATAGCGATACGTTCCACTCCCATACCAAAAGCGAAGCCACTGACTTCCCGGGGATCATACCCGCCCATTTCCAAAACCCGCGGGTGAACCATTCCTGATCCCAAAATTTCTATCCAGCCGCTATTTTTACAAATCCGGCAGCCCTCCCCGCCGCAGAGCATGCAGGAAACATCAACCTCGGCACTAGGCTCAGTAAATGGAAAGAAACTGGGACGCAGACGGATCTCCCGGGCAGGTCCAAACATTTGGCGGGAGAAGTTCAGAAGAGTGCCCTTAAGATCGGACATACAGATCCCGCGATCAACCACCAGGCCCTCGACCTGATGAAACATAGGTGAATGAGTGGCATCATCATCATTACGGTAAACCTTGCCCGGAGCAATAATTTTCACTGGTAATTGGGGACAAAGTTTTTCCATAGTCCTGATTTGGACAGGCGAGGTCTGGGTCCGCAAGAGGATTTCCTCAGTAATATAGAATGAATCCTGCATCTCCCGGGCAGGGTGATCCTTGGGGAGATTAAGGGCTTCAAAATTGTAGTAGTCGGTCTCGATTTCCGGCCCTTCGACAATCTGAAAACCCATTCCCAGGAAAATTGTTTCAATTTCTTCTATGACTCTGGTCAGAGGATGCTGATGTCCGCGCGGGAAAGAATATCCCGGCAGTGTAATATCCAGGCGTTCGCTCTCCAGCTGTTTGAGCAGAGCAGCTTCTTCCAGACAGGCAGCCTGTTCAGCCCAGGCTTTTTCCAACCTGTCGCGGGCTTCATTGACTATTTGGCCGAAAACCGGCCGTTCCTCTGCACTCAACTTACCCATTTGCCGCAAAAGGGCTGTAAATGTGCCTTTTTTACCCAATACCTTAACCTTCAGCTCCTGGAGTTCTTCCAGCGAGGTTACGGCCTTCAGATTCTGCAGGGTTTCTTCTTCAATACGACGCACTTCATCCTTCAACATGATCACCCTTTCCTATCAGCTAATATAAAAACCTGGTACAAAAAAATGAATCCTGCATCCCCTAGAAAGGGACGAGAATTCACTCCCGTGGTACCACCCAGTTTTAGCCGTTTGACTACACTTAAAAATCCCATAACGGTGGAAACCGGGCTTATCTACTTATCAATAAGCCACTCCCAGGCGAAATTCAACCTTTCATAAGGTGGAATCCTTCTTGGCTGGCTTCCAGTCTGTGGCCAGACCTCCCTGAAAAAGAAAGTATCCCTTTTACCCGATCATCGCTTTGTTCGAATATTATTGTTTGACATATTTACGGTATAGCAAATATGCATTGGGAGAACCAGTTACCAAAAATATTTTCCAAAACCACTCAGCAGGTGACAAGAGAACGCCCACCTTTCCCGGTATGGATTCATTAACGGTTCACCAAAGATTATAGCATACACCAAACAATTATTTCAAGAAATCCTCACTGCAGAAATCCCGTTGGCGCACAATTTCATAGAGCAGAATCCCGGCAGCCATAGCCACATTCAATGACTCCACATCATGATCCATAGGTATCTTAACACATTGTTGGGCTGAGGCCCGAAATAAAGCAGACGGTCCGCTGCCTTCATTGCCCACCACAATAGCCAACGGTAGTTGGAGCATTTCAGTCCCATATAACACTTCACCCTCAGGATCAGCCGTAACCAGCTTCAGGTTTTGCTGGCGGCAATAAGCGATTATTTCCTGAACCGAAAGATTAGGCAGTATTTTTAAAGAAAAGATGGTGCCCATCGTACTGCGCAAGACCTTGTCATTGTAGAGGTCAACGGTGCCCTTGGTCAGACAAACCTGACGTACGCCTGCAGCCAAAGCTGTTCGCAGGATCGTCCCCAGGTTACCCGGATCCTGTACTCCGTCAATGATCAGAAGCAAAGTCTGCTCATCTGCTTTAAAATCATCCCAGGTATAATTAGGTTGACGGACTACCGCCAGAATCCCCTGAGGCTCTGCGGTAGAACTCATTTTATATAATATCCGCTCATTAATCCCGATAACTGGAATCTCTTGCTTTCTCAATTGCGCCAGCAGCGGCCCCCATTCCGGTTGTTCACGCTGAGCACAATAGAAAACTTTCAGAATTTCCGCTCCCCGCTTCAGGGCTTCTTCCAGGAAACGCCGCCCTTCCACCACAAATTGCCTGGCAGCCTCGCGTCCCTTGCGGCGTTGTAAATTGACAACCTGTTTTACTTGTTCATTTTGCAGTGATATCAACAAACGTCATCACCTCTTGGTTCTCTTGACAATAACCTGGAAGTCCTGATAATGATAACAGAAAAAGTCTGGCTGAAATAAAAAAGGGTGCCTCTGCACCCTCAAACTTAAGCGTTCACTTGTTTCTTGGCTGTATCTACTAATTCAGCAAATGCCGCCTCGTTATTTATAGCTAAATCTGCCAGCATCTTGCGATTAACTGCTATACCGGCTAATTTTAAACCGTTCATCATGCGGCTATAAGACAGGCCATTCAACCGGGCAGCTGCATTAATACGAGCTATCCAGAGTTTACGGAAATCACCTTTCTTATCTTTACGATGCGCATAAGCATATGACAGAGATTTTAACACTTGTTCATTAGCCGGACGGAAAAGTTTGCTTTTCGCCCCGCGATATCCTTTGGCTAACTTAAGTATTTTTTTATGCCTATGATGCTTCGTTACCCCTTTTTTTACACGGGCCATAGCGAAGACCTCCTTTATTATCTGTTATATAATTCAACTTACATATAAGCTAACAGGCTGGCGATACGCTTGACATCGCTGGCATGCATAATAGTGGATTTACGCAGAGCACGTTTACGTTTGGGAGATTTTTTCTCCAGAATATGACTGGTAAAAGCATGATGACGGACTATTTTTCCTGTTCCCGTCTTTTTAAAGCGCTTGGCAGCACCACGATGTGTTTTCATTTTTGGCATTTAAGTAAGCCCCCTCTCTCTTAGTCATGTTTAATCGGGGTTAAAATCATAATCATATTACGCCCTTCAAGTTTAGCATCCCGCTCGACAGTAGCAGTTTCCTTACAAAATTGGGCAAGGCGGACACACAAGGCTTTACCAAGGTCGGGATGGGTAATTTCCCGTCCCCTGAACATAATGGTTACCTTGACTTTATTCCCCTCATTTAAAAAGCGGATAGCATTCCGGGCCTTTGTTTCAAAATCATGATCCTCAATATTGGGCCGGAGTTTAACCTCTTTGATCTCCACAGTACTGTGGTGTTTGCGAGCTTCTTTATCTCTTTTAGCCTGCTCGTATTTGTGTTTGCCGTAATCCATAAGTTTACAAACCGGCGGTTTGGCCGTTGGCGCAATCTCAACCAAATCCAGAGACTTTTCAATTGCGATTTTCAAGGCATCCCGACCCGGCATAATCCCAAGTTGTTCACCATCTTCACCTACGAGACGAACTTCCCGAGCTCGGATTTCATCATTAATCCGTAAGTCCCTGCTAATAAGAAACCACCCCCGTATTTATATTCTTGAAGAAACCTTAATAAATTAGCTTAAATTGATAAATCAATTGCCTTAATCCCTGGATCTTAAGTTAGGAAAACAATTAAAAAACAGGTGGCATTACTGCCACCCGTCCTCAAAATTATCAAGAGCATGTACTGAAAAAGCCCAAGATTCGAAGAAACGCTCATCGACGTCAGCCATGAGGTGAGAAGCGGATGGCTTCTGCTTAACTGCTGATTATTATATCCTTAATTCCACGGCCTGTCAATTTTATTCTGGATTATCTTGTCTCTCAAATTTTCGTCTGTCTATCCAGGGGTAAATATTACTGCTTCTTTAGCCTGACGGCTAACCAATTACTGAACTTCTGCTTTAGCTGTCCCGGTTTTATTTTTGATCATATCACTGATAAGGGCAATAAAATCAGCAGCAGCCATTTTTTCCCCGGCATTTTTTTGACCATAGCGCCGAACAGCAACAGTGCCGGCTTCTGCTTCCTGATCGCCAACAACCAGCGCAAACGGTATCTTTTCCGTCTGAGCCTCTCTGATCTTGTAGTTGATCTTTTCCCGGCGCTGGTCGACTTCAGCCCGAATATCCAAAGCCAGCAATTGTTTTACCAGGGATTGGGCATAGTCATGGTGCTTATCACTAATGGGCAGAATGCGGACCTGCACCGGAGCCAGCCAGACAGGGAAAGCCCCGGCGTAGTGTTCAGTCAGTAAAGCGATAAAACGCTCCACACTGCCGTATACGACCCGATGGACCATAACCGGACGATGCTTCTGACCATCCTCCCCCACATAAGTCAAATCAAACTTTTCTGGCATCTGAAAATCCAGCTGGATAGTACCGCATTGCCAAGTTCTGTCCAGGCAATCGCGCAGATGAAAGTCTATTTTTGGACCGTAGAAAGCCCCGTCGCCAGGATTTACCTTATAATCTATCCCTTTGTCCTCCAGGGCTTCCTGCAAAACGTTTGTAGCCATCTCCCAGGTCTCATCAGACCCCATGGAATCTTCCGGCCTGGTGGAAAGCTCAACATTGTACGCAAAGCCAAATATCCGGTAAAAATAATCGACTAATTCGATAACCCCGATAATTTCAGCTTTAATCTGCGATGGCAGCATAAAGATATGGGCATCATCCTGGGTAAAGTTTCTCACTCTCAGCAAACCATGCAAGGCACCAGATAATTCATGACGGTGTACCAAACCCAGTTCACCGACACGCATGGGCAGGTCACGATAGCTGCGCATCCTGGTGCGGTACATGATCATACCGCCCGGGCAATTCATGGGTTTGACAGCATAATTTTCTTCGTCAATCTTGGTAAAGTACATATTATCCTGGTAATGATCCCAGTGTCCGGATTGCTCCCAGAGCCTCTGGTTGAGAATTATCGGTGTCCTGATTTCCATGTAGCCGCGTCTGCGGTGTTCCTGTCTCCAGAAATCCTCCAATTCATTGCGCAGGATCATGCCTTTGGGATGAAAGAAGGGAAATCCGGGACCCTCATCATGTAAACTGAACAGATCCAGTTCCAAGCCTAACTTGCGGTGGTCGCGGCGCTTGGCTTCTTCAATTTTAAATAAATAGTCATCCAGATCCGCAGATTTGGCAAAGGCCGTCCCATAGATTCTCTGAAGCATCTTGTTTTTCTCACTGCCCCGCCAATAGGCCCCGGCAAGATTTAAAAGTTTGAAAACTTTCAGAGCACCGGTAGCCGGGACGTGGGGACCGGCACAGAGATCTGTAAAATCCCCTTGAGTATAGAGAGAAATCTTCGCCTCAGCGGGGAGATCTTCGATAAGCTCAACCTTGTATTTTTCCCCCTGGGCAGCAAATAACTCCAGAGCTGCCTCCCGGCTTAGTTCCCTGCGCTGGAAAGGATCATTTTCCTTGGCTATGCGGTGCATCTCGGCCTCTATAACGGGAAAATCCTCAGGAACAAATATATGGTCGGAATCAAAATCATAATAAAAGCCATTAGCTATGGCCGGCCCGATAGCCAGCTTGGTATCAGGAAACAAATTCTTTACAGCCTGAGCCAGCAGATGAGAAGTCGAATGGCGCAGGATTTCCACACCATCTTCACTCTCCCAAGGGATAATCTCCACCTCGGCACTTTCGTTTAATGGGAAGGAAAGATCTCTGGCTACACCATCAACCTTGCCTCCCACAGCAGATTTAGCCACACTGCGGGCCAGAGAGCCGGCAATTTCCTGAATTGTTGTTCCCGGTTCCACTTCCCTAACCGGGCCATCCTTTACAGTAATTTTAATCATGTTAAAACCTCATTTCCCAGATAATTTGAATATCCTGAAGGTTGAGCCCAAGAAAAATAATAACCCCCGCCCGCTAGGGACGAGAGTTTGCTCCCGTGGTTCCACCCAAATTTAAGACCTGAAAACGCCTTTGCTTAATCCTTTAACGCAGGCAACGGCTGAGCTTACTTCAAAGTTCAGCCCGGCACTCCAGGATGGTTTTTCACCTGTAATCTGCGGAAAATGCTTTCAGCCTGGACATTTCCTCTCTGTCGCATACAGACAAGCTACTTCTTCCTGTCATTGTTTTCCCTGATTTATTTTTGTAATTATATCATATCGTATTTTTTTTTAAAAGTTTCGCGTCTGGTATAGTGTTCAATAATATAGCCATAATTACAAAAAACCGCCCGTCAGGGAGGTCTGTCGAAAAATTATTATTTTTGATATAATGGTGGGTTTGAGAGGACTCGAAC
>DDXI01000018.1 GCA_002347475.1 Peptococcaceae bacterium UBA2264
AGTTGCCGGCTCAAAAATTGCCGTTGTCTCAGCACCTTCCGTAGCAGACCGTGAGAAAATGCCCTCAAAAATGCCAACAATATATTGGGTCACTTGATAGATGCCCTGAACAAACCCATTGTCTGGATTTGCTCCCAGCAGTTTAAAAATCAGACGAAACGCTAATAAAATTTCAATGACTCCAAAAATCGTTCCTACAATCCGCCTTGCTGTATTGCTTTCCGGTTTAGTAACACGCGTCTCATTCTGTTTGTTCATCGTATCCATTTTTTGATTCCTCCTCTCCCTCATGCTGTTGCGGCCAGAATTANNCTTTTTGAATGTACTGGTCTGGAGCGCAAGCATCATGGTCGTTCAAATAAATCAAGCAACCTTCAATCCCTTTTTCTCTGGACAGCAACAGCAGGTCAAACACAACCTCATCTGGAAATCCCTGGTCAGCCCAATAGTCCCGCAGATCAACCAGCTTTTCGATTTCTTTTATGGCAGCATCTATGGGTATATCTTGGATGCCTTCGGTATAGAAGATTGCTAAAACCAACTCATAGGATAATTCATTTTCCTCACACAGTTTGCCAATGTCCTGCGGTGTGTTCTCTGCCATCGATATTTTACCAACAGGCATCCCATAACCAGCAGAAGATATCCCTTCTGCCTTTAGACCAATAAAAGAACAAATAAATAGTATGATTCCGGTGGAAATGACCAATCGATACAGCGTCCATTCTCTTCTTAAAAACATACTTCTCTCCCCCGCCATCGAATTTTCTCAACTTAGGTCCATGTCTCCAATCTCTAGTTTAAATATAGCATATGTAATCTGAATTGTATATATTTTCTGAATTTTTTGTTTATTACAAGACTGCATGATGATAGACTATTTAATAAAGGATGTACATTGATGAATAACATGGAGGTACTGGCAGCGGGGCTGCCCCTTGAATATATCTAATAAGCATCAAATGTATACTGCTTCCACACAGCTTTTTTCTTAATATTTTAAATTTTCTTAATTGCAGGACTTTTTGGGCCATTATCGAATTATAATATATAATTAGATTGCAAGGGGGGCTAACGATGAGTGATAAGATAATAACCTGTAAGAAATGTGGAAAGGACATGCCTTCTTCAACCATGGTTTGTCCAAACTGCGGCCAGAGAATGAGACTCGGTTGGCCTCTCCGGATCGCAATTTTAGTGGTTTTACTGGGAATCATCGTTTATTTTGTAGCTTTCAGAGACAACGGATCTTCAAGTGATCCCAAAAACAACCTTCCAACCATTTCCCTCTCAGAATTTAATTCACTGAAGACCGGCATGAGTTACCAGGTCACTGCACAAACGATTGGCAGCGCAGGCGAAAAGATATCCGAGTCCGGTGCGGAAGCAACGGGTGACTATGAGGTCACTTATAAATTTGAAGGCGAAGGTGAAAAAGGCGCCAACGCGACCATCACCTTTAAGAAAAACCGCTTGATGACCAAAGCGCAGACCGGACTAAAATGATTTATATTTATCAAACCAAGGGGCTGAGCTGAAACTTACGGTGTTTCAGCTCAGCCCCTATTCTTTATGAGTAATCCCCAACCTAATAACGATGCTTTAAATTAACAAAAACAAAAAACAACTGCCGCCTATGCCGGGTGCGTCAAAAGCTTGGGCAGAATACCTCTTATGTTTCGAATGCCATCGCTCCGGCTGCAATATCCAGAAGTTCCTCTGTAATTGCGTTTTGGCGATTTTGCCGAAATTCCACTTGAATGGCCGCGAGCAATTCTTCAATATTTTTACTGGCTAGCTGCATTGCTGCCAGTCTGCTGGCATTCTCGGCAGCCAGGGAAAAAGCCGCTCCGCCATAGAGCATGACAAATATGTGTTGTTGGATCAATGCTGAAAGCAACTTTCCTCTTTCAATCGTATAGATGGGGGTGCTTCTTGACGGCCACTGGCTTCTCGGAACCTGATATTTTGTCAGTTCGATAGGGATGATCATGTCTATCTCTTGCGTGACCATTGTGCCATAAGCAGGTTTGTTATAAAAAAGCCATACTTGCAGGTGCTGATTGCTTATTCTTAAAGCTTCAATCTCTAATAGTATTTTATGGATCAATGGATTGATTCCAGAAATCGAGTTCGGCACTTCAAACAGCTTCTCAACTGGCTGTTCCCGGTAGAGGATTCGTGATGCAGCCTGCTCTCCGATACAAAGGACAACTCGATGATCCTTTTCGATGTTGGTCTCGTTCAAAATTTTGAAAGCAAAGGAAACAATGTCATCGTTGAAGCGGCCTGCAAATCCGTGGTCAGAGCCAAAGACTATGGCCATGATCTGCTGCGCCTCTCCGGAAAATGGAGATGCTGGATTAACCTGCAGCATTTCTCCTGAAAAATCAACATCCTGAAGCACTGCCTGCAAGCCCAATTCTATGGTGTGATGATAGTGTCCCAGGGACTCAACCGCCTTGTCATACTGCTTCATATTGGCTGCAGCTAAGGTTTTCATGGTTTTCACAGTTGCAAATAGCTTTTCAGCGGTGTTGATTTTCCTCTGCAAAGTTTCAAGCGTCTTCATCGATCATGTCTCCTTAAACGGCAATACGGCTTGTCGAAATATATCCATAAGGATGTTTATATTGTCTTTGCCAATTTTTTCACCGTTCCCAATGCTTTCGTACAGTCTGGGCTGTTTTTCTTTTGCCGCAGCGCAAACCAGCTCCTCTGCCTCTTGAATGTTTTTTAAACTGATTTCATCAAAAATACCATGCGTCACTGAAAGCAGGATAACGATTTGATCCGCGGCAGGGACGGGTTTATACTGGGGTTGTTTTAAGGTCTCCCTGATTCTTAATCCTCGTTCAATGGTACGGATGACCTCTTTATCCAGACGCGTTCCAAACCTTGAGAAGGTTTCCAGCTCCTCAAATTGCGAATAGAATAAACGTAATTGCCCCGACAATGCGCGATAAGCCGGGAGCTGAGTTTTTCCACCGACCCTTGATACTGATTTGCCGATATCCACGGCCGGCAGAATACCTTTTTGGAATAATGCTGGTGAAAGATAAATCTGTCCGTCGGTAATCGATATTAAATTTGTCGGTATATAGGCTGATATATTCTGAGCTTGGGTCTCGATGATCGGCAGCGCAGTCATTGAGCCGCCGCCATACTCCGGACGTAAATGGGTCGCTCTTTCTAAAAGCCTGGAATGAATATAAAATATGTCACCAGGATATGCCTCCCGTCCGGGAGGC
>DDXI01000159.1 GCA_002347475.1 Peptococcaceae bacterium UBA2264
TTATTTAGTATAATCATAAT
The DNA here is from genome assembly GCA_002347475.1 of Peptococcaceae bacterium UBA2264. Classification (GTDB taxonomy): domain Bacteria; phylum Bacillota; class Desulfitobacteriia; order Desulfitobacteriales; family Desulfitobacteriaceae; genus UBA2264. Next base: position 21 of record DDXI01000159.1, read on the forward strand.
AAGGGCAGCACCTGTATCATCAGCATCGTTCCTTCCTGACTTATGTCAGAGGCCGATGATGTGTGGACAGGTTCTCTCCCTTTTTCGGAGGTCTATACAACTCTTCTGACACAAGGGGTTCCCGCCCCCTGATCTGAATAACCAGACGCCTTGTTTGTCTTTAAAGGCCCCCGAAAAATCTAAAAGGCTGCAGTTCCTTGACAGAACTCCAGCCTTTTAGATTCGAAGAGCTTACATCGCTGATTTCGATTATGAAGAGCTTACATCGCTGACTTCCTAAATTAATTTGTCGATATTTGTATTTCTTTGGCCTATGCCCAACTTTCATTATACGCTTAATTATTTATACGTCAATATATATTTTGAATTTTTAGTATTTTTAGATTTTTATGATGGTTCTGGCCGGCTACGTTCTCTGTTCATATTTCAGCATTAATAACAAAAAGATTATAAAAATCCACATGAACACCGGGTTTTTGGTATAATAAGATGCTGCTCCAAATAAACCAAAAATGAGCTTGCAGATTCAATAAATACATAAAATAACACTCGCTTTTTATTCCTGGGGAGGGAAGTAAATGAACAACATATTTGTTGCTTTTAGTTTGACACTTTTTGCCGGCCTCTGCACCGGGATTGGGAGCACGATCGCTTTGCTGGCCAAAAAAACTAATACGAAATTCCTCTCGATAAGCTTGGGGTTTTCAGCAGGCGTTATGATTTATGTTTCTCTGATAGAAATATTTTTCAAAGCCAAAAATTCTCTCACCGCCGAATTAGGCTTGAAAACAGGTTCCTGGCTTACAAATGCGGCTTTTTTCGGCGGGATTCTGCTTATTGCCCTCATCGACAAAGCGATACCCAGTGCCGAAAATCCTCATGAGTTCAATAAATTTGCAGATACCAGCGACAAAAATAGCCCTCCAAATACTAACCTTCTCAGAATGGGGCTTTTTACTGCATTAGCTATTGGAATACATAATTTTCCCGAAGGTTTAGCCACCTTTATTTCTGCCCTTCAGGAGCCTTCAATCGCTATACCAATCACTGTTGCCATCGCCTTACATAATATTCCTGAAGGCATCGCGGTATCTGTGCCTGTCTATTACGCTACCGGGAATAAAAGAAAGGCGTTTATCTATTCTTTCCTTTCCGGTCTATCCGAACCTGTTGGTGCCTTGATTGGTTATTTGATATTGATGCCATTTATCAACAACCTTTTACTTGGCATAGTATTTGCTGCTGTTGCGGGAATTATGGTCTTCATTTCGCTTGACGAACTGCTGCCGGCAGCCAGAGAATATGGAGAGCATCACCTTTCGATATACGGTCTCATTTCGGGCATGGCAGTGATGGCTATTAGTTTACTCCTTTTCCTTTAGGTTACCAAAATAATTATGCTGTTTATCTCATATGTATTCTATTTTTGTTAATGCCTTTGATTTCAAATCGCAGTATTCGTTTTCGAAATGCTTGCTGTGCGCTTTTACCCATTCAAATTCTACATATCGCTGGCGGCAAAGGCTTTCCAGGCGCATCCATTTGTCGACATTCTTGGCCTTCGTCCCGTTGGCCGTCATCCAATTATTTAATTTCCAGTGGATAATCCATTCGGTGATCCCCTTCCGCACATATTGTGAATCTGTTACAATCCTTACATCTGACGGATAATACGTCAAAGCCGCAATCACAGCTTCAAGCTCTATCAGCGAGGAGCTGTTGCTTTTTGTCATGAAACCTTTCTCGATATACGCTCCATCCAATTTTTTTAGTAAAATAGTATATGCACCTAACGCTCTTTTTTCATTGAAACTCCCATCGGTATATATTTCAAGGAGCTTCCGTTTTTTCTCTTCACTTATTACATATACTTTTCCGTGATTTGATACCACAAAATTGTGCTTATCATTAAATGCCTTGATATCCTTTCCAGCAATAATCGAAAAATTCAGTCTAAACCCCGGATGAAACGTATGACGCTGCTTATTGTGCAGCAGCTTTCTGAATTGATGTTCATTAGCTTTAAAAACGCGGTCAATTCATTTTCATTATCATAGGATAAGGTTTTTGTTTCAGGATTAAAACGCAAAATAGCCTCTGCTGCTTCTGTTACCTTAATTTGATATGTCCCTTCATATTCACCTGTAATTTCCATACAGAGTTGCTTGATCATTGACGCCATCCTCCTCCGCAGCACTACAGGTCCTGCCCCAATGAAATCAGAGTTCGGGATTCTTCTCCGCCATCAGAGCATATAGAAAAGTTCCGCATAATAAGCCAAGCATGGTGCAGAAACCAAGTATCTTGCCCTCGCCGAGCTGTGCCAAAACAGTGCCGGGGCAGGCTCCCGATATGGCCCAGCCGATACCAAACAGGCTTCCGCCGACAGCTGTGTAATTATTCAGCGGCTTCCTTTGGATCATGATTTTCCCGCCCCTCATGTCCCTGTTCCCGAGAAGTTTCAGCACCTGCATGCCGATTGCTGCCGTGATGATAGCTGTAGCTATCAGTAATGCCAGCTTCAGATCTTCTCCCGTGAACAGGTAGTGAATATAATTGTATTCCGAAGCCCCGGAGCGGCTGAGAGTGAAGCCGAAAAAAATCCCGCACAGGAGATATGCCAGTTTGTTTGCCATTTCAGCCACCTCCCCAAACAATAGGCCTGATGAAAAAGGTCGTTATCACTCCAAAAAGAAGGAAAAACACGGTTGCAACAAGACTCGATTTCTGGAAAGTAGCCAGTCCGTGTATACTGTGTCCCGAGGTGCAGCCGTTTGCCAGGCGCGCACCGAGCCCAAGCAAGAGGCCGCCGGCAAAAAACCAGAGGATATAGGCCGGAAAAGGCCAGCCTGATTTTTCCGTAAAAAGACCCATTTGGGAGGTCACAACCGGCATTCCCGCTGTGCGTGCGGCTAAAAAGCCGCCTATGATTATGCCGGCAAGGAAGAAAAATCTCCAGTTGAACTTGTCTGCATAATTTTCCGAATTAAGCCACTTCAGCTTTGTCTTTGGGACGATGATCTTCAGAAGGTTACCGTAGCCTGTGGATACGCTCAGGGCGGTATTCAGAAAAAAATACATGAACGGCACCAAAAGCCCGATCGCTATCCCGCCGAGCCACCAAGGCCAGAATTCAACGAACAGGAAGGTCACATTGCTCATCTCCCTCCGTAACGATCGGATGACCGAGTTTTATCCAGGCTGTTGTGCCGCCGATGACATTAATCACGTTTTTCATCCCGCTTAAATTCAGCATCAGGCTGCTTGCAAGCAGCGACCTGTTTCCCGTGTTGCAGATAAAGGCCACAGGCTTATGGCCCACAAGCTCTTTATACCTCTTCCGTACGTCGGGGGCGGGGATGTGGAGTGTACACTTGATATGGCCGCTCTCCCACTCGCTTTTAAGCCTGGTGTCCACCAGCAGGATCTCTCCCTTTTCGTATCGATCCTTTGCCTCGCTGACTGGAATACTCTCCATCCTGTTTGTCTCCTGACCACTGGCGGCATAGGCAGGCATACCTCCCTTCAGGTACCCCGCAACATGATCGAGGCCCACACTGTAAAGAGCCTTCAGGACGGCCGGCATATCGCTCATATCCTCCACAACCAGCAGCAGCGGTTTGTCCGGGGGCAGCACCCAACCCGAAAAGGTCGCAAAATTTCCCTTCAGACTCAGACCGAAGGCTCCCGGAATATGGGCAGCAGCAAAAGCCAGCTGGTCACGGGTGTCAACAACAACGTGGCCGGAGCGGCTGAGTTTCAGAAATTCTTCCGGTGTATATTCAGCCGGTTTAGCCAACTTTGAAATCGCCGGGGCCCCCTTTCTGTTTATTTCGGAGCAGCGCGAAAAATGATCGGGCGCCTCGGGCATTCCTTCCAGGAAACTCCTGATAAATTCCTCTTCCGGGTGCTTCAGCACGGCGGCATTATGCATCTTCTCTGTGCCGATTGTGGATGAAAGTTTGGAGGAAAGGGCCTTCCCGCACAGAGACCCCGCACCGTGCGCCGGATAAAGTTCGATATTGTCTCCCATCTTTTCAATCCTGCGCAAGCTTCTGTAGAGCTTGGAAGCCAGTTCCTCTTTAATGTCGGGGAAAAGGTCTGGTCTTCCCGCGTCACCGACCAGCAGGGTATCCCCGGTGAAAGCCAGGGCGGGCTCCCGGCCCCTTTCCAGATCAGACACGATAAAAATCGTACATTCAGGCGTATGCCCCGGCGTATCCAGCATCTTTATGAGCAACGTGTCTATTAATAGCTCTTCTTCATCCTGAACGGCATAATGCTCAAACTCTGCCCTGGCCTTTGCGGTAAGGTATATTGTCGCTCCCGTAAGTTCTCTCAGCTCCACATGTCCTGAAACAAAATCAGCGTGCAGATGCGTCTCGATTATTCCCTTGATAGGCAGCCCCAAAGAATCCGCTATCTTCAGGTATTGAGTGACTTCCCTGGCCGGATCAATCACGACACAGGCATTTTTTCCTCCTATGACATAGGAACAATGGGCAAGCCCCGGAGTGTAAATTTGTTTAAATTCCATCAAATAACGCCTCCTTTATTCTGCAATTTCAGCACCAAACAGCATAGATAACCAGAGTGGCGAAAATGCCGGCCATGAACGCAATCGCAGCGCCGGTTTTGATAAAACTTGTCCTGGGAAACTCCATGCTGTCCATAACGACGAGGGTCGCCTGATGTGTCGGTATGACGATCCCCAGACCGGCTCCGGCAGCAACAGCCATGAGAAGAGCATCAGGGTTCACGGCGACGGCACCTGCCCTTGTCAGTTCTATGGCAACAGGAGCCATCAAAACAGCGGCTACCGAGTTGTCAATAACATTGGCGAACAGCCCGGTGATGAAAAGAAATACAAATATCAGCAGCAAGGGCGGAAGAGAGACAAATACCGGTCTGATGAAGCTCACCGCGGCATTCAGAGCGCCCGTTTCTTCCAGGACAGCCGATATGCCAAACATGCTGCCGAGAAAGATAATGATAGGTACATTGATGTTGGCAAGAGCAGTCTTGTAGGAAAAAACGCCGGCCGCCAGCCAGACAAGTACTATCATTCCGAAACCCACCGAGGGATGCAAAATGCCTATTGCTGTCAGGATAACAATGGGAATAAGGGTAAAAATGACTATAATTTTTTTCTGGCGGCTGCACTTGACTGCGATTTCAACCGGTTCGTCCTGTATTTCCATTTTCAGGCTGCTCTTATCAGATGCTTTTTGCCCAATGGGTCCAAGTCCGCAAAGCCTGCACAGAAAGACAACAGTGATGCCCGAAAAAAACATGATAAGTCCGTGAAAAATAAAGTCGAACATCCTGAATGGTTCCCCAAAGGCGTTAAGCCTATAGGTGGAGACAATCAGATTTGAGGCCGTACCGATAAGCGTCAGTGAGCCACCCAGTATGGAAGCATAGGCAATGGGAATACCGAAAGCCGACTGTGAAACCTTTGCCCGGTGCGCCATTCTTTGAGCGGTCGGCAGCATGATACCGACAGCCCCGACATTATTCATGAATGCCGAGACAAAGCCGGTGGAAAGAAATACGGCAAGTATCTGGTTTTTGGGTTCATATATCCTGCCGGCTATTCTTTTACCAAGCCCAGCCAGGATCCCGGACTCGACAATGCCGGCGCTCATTACAAGCACAGCGGCAATTGTAAACAGAGCAGGAGAGGAAAAGCCGGAGAATAAGTCGGACGGCCTTCTTATTGTCAGCATTCCGAGCAGTAAAAGCCCCCCGAAAGCAGTCAGGTCGTAGCG
>DDXI01000005.1 GCA_002347475.1 Peptococcaceae bacterium UBA2264
AGAGCTTTATGCAAAGCTAATGAAGTTAAGATGTAATTACAATTTATTTTTATTCAATTTTTTGGGCTTTAATCAGCGCATTTTCCACTGCCTTGAGATATGCTTTCGAAGTGAGAGTTGCCCCACTGATGGTATCTATCTGCAGTGATTGAGCTTTAATTACACGGTCATAAAGTAAAGACTGATTCGCATTTTCTTTGCCCGGGTCTGAAGAATTTAGTTGTTCAATGTCCGCAACCTTGCCTGAACTTACTGTAACCTGAACTTCATTAGCTCTCCATTTGTACATTCCGCCCTCATATACTCCGATATAAACGCCATCCTTTAAATTATTGAAATCTGCCCCGTCAAGAGAAATATTTCTGGCTTCATTATGCTCCCTGGACAAATACGACCAGCCTATGGCTCCTCCTATACCCAAAACGGCAACAATAATTATTAAAACGATTAACCATACTGACATTTTACCTTTCCCCTTTCTTTTCGTTTTCATCTCACTCTTGCTTTCCACTCTGATCTCTCCCTTCGCTCAATTCAGTATGTTCATTTTTATACCATCACAAGTTTGAAAGCAGGCTTGAAGGCCTTGTGTAACGTAAACCTTTAAGTTAATGTCAATAAAAATGGCTTCAGTTCCAGGGAATGACTTTAAGAGTTCCAGGCCCGTCTTCATTCCGGTCGTAAACAATATTGTGGACAAAGCATCTGCAGCCAAAGAACTCTCCGCGGCTACAGTTACGCTGATTAACTCTAATTCCGCAGGATATCCGGTTTGGGGATCCAGGATATGGTGATACCTTTTTCCGTTACTTCCAATAAAGCAGCGCTGATAATCACCAGATGTAACTACTGATTTGTTGATCATCGAAATTACCCCAATCAAGTTATGATCCTGCCTTGGATGCCGGATACCGATGCGCCAGGGAGAACCATCAGGCTTTGCTCCTATAGCGGCAACATTCCCTCCCAAATTTGTGAAGGCTGAAGTGACATTGTATGTCCTGCATATTTCTAAAATTTTATCCGCGATAAATCCTTTTCCTATACCTCCCAGATCAAGCGACTGTCCTGCCTTTTTTAAGCTGACTGCTTTTTTATCAGGCTCAAATACCAGATCATGATAGTTCACCAGAGAAAGAATCTGCCTTAATTTTGCTTCTTCCGGCGGCTTAACTGCCTCCCTGGAACTTCTCCACAAGTCCATCACGGGACCAACAGTAACATCAAAGCAGCCCTGACTGCATTGGGAGAACTCCACTGCCTGGGATAAGACCTCATAGGTTTCGCTGCCAATTACCTCGTCTTTAATACCTGCAGATTTGTTGATCCTGCTATAATTGTCCCCATTCCATATTTGGCAGACTGAGCGATCATGCTTTTGGTCAATTGCATCCCTGCCTTCTCTGCACTTCGCAGATTATTCTTTTTCGAACAATCCATCAGACCTTTCAGGATAAATTCCGCTGAATATTCTGGAACACGTGGAAAATACTGAAGTTCGACCTCTTCCTTTGGAGTTCACAGCACTTAAGCCAGGAAAAGCTCATCTTTTGAAGAACAGCAGTTATAAAATGTACCGGCAGCTATACCGATACATTATTGTTTAAAGATTTACATGCGTTTAGCTATCAGCCGCCCTAAATAATCAAAGAAATAGCCTGCCAATTTTTTTATTTAAGTCATCACCGCCCATTCATATCAATCAAATATCTATATTTCTCCCATAATATTCAATCTATATATGCCTGATAATAACTATTTCTAAAAACTATGCATTACTATTTTCGCTGGAATACTACTTATTCCTTCTTCTGATGCCAGATCTTTCAAGATTGTGAATTTTCTATCTATTCAATTTACCGACATTTATAGTTTGTCTGGCATTCCCCGGAACACCTCTCCCTCAAATAAAAAAGCCGCTGCTAATTTCTCAAGCAACGGCCCTGGCCGGCACGCCCTGACCAGGTGCTGCCTGGTATCTATTTGCCCTTGTTCCAATTGTCCCTTGTTTGCCCCCGTCCTGCTGCAGTTTATCTCTGACCTCAGACAGGCTTCTCAGCCTGAATCCTTTAAACTCCGGCAGTTCCTTGTCAAGGAGTCTCACCTATTTCGCATTAACATCCGGCTGATGTAACCCGAAAATAGGCACCGTTAATCCCGGGCTCCTTTTCATCACCAGTTATGGCTCCCCAATAGGGTATCCCTGCAAAAGCATCCCAATCTTGAAACGACCATCCAAATACCTTGCCATAAAACTTCTTGGCATGCTCAATGTCATTTACATGAATCTCGAAATGAATTACTCTTCCTATAATTTACCTCCTTGCTCTGATATTAAGCAGCAACAGGAATACCTCTTCTTGCTTTGTTAAATCCTGCTGTTTCTGTACGCATTATAGAAGCCTTCGATTGTATCCGCAGTGAAAATGACTACAAATATGACCTTTAGGGTTCTAAACAACATCTCTAGCGGATCTAATCCGATATTTCCCTTTTCTCTCATAAGCCCATCGATACTGGATGAGAAGTCTGCACTTACGATACCCATATCTCCAAGTATGGCAAATACCAATATCAGAGAAAGCCCATTGATGACGAGATTTGCTGTCGCCATTCCGTAATTCCACTTTTTTAAAACCAGCTTGCTGGTAATGAACAAAAGTTGGAGTATAAGCAGCCCATTGACATACGGGAGATAGACTCTAAAGGCTTCAACATTTATTAGAGAAATGAACCTGGTGATTCCGTCCGATACATAATATATACCCAGAAGATGCATATAACCGTTTATTAATATCATGAAGATAATGGTAAAAATTACTCCAGCGATGATGCCTATCCTATTAAAATACTTTGGCAAGGTCTCAACCTCGTCAAGCTTATCAGCAGCAGATTCCTGCCTGATCTCCTCCAGAACCTTTTGCTTAGCTATTCTTTCCATTATGGCAAATACCAGGGTAATCGAGCCAAATACACCAATCGCTGCGTTGACAGTGGTTATGAGTGTCGTACCTATGTACTGCCAAATATTTTTGTCATTTAAAATCCAATCTACCGTGTTGCCAATCAAGGCCCCAATAACAGCAATAGTCACTCCTATTTTAAGCACTAGTGAATATGTCTCGAAAAGCTCCGGTCCTATCAGATATCTTTTTTTGTCAGTAAATTTCATATACAGCATCCCCTCACCCACAAAGCACGCTTTTCATTGCCCATAGAAGATAATTCATTCAGTAAAATTGCTATTGTATACGTATTTAGGTTATCCGCAAACTCCCTCTTGTGCAGTGTTCCAATCGTAATGACTCGTTAAGCATCTCTGCCGTTAATTGAGGATTGACCCTTTTCTGTCCGCAAGAGGCTAAGGGCCAACACCACTATATCCTGGAGGTATCAAAGAATCAAAAAACCGCCCTGTGCGGCCGGTTACGCTATTAGCTCATAACGGGAACAAGCGTCCAAATGCATCCCCGCATTCATCGCTCCCTTTTAGTAAATATCATGTTGGTAATACTAACCTAATTTAATTATATATCCCTGATGAATGCAATTGCAATGATTAATTTTGCATCTTCTCATCGCTCATTCGGCGTTTATTCGTCCAATGTGCTTTTCAAGCTTTGACGGAAGATATTAATTTTATAAAGGTAGAATAATTTACTTCCTTCCAATATAAATTCCATAACCAAAATATTTTAACAGAGCAAAAATGTTCCAAGGCATACTTAATGTTTTCCTGGCCCATTTCCTGCATTCCGGGCTTTTGAATAGCAATGAGAAGAATCCATACCATGCTCCAGAGTACTCCTTAAAATCCAGCTCCCTTATTTCATTGCCCCACTGTTCCAGAATACGGACCTTGTAAGTTCTCACTATAATATCTTTCAATCCCGGTTTTTCCCATATTTCTTGCCAGCCATTTGGAGTGAGAAAAACAGCTCCGAGAACATCAGAAATATACTGAATTAATCTTGCCGGTGGTTTCCTGATCCAGGTACATTCATTAAATCCGATATATCCCTCAGTCTTCGTCACTCGTATAAATTCTTTTAAAGCACGTGGCTTATCTTCGACAAATGCCAGTACGGACTCCCCGATTACGGCATCGAAAGAGGACTCTTCAAAGGGCAGATCTTGCGCGTCTCCGATTCTGAACTCAACCTTGTCCTCCAGACCTGCTTTTTCAGCTCTCTTCCTTGCCTGTTCCACCATCTTTTCAGAGATATCAACTCCTGTCACTCTGCAACCGTACTTCTTCGCAAGATGGCAGGCGGTTTTTCCAAGACCGCAGCCAATATCTAAAACATATCTATCTTTATCTATGTGGCATGATTCAGCCAGCTCTTCTGTGGCCTTAACCCCGCCCATATGTTTAGTCATTCCCATAACAGCTTGAAATTCAAAGTAACTATCAGATATCTTTTTCTCTGACTCATATTCGTTCTTCATCTTTATCACCACACTATATTCTTTATCCTGTTTACTGCATTATACCGAATGTGGTACATATTAAGCAAAAGAACTCCTTATTTACTGTATTGCCAGCTTCATTCATGCACTTGTTTTCGGCAAAGAACAGAGAAAAAAACTGCCAGGGTACACGGATCATATTATTAAAACACGTTATCGCTTGCTTCCGTCAGTTTGGTAAAAGTTGCATAAAAAAACCAGACATTCAGACGGTGATTATAATATAGATCAAGTATTTCGTCCTCAACTTCGCATTTGAAGACAACACCTGCTTTGCCCGTCCAGGTTTCAAATGGTTTAGACTCCAGAATGCTGCTGATTTCACGGCAAGATCCATCGGGCCAAGTAATGGTTCTGGGAGTAAGTTTACCGTCAAAACCAAAGTCAGCATTACATTTAACAATCATTTCTTGCTTCATGACTAACCCCATTTCCAGAGAATCATTCATATTTTAACTGCCCCCCGCGCCTATTCAATAGCATCTTTTCCTGTGGAGGAAAATTGTTTGAGCCCCATATTAATTTAATTAGTTTTAAAGTGATTTATCGCCGGATAAAGGAATCCAAGCATAAGGCATGGGAAAATACTCCCATTGATGCCAAAAAATAGTTTTAAATTTGCTTAATCATATAAGTACGTTAGGCTGTCTCCCTTTGATTACCATTTTTAAAGCATTAACATGTTCCTGAGTATACGCCGTTTCCAATATCCTATTCTGATCTTCAGGCAAATATCTTTCCGGAACCCGATATCGGTTCAAAACATAGCGGGGAACAACCGGAAGCTCTTTGGCCATACACAGGAGGTCTTCTTCGTTTAATTGTGGAATCACCGTCGTTCTGACCTCAAAGCCAGCCTGATGTTCCAGCAGGAGTCCGATTGTTTTCAGTACAGGCCCCGCACTGGCGCTATTTCCACATATTTCCGGATACCTTGCGGCCGGCGCTTTATAATCAACTGCAAAATAATCACACAAACCGGTCTGCAAAAGCTGCGCAATAACAAAAGGAGAAGAACCGTTGGTATCAAGCTTAATTTTGTAATCCAGTTCTTTTATTTCTCTCAGGTAAGATATCAGACCTGTCTGCAAAGTTGGCTCACCGCCAGTGATAACAATGCCGTCAAGCAGTCCTGTTCGCTTAATCAGGAAATCCTTTATCTCCTTTAAATTTATTATATTGTGCGCACCTTCCAGCAGAAAACGATTGTGGCAGAAAAAGCAATTAAAGTTACAGCCCGGTACAAACAACACAGCTGCAACTTGGCCCGGATAATCAACCAGGGAACTCTTAACCATTCCTGAAATGATCATACAACCTTTCCCTGATCCTTAATCACATACTTTTTACGCTCGTCATATTCTGCGCGCTTTCCCTTGTTAAAATTCTGAACAGGACGTAAATAACCCACGACACGGCTCCACACCTCACTCGGCGCTCCACATTCAGGACAATTAAAATGTTCACCGGAAATATAGCCATGATTATTGCATACAGAAAATACCGGAGTTAACGAGATATAGGGAAGCTTATAGTTTGTAAATATCTTTTTAATCAGATTCTTTGCGGTACCAATGTCTTTAATTTCTTCGCCTAAGTAGAGATGCAGAACTGTGCCACCGGTATAAAGTGTTTGCAATTCATCCTGCAATTCCATCGTTTCAAAGATATCATCTGTAAAGCCTACAGGCAGTTGCGTGGAATTTGTATAATAGGGCACAGTGTCCCCGGATGTAATAATATTTTTATACCGTTCCTTGTCTTGTTTGGCCATACGATAGCTGGTTCCCTCCGCCGGCGTCGCTTCGAGATTGTAATAATGGCCTGTTTCATCCTGAATACTCTTAATGACATCGCGCATATAGCTCAACGTCCGCAGCGCGAATCCCTGTCCCTCTTTGGTAGTAAGATCAACGTCGTACCCCAGCAAATTCTGACACGCTTCGTTCATGCCAAGCAAACCGATTGTATTAAAATGATTAAACCAGTAATAACCCGTTCTTAATTTGACATCTTTCAGGTAGTTTTCCGAATACGGATACAAACCTTTGGCTGTTTGATCCTCGATGACTTTTCTTTTAATCTCCAGGCTGTTTCGCGCGATGTTCATCTGCTGCCACAATCTGATACAGAATTCCGATTCACTTTTGGAAAGATAGGCAATCCTGGGCAGATTGATCGTAACCACCCCGATAGAACCAGTTAGCGGGTTGGAACCAAACAAACCGCCGCCTCTTTTTCGCAGTTCAGCAGTGTCCAGCCTCAGGCGGCAGCACATTGAAAGCGCATCCTCAGGAGACAGGTCGGAATTGATATAGTTTGTAAAATAGGGTATCCCATATTTACAGGTGATTTCCATGAACTTTTCGGCGACAGGGCTGTTCCAGTCAAAATTTTTTGTGATATTGATTGTCGGTATCGGGAAGGTAAAGACTCTTCCTTTGGAATCCCCCTCCATCATGACATCACAATAAGCCAGGTTAAACAGATCCATTTCTTTTTGAAAATCGCCATAGGTATCCGTCATCGCTTGACCGCCGATAATCACACTTTGGTCTTTTAATGTTTGCGGGGGTACAATATCAAAGGTTAAATTGGAAAAAGGGCATTGGAACCCAACCCGGGTGGGCACGTTCAAGTTAAACACAAATTCCTGCAGGGCTTGTTTTACCGTACGATAATCCAAATTATCGTAACGGATAAACGGAGCACAATAGGTATCGAAAGATGACCAGGCTTGAGCACCGGCACTTTCCCCCTGGGTTGTAAAGGTAGAATTTACGATTTGCCCTAAAAACGAACGCAAATGTTTCGGCGGTTTGGATTCTACCTTGCCGGGAACACCGCCAAATCCACACATGAGAATCTGGCGGAGATCCCAACCGGCACAGTAGGAGCCAAAAAAGCCCAGGTCATGAATATGCAGGTCCCCTGACAGGTGGGCATTGCGGATCTCCTCGGAATAAATCTCATGCAGCCAATAATTTTTAGTAAAAGCCTCGCGTACATAATTATTCAGACCGTTAATGGATTTTTGCGTATTTGCGTTTTCATTGATTTGCCAATCGCGGTCATTCAGATATTCTGTAAACATATTTATGGTTGCGCAGATCAAAGCATTCGATTCACGCGCAGCGCGTCTTTTTTCCCGGTATAGAATATAAGCCTTGGCGGTCTTGGCATGCCCGGCTTCAATCAAAACTTTTTCTACAATATCCTGTATGCCTTCCACATCAGCAATACCGTTGCGATAGCGCTGACTTGCAATTTTTATGACTTCGTCTCCCAGTTTTTCCGAGGTTTCAAAATCGTTGCCGCCAACAGCTGTTGCCGCTTTAAATATGGCAAGCACGATTTTCTCTTTTTTAAAAGGCACTGAAGACTGATCCCTTTTAATGATTTGCTGAAGCATTGAACCTAACCCTCCCATCTTTATCTGTAAACTGCTTATGCCTGGGAAAACAAAACTGCAGGCATCAAATTTGACTCGACACCTGCAGACTGTTTTCCTGCAAGCAAGCTTATCCCATTTCGTTTTATCTCACTTCTTCAATAAAACCGCATAGGATTCCTTTAACCCTGTAACCCGCAGAGCAAAAGAAGAATTGACTCAGGCAGGTCTTCTGGCTTAAGTATCATCACTCTTCCTGCCTTCCCATGTTACCAGTGGCATTCTTGGAACAGCTCCTCTTTTACAGCGGCGGTACCGCGCAGGATTTGCACCTGACTTCCCTTTTAAGCAATACTTAATTCGTATCGGCCCCGAATCATACTATATATATTTCATTTTTATAGTAATACATACTATATGCAGTGTCAACAAATATCGGATATATTTACCAGTGAAACATTAAGCATGATAGTAAGATTAGTATCCTTTTTCCCATTGTCTTGCTCCCCAAATTCTCCTCTGGATTAAGTGGTTTCGACAAATTCCCTGATCACTTTAAAATACTTCGTTTGCCCGTAATAGAGAATATCGTTGTGATCGGCGCCGGGAATAATCAGCATGCTCTTTGGAGAAGACCCGAGATGCCTGTATAAAAACACGCCCTGCTTCAGCGAAACAAGCTGGTCGTATTCCCCGTGGATGACCAGAGCTGGTATGGTTATTTCTGTCACCATCTCAATGCACTTATTGTTGAATGTTTCCGTGTCACCCTGAATCAATCCCAAATGCCTGATCATGTGCACAAAGCTGGTAAAACCGCTTTCAATGATAACTCCCTTCAGCAGATCAGGATAGCCATAGGCCAGTTCCAGGGCAGGGATGGACCCCAGGGATCTTCCCATAACGTACATGTCTTTTGATAGATTCTTTTCCGCCAGTGCTTCGCGCACGGCCGGAAACAGGCGGTGGGCGTCTTTGACCATATCAGTGAAGGTGGGATCACCTTGACTGGCGCCATAGCCCCGGTAGTCGGCCACAACCAGATTCAGGCCCGCTTCATGGTATAAGGGCGCGATGTCGTCGTAATCACTGGCTATCTCCCCGTTCCCGTGAAAGTACAGCAGCCACGGTAATTTTCCATCGGCCAAATAAAAGCGACAGGATACAGAAATGTTCTGCTCCACAGGGATAGCCAGATCAAAGGCATTTTCGGGACAAGGAGTATTATCCTGGCGGGGGTATAAAAAATAGCTCAGCACATCGGGCTGGTCAAGCAAAGAATAATTGATCATTCTCTCCCTCCTCAAATTATTAATTCGAGGTCTGTAAGCAAAAATCATTCCAATTCCGAAAATTTATATGGAGTTTTGCACCAGACTCCCAGGGCGATTCTTCTTTTTACCATAACCAAAACCTCCAGGCTGATGTGAAATAAGAACATCTGCTTGGAGGAAGTTTACACAAAATATGAAATATCTTATAAATTATCGGCATTAAAGGTATCCCACTCTGCCAAACTTCCAGTGGTAAAGCCTTTTTTGAACCAGCGCATTCTTTGTTCCGAGGTCCCGTGTGTAAAACTATCCGGCACAACATATCCTTGCGCCTGTTTTTGGATGCGGTCGTCACCGATGGCGCTGGCTGCATTCAAAGCTTCTTCAATATCCCCCTCTTCCAGCAACCCCCTGCCCTGGGCATAATTTGCCCAGACACCAGCCAGGTAATCTGCCTGCAGTTCCAGCCTTACCGAATATTCGTTGTACTCGGTCTCGCTTAATCTTGTGCGAAGGGATTGCATTTGTTCCATGACGCCTAACTGCGTCTGCACATGGTGCCCGACTTCATGAGCTATCACATAAGCCATTGCAAAATCGCCGGGCGCTGCATATGTTTCACGGAGCTCATTGTAAAAGCTCAGGTCTATATACACTTTATGGTCAGAAGGGCAATAAAACGGCCCTGTTGACGAGCCGGCAACCCCACAGGCAGACTTAACACTGTCTGTAAATAATACCAGAGTCGGCTCCTGATAATCCAATCCTTCTTTCTGGAATATTTCGTTCCAGGCGCTCTCTGTATCGGCCAGCACTACAGACACGAATTCCGCCAGCTCCTTATCCTGTTCTGTTTCTACATAGGTTGAACTGCCACCTGAATTTGTATCCTGCAGATTACTGATTATGCTTCCCAGATCTCCTCCCAGCAGAGCGATTAGTAAAACAAGGATTATTCCGGCTCCTCCGCCAATCAAACCTTTTTTGGATATGCCTCTGCGGTCTTCAACATTGGTGCTTGCTGTTCTTCCCTTCCATTTCATGATGGCTACTCCTCCAAATTCAGGATATTAATCCTTGCCCGTTAATAACATGAAAAAATCGATTTTGCAGGTTGCAGCTTAAAAAGCCATAATAATTATGAAGTCATGACCACTGAACATGATGTTGAATGAGTTTCATTAATAGTTAGAATATTTTGTCTAAGTAACATATATCATGGTATTTACAGGGTGTCAACAGGTTTGTGACTGCTGTTTTTGTCAGGAAATCATGGTCAGGAAAATCCATGTTACTACATAAAGTAAGAAGTAAATGTTATTCCTCTTCTTTTACAAGGAAAATTGCTTTAAATATGATTGCAGCGAGTACTGCACCGACAAGGGGCGCAATAATGATAACCACTATCCGTATAGCCATATCCGAAGACACATTTCCAAGATAAAACTCCACATCGCTCTACGGCAAATATTAGTGTTATTAGGTCTACTCGACAAATATAATAGCATAATTTCAGCCGAGACAAGAAAATTTCTGCCTTCTTTTTTCTTTAACTCCAAGGCCTTTTCCACCAAAGCCTACAATAGCCGGGAATATAAAATGATTTTAGAATTGCATACTTGGCAATATATATATCACCCTTTATGATTATGTTATAATAAAACAGAAACTATAATTGGTAAAAAAGAAAATAAGCGAAGGAGGTTTTTGTATGGCGGATATTAAAAAAGACCTCGATAACATTTGGGACAAAGCCAAGAAAAAAACTGAAGAATTAAAGGACAAGACGGAAGACAAGATTGAGGAGCTAAAAGACAAAGCTCACAAGCGCAAAGAGGACATGATGGAAGAAAAGATTGATAAGCTTGAGGACAAAACTAACTAGAAAAGCATGACATTTTTGGAGACCGTCTCTGTTTTTTAAAAGCCTCCAAACAGATGCAGAATATGAGCATTTGTTTGGAGGTTTTATCTAATCGTCTTTTATTTTTGGGGTTCCCGGTGTTCCATTTTACCGGAAGTACCACACCCAGTTTACCGATCACATTAACCAGTTCGACTTCTGAGGGAACAATAACTTCGGCATTTTCTTTAAGAGCAGTTTCCACCGCTTCAAGCTTCCGCAAAAGCTGGGTATTACCTTTAAGATACAGGTCTGCGGCCTATTTACCAGCTTTATAGCTTGGGCTTAGCCTTCAGCGGCCAGAATTTTGGCCTGCTTGATACCTTCCGCTTTCTT
>DDXI01000144.1 GCA_002347475.1 Peptococcaceae bacterium UBA2264
CTTCCAAGGAAAAATTAACCCTGATAGACCAAAGACTAAGTGCCGCCGGTCTGGCAGGGCAATGGAACAGTAAAGAGTGGAAAGCATTACAGTACGGCTTGGCGCTAGTGAGCGGCGGTTGTCTTTTCGGAATATTAAGCCTGATATCACCTGCTTTTATGCAAAATTTTGGACTGGCTCTCGTGGGAATGATGATAGGTTTTATATTTCCGGACGCCTGGCTGAAAGGAAAAGGCAAGCAGAGACAAACAGAAATCCAGAATACCCTGCCTGATGTTTTAGATTTACTTACAGTCAGCGTGGAAGCCGGTTTGGGCTTTGATTCTGCCTTGCTCACGGTCTCGGAAAAAAGAAAAGGGGTTTTGGGTCAGGAATTTTTAAAGGTTTTACAGGAAATTAAAATGGGACGCCCACGCCGTGATGCCTTGCGGGATATGAGCAAGCGTCTGGAGGTTGAGGATCTCAGCAGTTTAATAGCATCACTGATTCAGGCAGACCAATTAGGTATATCTATCGGAGGTGTATTACGTAATCAGTCTGTCCAGATAAGGCAAAGACGTCGCATGCGCACAGAAGAAAAAGCTCAAAAAGCACCGGTTAAAATGATGATTCCTATGGTAATGTTCATTTTCCCAGCTATTTTTATTATCATTCTAGGTCCTGCGGCAATAAAGATAATGCAGGAATTATTGTAACAAGGGAGAGGAGTGGTTGGTTATGAAAAGCGGTATAGTTCAGAATCTGAGTACTAACAAAATAATTGCGGAATGTGTCTGGAAAGCTGACGATTTTTTAAGCCGCTTACAGGGCCTGCAGGGCCGCCCTGTTCTGGAACCAGGTGAGGGACTATGGCTGATGCCCTGCCAGCAGGTCCATATGTTTGGCATGCGCTTTCCTATCTCGGTCTGGTTTCTGGATAAGTCAGGGACAGTATGTGATATTGTTAATGAGATCAAGCCATACAGGATTTCGCAGCGCCGAAAAGAGGCAGTCAGTGTTCTGGAATTACCGGTGGACTGGGCTAATTTAACAGGTACCTGTATTGGAGACACGATTAAATGGAGACATATGAAAAATATTTACCAGTATCCCCATCTAAATAGCTTGCAGAATCTATCATAATATAATATAATAATTAGATACATGGAAAGGAGAGGAATTAATGATTAACAGACAGCAAATAGCCATCATAAGCGAAATTCTGGATTCTGTCGGTTTGGAATCCCTGAAGTTGCCGAAATTACAAATTCAGACAATTATACCAAACAATAGATAATCTGATGAAGTTATTGCAGGGAAGGATGCGATACTGTGTTCACTACCTCGGTAAGCAAATGTGAATAAAACGAGTTTCTTGAATGTTGCAAGAGACTCGTTTTATTTTATCCTTGTATCAGGATAAATAATACCAATAAAATGTAAGAAAAGATTTATCTATGTTATACTGAATATAAAAATTATTACATACAAATATTTTCGGCAGAGATGCAGACAGAACATTCAGAAGGGAGCAAGCAAGATCATGTATAAAGAGCGCTTTGAACTCTGGTCAGAACATCCTTATTTTGATAACGACACTCATCTGGAATTGAAAAATATTTCTGATCCCAAAGAAATTGAGGATCGTTTTTATACAGATCTGGAATTCGGGACAGGCGGATTACGGGGTTTAATAGGAGCCGGCACTAACCGCATGAATAAATATGTGATACGCAAGGTTACTCTGGGTCTGGCTGAGTATATCATTGACGATAGCCCGGAGGGTCAGGAAAGAGGAGTTGTAATTGCCTATGATTGCCGCAGGTTTTCCCGGGAGTTTGCTTTGGAAGCAGCTTTAGTGTTGACAAAAAAGCAGATAAAAGTCTATTTGTTCGATGATCTGCGCCCTGTGCCGGAACTTTCTTTTGCAGTGCGTACCCTTCATGCTCTGGCAGGGATAGTGATCACTGCCAGCCATAATCCCAAAGAGTATAATGGTTACAAACTTTATTGGGAAGATGGCGGACAAATTCCCCCAAAACAAGCAGACAGTATTCTTGCTTGTATCCAAGAACATAAAAGCTGGGTAGATATTGAACTGATGGCAAAAGAAGAGGCCCTCTCTGCCGGCTTATTGAAGATGATTGGGGCGGAGATGGACCGGCAATATCTGGCAAAAGTCCAAAGTTTGGCTCTTCATCCCCAGCTTATCAAGGAATACGGAGATCTGCTGAGGATTGTTTATTCCCCTCTGCACGGAGCGGGAAATATCCTGGTAAGACAGGCTTTGGCCGAACTGGGTTTCAGTCATGTATATGTGGTTAAGGAACAAGAACGTCCTGATTGCGAATTTTCCACTGTGTCTTGTCCTAATCCTGAGGATTCGTGTGTCTTTAATCTGGCGGAACAATATGGCCTGAAACAACAAGCCGATTTGCTGATAGCTACTGATCCCGATTCCGATCGGCTGGGTGTCGCCGTACGGGCCCCCAATGGCTCCTATCAGTTATTAACCGGTAACCAGATCGGTGTTCTTTTGACATATTATATCCTGTCCCAAAAGAAAATATTAGGTATATTACCTGAAAAAGCCATAATTATTAAAACCATTGCTACTACAGATTTAGCTGATGAGGTTGCTTCTTCCTTAGGTGCAGAAGTGGAAAATGTTTTAACAGGCTTTAAATTTATTGCGGAAAAAATGAAGGAACTGGAAGAAAGCAAGCGAGGGGTTTTCCAATTTGGTTTTGAAGAAAGTTATGGCTATTTAGCCGGAGACTTTGTCCGCGATAAAGATGCTGTAATTGCGGCTGTATTATTGGCTGAAGCAGCTCTTTTTTATAAATACACTGATGGCCTGAATCTTACTCAGGTTCTGGCTCAAATATATTCCCGGTTTGGTTATTATCTCGAGGACCAGGAATCTGTTATTCTCAAGGGCAAAACAGGCAAAGAAGAAATGGCCAAAATAATGACTGTTTTGCGCCAAACAGAGTTGAAGGAATTGGGCGGAATTTCTATTGAAAAGGTGGATGATTATGAGCAAGGCACAGGGTTGTTTGTAAACAATAATATATCTTATCCTTTATACCTTCCCCGCTCCAATGTCTTGCGCTACTCATTTCAAGGAGGCGGTTTTGTAATGGCCCGTCCTTCCGGAACTGAGCCAAAGATTAAATTTTACTTTTCAGTGAAAGGTACAAATGAGGAGGCCCTGAAGGACACCCTGAAAAGAGTAAAAGCGGACGTCATGAAAATCGTCTCCATAGTATTGGCTGAGGATAGTATTGGATAAGAACAACCTGAAAACCCGCAGCACCTGGTGTATATCTTGTTAGTATCAGGAGAAAGCGGGTTTTTCCTGTTTTTCAGGGCTTTGTTTCCCATGATATTGAAACAGGGTACGGCTAAATATTTGGTCAATAATAGCCAGCAAATGTCTGACCATTATTGACCTTTAGAACGACAGATAATATAATATGTATATACTGACTAATATTAACTTCTTGCTTAGCTTAATCTTCTCTATATTGGGAGGTGGCTTATGGATTTTAAAGATTATTATAGTATTCTGGGAGTTAAACCTGATGCTGATATTAAAACAATCAAAAAAACCTATCATCAATTAGCCAAAAAATATCATCCTGATGTTAACCCCGGTGATAAAAAAGCTGAGGAAAAATTCAAAGAAGTAACCGAAGCTTATCAGGCCATAAGTGATCCTGAAAACCGTAAAAAATATGATGAACTTCGTCAAAATTATCAGCAGTGGCAACAACAGGGCGGACGCGAAAATTTTGACTGGAATCGTTGGCAGGCAAGTCCGGGAACAGGGCGACAAACGAGAACCATGACCCCTGAAGAATTTGCCGAGATTTTTGGCGATTATGGTGGTATGGGCGATATGTCCGGCGGTTTTTCGGATTTTTTCTCCACCATATTTGGGATGGGCAGCAGAGGCGGCGAAGCCGAATATCAGACCACTGCCCGGAAGCGTGGCGGGCCCCGGCCCAGAGCCGGTCAGGATACGGAAGCTGAATTGACGGTTACCCTGGAAGAGTCTTTTCATGGTTCCAGTCGGGTAATCCAGATTGGCGATAAGAAGATTGAAGCTAAAATTCCTAAAGGAGTGCGGTCCGGCTCCAAAATTCGACTGAGCGGACAAGGCCGGCCCGGCAGCGGCGGCGGGCCAAGCGGAAATCTTTATCTGACGATCACTGTGCAAGACGATCCCCGTTATATCAGAGAAAATGATGATTTAAAAATGGATATCCCAATTGACTTTTATACGGCAATTTTTGGCGGGGAAACAAGTCTTAAGACCTTAAGTGGTGAAATTCTCCTGAAAATCCCTCCGATGTCCCAAAGCGGAAAAAAATTCCGCCTGAAGGGTAAGGGCATGCCAAAATTGGGACAGCCCAAGGCGCAAGGGGATCTGTATGCCCAAATAAAGATCATTATACCGGAGAATATAACTGAGACCGAATTGAATACTCTGAAACAACTTGCCGAAAAAAGAAAACAATGACATTAGGGCAGCCTGAATAGATCAGAAGATTGGGAGGGAAGTATGCATGGCTTTTGACACTAATCGTTTCACTCAAAAATCTCAGGAAGCAATTGTTAATGCCCAGGCTTTAGCAGAGCGTAATGGCAACAGCCAGGTTGAGCCTGAACACCTCTTATTTGCTTTATTAGAACAAAATGAGGGCGTTGTTCCCCAGGTTCTGAATAAGATGAATCTTCCTGTCGGCGTTTTACTGCAGAAGGTTAAGCAGGAATTACAGCGCCTGCCCCGTATCAGTGGTGCCAATGTTCAAATCAGTATATCTCCGCGCTTACGCAAGGTATTGGTTGGAGCCCATGATGAGATGGCTCCTTTCGGAGATGAATATGTCAGTACCGAGCATCTTTTGTTAGCCTTGCTGGACAAAGCAGGCGGAGCAGTTGAACAGATACTCCAACAAAGCGGCTTATCCCGGGAAAAATTGCTGCTCGCTTTGCGGGAAGTCAGAGGAACACAACGGGTGACAGGTACTAATCCTGAGGGTACCTATGCAGCCCTGGAACAGTATGGCCGCAATCTGGTGGAATTGGCCCGGCGGGGTAAGCTTGATCCTGTAATTGGCCGGGACGAAGAAATCCGGCGGGTGATCCAAATCTTGTCCAGACGCACCAAAAATAATCCTGTACTCATTGGGGAACCAGGGGTTGGCAAAACCGCAATCGTTGAGGGCCTGGCCCAACGTATAGTCCGGGGGGACGTTCCGGAAGCAATTGAAAATAAGCAAGTAATTTCTTTAGATATGGGCTCTTTGATTGCCGGAGCAAAATATCGCGGTGAATTTGAAGAACGGCTAAAAGCCGTTCTGAAAGAAGTTCAGGATCGGGATGATGTGATCCTCTTCCTCGATGAGCTGCATACTGTTGTGGGTGCCGGAGCAGCCGAGGGAGCCATGGATGCCAGTAATATGCTTAAGCCAATGCTGGCTCGGGGTGAACTGCGCCTGGTCGGAGCTACTACCCTTGATGAATATCGGAAACACATTGAAAAAGATGCTGCTCTGGAGCGGCGTTTCCAATTAGTTTTGGTGGAGGCACCCAGTGTGGAAGATACTATCTCCATCTTACGCGGCCTGAAAGAACGATATGAAACACATCATGGTGTCAGAATAACAGACAGTGCTATAATCGCGGCGGCTGTCCTCTCTGACCGTTATATCAGTGACCGTTTTCTGCCGGATAAGGCTATCGATCTGATTGATGAAGCCGCTGCCCGGATGCGTATGGAAATAACCAGTGATCCTCATGAACTGGACCAAATCAAGCGCCGGGTCATGCAATTGGAAATAGAACGGGAAGCACTGAAAAAAGAAAAAGACGAGCCCAGTAAGGAAAGGCTTGCCAAAATTGAGGAGGAACTGGCCAATCTCAAAGAAGAACGTTCGGCTCTGGAAGCTCAGCTGCAAACAGAACGGGAAGTTCTGGGGCGTATTCAGCGCTTAAAAGAAGAGATCGATCGTTCCCGGACACTTATGGAACAGGCTCAGCAGCAGTTGGATTACAATAAAGCTGCCGAACTGCAATACGGGATACTGCCTAAACTGGAAAAAGAGCTAAAGGAAGCGGAAGAGGGCATCAGGACCAAAAAAGATACCTTGCTCAAACAGGAAGTTGATGAACAGGACGTGGCGGAGGTTGTTGCTGTCTGGACTCATATTCCGGTCGCTAAAATGCTGGAAAGTGATATGCAGAAACTGGTGCATATGGAAGACCGGATACATCAGCGGGTTATTGGTCAGGATGAAGCAGTTCGGGCTGTAGCTGATGCCGTAAGGCGGGCCAGAGCAGGTCTGCAGGACCCTGACCGTCCGCTGGGATCCTTCCTTTTTCTGGGCCCAACAGGTGTCGGTAAAACAGAACTGGCCAGAGCGCTGGCTGAGTTTTTATTCGACGATGAACAGGCAATGGTGAGGATTGATATGTCAGAATATATGGAAAAACATTCTGTCTCCCGTTTAATTGGTGCTCCTCCCGGTTATGTCGGCTATGAACAGGGAGGTCAGTTAACTGAGGCTGTGCGCAGACGTCCCTACACAGTTCTCCTTCTGGATGAAGTGGAGAAAGCTCACAGTGATGTTTTCAATGTCCTTTTACAACTTCTGGACGACGGCCGTTTGACAGATGGCCAGGGAAGAGTTGTCAATTTCAAAAACACGGTAGTTATTCTGACCAGCAATATTGCCAGCCCGCTCATTCAGGAAATGACCCTGAAAAATATCGCTCAGGAAAAAATCCGTTCTCAGGTCACGGAAGAATTAAGACAATATTTCCGGCCGGAGTTTCTGAATCGTTTGGATGAAATTATCGTTTTTCATCCTTTGGATAAAGAACATGTCGTTAAAATCATGGAAATACAGCTGAAGTTGTTGCGGGAGCGCTTGGCTGCCCGTAAGCTGACGCTGGCTTTAACAGATATGGCCAAAACCCAATTGGTAAAAGAAGGATATGATCCTGTTTTTGGAGCCAGACCGTTAAAACGGGTTATTCAGCAGCGTCTGCAAAATCCGCTGGCCTTGAAACTCTTACAGGGGGAATTCAAAGACGGCCAACACCTTCTGGTTGATCTTTCGCCGGCCGGAGAGTTTATTTTCAAGGAAAGTCAATAACCATAATAATAGAATAATGGTATGAGGCAAAAAGAGTTTTCCCAGAGGTTCGATCTTGAGCGAAAGAGAGATAATTAATAGGGATTACCTGTCTTGAACTGATTATATTCAGTACAAGACAGGTAATCCCTTGTTTTATTTTTATTTACTATACCGCAATTTCAGATTCATCCCAGGCGGCTTGTCTTTTTTCTGGTCTGCTGCCAACACTCCAGTAATTATTCTTCGTCAAGATCGAGTAATTCCTGCAGGGAATTCTGGATGGTTTTTAACAGAGCACTCGTTTTTTCAACCTTTTGTTTTTGTTTGTTATGTATGGAAATCAATTCAAAAATCTGATTTTCCAAATCTGCAAGCTTGGCCTGGTTTTCTTCCAGATGACGAATACTATCTTCCTCTCTTTTCAGAGCTTCTTCCTGAATACCATTAAGAATAGAATCGGCCTCTGCCTGGGCTGTTGCCAATATTTCTTCCGCCTTCTGTTCTGCCGTTTCCTGGGCTTGTTTGGCGATTCTTTGGGAACTGATCACAGCATCGCGTAAATCAGTTTCCATTTTGATGTAGTCGTTCACACGGTTTTCCCATTCGGCATTTTGTTCTTTCAAACTGTTTATTTGAAGTTTCAATTCAACATTGGTAGCATTTTGATTGGCAATAATCTGGGACATTTCCGCCCAGGACTGCTTAACTTCCTCGATATCGTAACCACGCATAACTTTTTTAAATGTAGGTTCCTCGATATTCATGTTTTTCCCCTCTTTGCAGTTTTTTATTTCAGTGTATCATGCCCATGTGGTTCTGGAAAGTCTGAAATGGCTGTTATAAGAGGATTTTAGCAATATTTTGTGTAATCTGAAATCAAGCGCCATGCGCCCATGGTGGAGGTATCAAAAATATTAATTGCTATTCCACCAACCAGCCTGCATTTTTTGGCATATTTCATTAAATAAGCAGATAGTCGAATCATCAATAATAAACTGCTGCTCACCAAAGCATACGATGTTTAATCCAGGATAATACTGCAGCGAAAAATCAGCGGCATCATGAAAGTAGCTTGCTTCTCTGTGTAAGGTAAAATATAATACTTTCTCATCTATTGGTAATACTTGCTCCTGTCTGGCAGTAAGCGGTTTGGCCTGCCGGAGATCTTTAACCAATTCCTGAACTTTTGACTGCTCAGCAAAGTAGCGGGGCTTAAAAGGATCAGCAGGATCCATTAAGCCTATTTGCGATATGGAGTGAGGATGGAGAATTTTGTTGGGAATATCCAAGGTGTTGAATGGATCCAGCCAGCTTTCCTGATAGGCAGGCAGTAAGAATAGCGGGAAGATAAAAAGAAATGAAATTGCTGTGATCAATAAGAGTCTGTGATGATCAAAAACTGTTGCCATACTTTTGAAGGGAAAATAAACAGGTAAAACAGGCATCAGACACAACCTCCGAAATGTATTTTGCTCTGCAGCTGACGGTGATCCCTAATTAAGTTGTTTAAGCAGGTTAATCAGTTCTATAGCTGTAATAGCAGCATCAAAGCCCTTGTTACCAGCCTTTGTTCCTGCGCGTTCGATTGCTTGTTCGATATTGTCAGTGGTCAGGACTCCAAAAATAATTGGCACACCAGTTTGCAGTCCTACATTAGCGATTCCCTTGCTTACCTCAGAACTGACATAGTCGAAATGGGGAGTGGCTCCGCGAATTACGGCACCTAAACATATTATAGCATCATAGCGCTTTGTAAGAGCCATTTTCTGGGCAACTAAAGGTATTTCAAAGGCGCCGGGGACCCAAACGACCTCTATGTCATCTTCATTAGCCCCGTGGCGACGCAAGGCATCGAGTGAGCCGCCCACTAATTTATTAGTGATGAATTCATTGAATCTGGCGGCAATCAGGCCGAATTTTAAATCCCTGGCAATTAAATTTCCTTCGTAAACTTTCATCTGTTAACTTCCTTTCTTTACATATTGTTGAAGCTGAGTTTTATTCATTACTGATATTGGTCAGAAAATGTCCTAATTTTGACTTTTTGGTACTGAGATAACGCTTGTTTTCTGGCCGGGAAGCAATTTCCAGGGGGATACGTTTACTGATCCGCAAACCATAGCCTTCCAAACCAACAATTTTACGCGGATTATTGGTCATTAAATGCACATCCCTGATTCCCAAATCAACCAGGATCTGGGCCCCGACGCCATAGTCGCGCAGATCAGCCGGAAAGCCCAGGGAGATATTGGCTTCCACTGTATCCTGACCCTGTTCCTGAAGTTTGTAAGCCTTTAATTTATTCAAAAGGCCTATGCCGCGTCCCTCCTGGCGCATATAAAGCAGTACCCCCCTGCCTTGGCGGCCGATTTGATTCAAAGCAGCGGCTAATTGATCGCCGCAATCACAGCGATGGGAGTGAAAGACATCTCCGGTAAGGCATTCGGAATGAACACGAACTAATACAGGTTTGCCATCATCTACTTGACCCATGACAAGTGCCAGATGTTCCTTATCATCCAGGATGCTCCGATATCCCTTAGCCTGAAAAATTCCCTGATCGGTAGGTAAGTTAATGCTCACAACCATTTCAATCAGTTTTTCTTTTTTTCGGCGGTAACTGATCAGGTCTTGAATAGTCATGATCTTCAGATCATGTTTTTTGGCAAATTTAAGCAGATCGGGAACTCTGGCCATACTGCCATCTTCATTCATGATCTCACAAATAACTCCCGCCGGTTGGAGACCGGCTAATCTGGCCAAATCAACCGCCCCCTCGGTATGTCCTGCTCTGACCAGCACTCCTCCTTCCCGGGCTTGCAGGGGAAAAATATGTCCCGGACGACGCAGATTAGGAGGTTTACTGGTTGGATCGGAGAGGATTTTAACAGTTGTTGCGCGTTCGTGAGCGGAAATCCCGGTCGTGCTGGTTTCACTGTCAACACTTACAGTAAAAGCTGTGCCATGAGGGTCAGTATTCTGGCTGACCATTTGTTCCAGCTGCAGGGCTTTAATCCTTTCTTCAGTCATCGGCACACAAATTAAACCTCGTCCGTACATGGTCATAAAATTAATTGCTTCCGGGGTAACTTTCTCAGCAGCCATCAACAAATCGCCTTCATTTTCCCGATCCTCATCGTCGATGACCACGACCATCCTGCCCTGTTTGATTTCTTCCAATATAATTTCGATAGAACTAAATGTCATCTTTACACTTCCGTTTCCTATTCATAAATATTTAATTAAATAAAACCATGATCTGCCAAAAAATTTACGGAGATATTATTCCTGGTTGTTTGTGATTTTGGCGGTGAATTACTGATCAGGCTGGCAATATATTTACCAATGATATCTGTTTCCAGATTTACCTGGTCACCAACTTTTCTCAGACCCAAGGTGGTCTGGGCAGAGGTATGAGGGATAAGGGAGACAGAGAAAAAATCCTTCTCCGCTTGCACAACAGTTAATGAGATCCCATCAATAGCAATTGATCCTTTAGGAATAATAAAGGATGAGAGGGAGGGCGAGATGCTGATTTCATAGATAGCTGCAATTCCTGCGGCAGTTATCCGTTTGATTGTGCCGATATCGTCTACATGTCCGCTGACCAGATGCCCGCCGAGTCTGGAGGAAAGCTGCAAAGCTCTTTCCAGATTCACCTCTCTGCCAGGTTCCAATTGGGCCAGGGCGGTTTTGGTTAGAGTTTCGGCCATGACATCGACAGTGAATTCCCGGATGCCTAAACGGATAACAGTCAGACATACTCCGTTAACAGCGATACTGTCTCCCAGCCTGGTTTCCTCCAAAACTTTTTTGGCTTTAATACTCAATTCAGCTGAATCTGCTGCCAGTTTAATCTTGCTGACAATTCCTAATTCCTCGATAAGGCCTGTGAACATAGCGTTACCTCACTTAAAAGTAAAAGATATAAGAAAAAATGTGCAAGAAAAAGTCCTAAAGATAAGCAGAAATATGAATATCCCCGGTTTTCAAATCAACCTCGATATTTTTTAGTTGCAGGGCCTCAGACATCCTGGAAATATCCAAACCGGCCAGAGGGGACGGACCGTTTCCGCCGATTAGCTTGGGAGCAATAAAAAATTCGATTTTATCGACCAGGCCGGCTTTTATCATATTGCCGGCTAATCTGCTTCCCCCCTCCAATAAGACACCTGTCCAGTTCCGCTTCAGCACATCTCTCATGAGCATTTGTAAGGGCACATAACGGTCTGTGGCATACTGCCATACTTCCACCCCGGGCAGGTTCCTTAATCCAGCCAGCTTGCTTTCTGCTGCCGCTGCAGTTGTCGCAATAATGCAAGGAGCCGAGTTCGAGGATGTCAGTACTTGAGCATTATCAGAAATACTCAGCTTACCGTCCACAATCAGACGAACCGGATCACGTCCCCCGGCCAGACGGCAGTTCAAAGCTGGGTTATCTGCCTGTACTGTCCCACTTCCTATCATAATAACATCATAATTGTTCCGAAATTGGTGAACAATTTCCCGGGATTGAGAATTACTGATCCAGCGGGAATCCCCGGAGGTTGTGGCCGTCTTACCATCAAGAGTCGAAGCTGCTTTGTAGACAACAAAAGGTAATCCGGTAGTAATAGCTTTAATATATACTTCATTTAAACGAGCAGCTTCCTGGCTCAAAAGACCTGTCTCAACCTTGATACCGTTTTCCAGCAGGCGCTTAATTCCTTTTCCGGCTACCAGAGGGTTGGGATCTGTCATGGCTACAACCACACGATTGACTCCGGCCTTCAGCAAAGCATCGGCACAGGGCGGAGTACGGCCAAAGTGCGAGCAAGGTTCCAGGGTAACATAGACTGTCGCTCCTTTAGCCCGCTGGCCGGCTTCGGTCAAAGCATGAATTTCGGCATGGGGTGTACCTGCCTGACGATGATAGCCTTCACCGATAACCTGGTCTGCAGAGGTTATCACACATCCGACCAGAGGATTTGGGCTTGTTCGGCCTGTTGCCTGGGCTGCCAAGGCTAATGCTCTTTTCATATAGAAATGATCAATTGCTGTAAAATCCAAATTAAACACCTGCTTATTAAAGTGAGGGCTGTAATCTGAGTTTTCTGATATAGAAGGTTATTATCCGGAATAAAAATAAAAAGGCCCTGAAAATCCTCAGGGCGTTGCCAGGCTAAAATTTATATTCGCTCCGGTCAACTTTTCCTCTTTTCATCCAGACTATACTGTCGGC
>DDXI01000189.1 GCA_002347475.1 Peptococcaceae bacterium UBA2264
AGTCCAGGGTCAAAGTCAGATTATTCCCCGGCTCAGGGGGATCTATCTGATGCAGAGTTTCCGGAATTAAAACAGAACCAGTATCCTGTTCTTGTGATTTATAACCTGCTTTGCCATATAATTCCTTATCATAAAAAGCTTCTATCCCTTCAACACCGTGGCCGCTCCTGTTCACAATTCCCAAGACAGATGCACAAAGCCGGTCCATAGGATATACTCTTTTTTCCTCATCATTGAATCCTACCCCTGGTATATCCAACTTGTTGATCTCATCTATCTTACTGAGATCAACATAGTGAGCCAGACTGACCCAGGAAGATTGATCATTACCCAGTTTATCTGCTATTACTTGGGGATCTGCTTCGATAATTGCTCCCAGTTTTTCAGCAATTTCAGGTATCGAAGATTTAATATGCTTTTTGTTTATCAAGGTATTCAGAGTTTTGGGATCTGCATAAACCTCTTTCACTGGGATACTTTGGGCCAAAATATTTCCTTGGGCATCGAAGATTATTCCTCTTTCCGGAAATATGGTTTGATCTTTTGTCCGTCTTTCGATACCTTTGGCCTTCAAGTCAGAGGCTTGAACAACTTGAAGCACGACCAAACGGGAAACAACCAGAATAATTATTAAAGTCAGAATAGCTGGAACCCAATATGCTCTGGAAAAATAAGCTGTCTTTCTTCTTTTTTTGCGTTTAGCCAAATAGATCCCTTCTCCTCGTCAATAACATCAACCAATAGAATATATCGGTTATATCACACTTGCCCCAGAACACCTCTGAGGATATTGGGCAGGCCGTAATTATTCTTACCGGCACCATAGCCAACCTTAAGAATTCTCATATTGGGAAATGGAGTTTGTTGGGCTAAAATCGAAATTATGGCCGCAGCTGTTGGTGTTACAAGTTCTCCGGTGACACCTGATTCCGCAAATTCAAAACCGGCTAAAAGCTCCAGGGTTGCCGGGGCCGGGACAGGCAGGATGCCGTGAGCACATTTAACAAATCCTCTCGACCAGGGCAGGGCAGAAACACAGATTTTTTCAATTGCCAATTGTTCAATGGCCAGGCAGGTTCCAATAATATCTGCCAGGGAATCAACAGCACCTACTTCATGGAAGTGCACATCCTCGATTGCTATGCCATGAATTTTAGCTTCGGCTGCAGCTAAAGCCCGGAAAATTTGCAAGGAATCAGTCCTGACTTTGGCCGGTATGGTCTCCTTGTCAATCAATTTTTCGATATCTGCCAGACGACGATGCTGATGTTCGTCTGTGTTTAACAACACTACATTAACATCAATTGCCTGAATACCTTGAATCAGGGGTAATGTAATTTCCAGTTTAAAAGAGTCGAGTCCCAGAGAATAAAGCTGGTCAGTTATAACAAGAGGATCGGCGCCCAGGGCGATTAAGGAAGCGAGAGCCATATCTCCGCTGATGCCGGCAAAAACATCCCAGTACAAGGTGCGCAAATTTAGAACCCCCTTAAAAGCTGTCAGGAATAATTATTCAGCAAGTTGATTATTACTATTGCCGGCCAGGATCCGGCGAACAATAGCAGAAGCCAAAGCTGCAGCCCCATAGCCATTGTCAATATTAACGACTCCCACACCGGCCGCACAGCTGTTCAGCATGCTTAACAGGGCAGATAGTCCCTGGAAATTAGCTCCGTAACCAATACTGGTGGGAACAGCAATAACCGGCTGTTCAACCAAACCTCCAACGACACTGGCCAATGCGCCCTCCATACCGGCTACAACGATTATAACCTCGGCTTGTTCTAAAAGATAGCGTTTATGAAGCAAACGGTGTATTCCGGATACCCCGACATCAACAAGCATTTCAGTCTCATGACCTAAATAACGCGCTGTTAACCATGCTTCCTGGGCAACAGCCAAATCCGCTGTCCCGGCAGTGATTATTAATATCTGTCCTTTCATGGTTGGTTCAGACAAAGGATGGAGAATAAAGCAGCGAGCTAAAGAATCATAATGAGCATCGGGGAAATGTTGTAAAACGAGTTCGGCTTTGTCCGGTTCTAGTCTGGTTGCCAAAACATTGGAATTGTGCACATCCAAATGCCTAATAATGGTTATTATATGTTCGGTTTCCTTCCCCTGGCAAAAAACAACTTCTGCCTGACCGGTCCGAACCGAACGGTGATGGTCCAGACAGGCAAACCCTACGTTTTCATACGGTAATATTTTAAGTTGCTTAAATGCTTCCTCGATAGTAAGCAGACCTGATAATACTGCTTGCAGGATATATCTGATATTTTCCTCCATCATAATATGTTTTACCTTTCCAAGTTAATCAGATATTCATACATATTTTATCTGAAGATTTTGGACCTGTCTATTGATATAACCAATCATTATTCAGCCGAATACCTCTTGAAACATTTGTAAAATTCCGGATTGCTTTATAAAATATAAGGAACATAATTTGAGATTCTTATGCAAAAATATTTTTCTGGATTTGTTCAGGACAAATCACCAAGGAATTCAGCTCTTGCTTATAAATTTTTCAGCCTGAACTGCTGCCAAAGCGCCGTCACCCACGGCTGTGGCCACTTGTCGCACCAGTTTGTCACGAATATCACCAGCTGCAAAAACACCGGGAATATTGGTCTGTAAAGCGGCATCTGTTTTAAGATAACCCTGTTCGTTGGCGGCCAGTTCTTTGCCGATAAATCCGGCATTAGGCTCAGTTCCCACATAAACAAAGACACCATCAGCTTTAATTTCCCGTATTTCAGAGCTGATCACGTTGCGAATGCGTACACCCTCAAGCTTGTCAGCCCCAAAAATTTCTTCAATAATATAATTTAATTCAAACCTTACTTTGGAATTATGCTGGGCTTGTTCTACAGCAATTTGGGCAGCTCGAAATTCAGGGCGGCGGTGAATGATGATAACCTCCTCAGCGAATCTGGTCAGATATACTCCTTCTTTTAAGGCAGCATCTCCGCCACCGACAACTATGACTTTTTTACCCTTGAAAAATGCCCCATCACAGGTGGCACAATAAGAAACACCACGGCCGCGAAAGGTATCTTCTCCGGGGACACCCAAATGACGTGGTTGGGAGCCGGATGCAATTATTATTGTTCTGGTGCTAATAATACCTTCGCCCAGGATTACTTCTTTAATCTGCTCTTGAAGTTTGAGAGATTTTACCTCGGCAAAAATAAACTCAGCGTTAAACCTCAGGGCTTGCTGATAAAAAGAGTTCATTAACTCGTAGCCGCCTATACCTCCCGGAAAGCCCGGATAATTTTCGATTTTTTCCGTCAGAGCTGCCTGTCCGCCAGGCATAGCAAGTTCAATGATAACTGTTTTTAAGCCACTCCGCGCAGCGTATATTCCGGCTGTAAGCCCAGCCGGGCCTGCTCCTATAATAACTACATCATACATCTTGCCAACACTCCCAACTTTCAATTAACAGGTTTCGAGACAAACAGTGAACTGTATGGATTATATCAATAAATTAAAGGTAATGCAGCCTGCTTCGAAGAATACTAATACTATTGTAATATATTTGTTTTCATTAACAAATATCCTGTATCAGGTAAATTAAATTAATATCAGGAGGAGATTATTTTGAGACGCTATACTAAAATTATAATCTTAATAGTCCTTTTACTTGGGCTGCTGACCTGGTTAAGCGGATTCTATGAGGACTGGCTCTGGTTTAAGGATCTGGGATATATGCAATTATTTTGGATTCCTCTTGTCAGCAAATTATTGATTCAGCTGGTTAATGGGACAATCCTATTTGCTTTCATTGCAGCAACTCTTCTCTCGATTCGCCACGCGATTGTTACTTTCATCAACGATCGCCTGAAAAACCGTCTTCATCTGGTTGAAGATCTTAACAGACCGATATTCAGTCTGAGTCAGAAGAAAGTAACTGTCTGGCTGATAGTTTTTTCTGCTTTAATTAGTTATGGTATCAGTTTTATAACAGGATATACAGGCTGGTTAGAGGTGTTAACTTTCATTCATGCTACTCCCTTTAACAAAGTTGACCCCGTTTTTGAGCAAGATCTGGCATTTTACTTTTTTAAACTGCCCTTTTTGCAGACTATCTACAACGCTTTTTTTGGACCTTTATTTCTTCTAACTTTTTTCACCGCGCTCTTTTATATTATCACCGGAGTTTTACGTTTCCATTCTATCAGGCTATGGCAAGCAAATGCTGTGGAGATCAATCTGGCTGCCAGAAAACATTTAGCCCTGTTGATTGGAATTCTCTTTATTTTTAAAGCCTATGGTTATTACCTGAACATTTACCAAATGATGTTTTCAGTGCATGGTCATGTCGTTGGCGCCGGTTATACGGATTTGAATGCTGTTTTACCGGCTCTGAAGATTCTTATCTTTCTAAGTATAGCAGGTTTTATCCTTGCCGGGTTAAGTATATTGCTTAAAGAAGTACGCTTAATAACTTTACCAATAATTGTTACTTTCGCAGCTGGTATTTTACTCTACAGTATTTATCCCGCTCTTGTACAATCCCTGAGCGTTATACCCAATGAATTAGCAAAGGAAGCGCCCTATATCCAAAATGAAATTGCCTTGACCCGTTACGGCTATGGTCTTGATAAGATTGAGGAACAGGATTATCCGGGGACTACAGCAATTACAATTGACAGTTTGAAAGCTAATCAGGAGACTTTAGACAATGTTCGTTTAAATGATGTTCGTCCTATGCTGCAAACCTACATTCAGAAACAAGGAATACGTCTGTATTATAAATTCAAGGATATCGATATTGACCGTTATGTAGTAAATGGTAATTTTCGGCAGGTAATGCTTTCCGCTCGCGAATTATCGTCATCAGATCTGGATGCCAAGGCTCAGACATTTGTTAATACCCGTTTTAAATATACTCATGGCTTTGGAGTATCTGCCTCTTTTGCCAATGCTGTAACTTCTGAAGGATTGCCTTCTTTTGCTATCAAGGATATTCCGCCGGTGACAGCTTATGAGGAATTTAATCTTCAGGAGCCCAGAATTTATTATGGAGAATTAACCAATGACTGGGTTGTTGTCAATACCTCAGTGAAAGAATTTGATTATCCGCTCGGTAACACAAATGCCGAAAATAATTATCAGGGAAAAACGGGTATAGTATTGACTCCTTTTGCCAAACTGATGCTTTCCCTGCACCATGCGACTTACAAAATATATCTTGCTAACGAAGTCAATCCTCAGAGCCGCTTTCTGGTAAACCGTAATATTAAAGATAGAGTGCGAAAATTAGCTCCCTTTTTATCTTATGATGCCGATCCCTATATAGTCATTGATAATGGACGTTTAAAATGGATCATTGATGCCTATACCACTTCAACTCAAATGCCTTATGCCAGTCAATATGATGAGCAGAATTTTAATTATATCCGTAATTCAGTTAAAGTTGTTCTGGATGCTAATGATGGAACAGTCGATTTCTTCGTTTCCGACACTCAAGATCCGATTTTACAGACTTATATGCGGATTTTCCCGGGTGTATTCAAAGATTTGTCTCTGATGCCCGCCTCTCTGAAAGCCCATTTGCGTTATCCGGAAACCCTTTTCAAGGTTCAGGCTAATATGTTAAAAACATTTCACATGACAGACTCTGCAGTTTTCTATAATAAAGAAGATGCCTGGGATATAGCCAAAGAACTATTTGAAGCAGGCCCTCAAAATATCGAACCCTATTACACTGTGTTAAAAATCCCAGGTAATGATAAGCCGGAAATGGTTTTGATGCTGCCCTTCACGCCCGCCTCCAGTGAAACGAATACCCGTAATAATATGGTCTCCTGGATGTGTGCCCGGATGGATGGGGATAAGTACGGTCAGCTGCTGCTCTATAAACTGCCGAAAAGCACAGAAATTGACGGGCCTTTGCAGATAGAATCCCGTATCGATCAAGACCCGGAGATATCCAAACAACTTGCCTTATGGGATCAGAAAGGTTCCAGTGTTATCAGAGGCAACTTATTGGCTATGCCAGTGGGCGGAAATTTCCTTTATGTCGAACCGATCTATTTGCAGTCAGAAAAAGGCGGCAGTATTCCGGAGATGAAAAAGGTAGTCCTGGCATATCAGGATCATCTGGTAATGTCTGATAATTTAGGCCAGGCTTTGATAGAAATTTTTGGGGAAAATGCACCTCAGCCGGTGACCCTGGGGCAAGGCACTCCAGCAAGCCCTGCTACCCAGACACCTGAAGAACCTGCACCTGACGCAACAACCCCGGCCTTGATCCTGGAACAGATTAACCAGATACGTTCTATTCTGGACAACCTGGAAACACAATTAGAGGCTCTATCCAGTGAACAATCAACTGAAACACCTGCCCAGTAACATTTAATCAGACAGCAATAGCGATAGGTGTGATGAAATAATAATGTCGAGCAAGATGTCAGTGCGGGAGAACAGCAGTATGAAAACCTCAGACCGGCAAATAGTATGTTTTGGTGCAGCAGACTGGTCTGGTATGTATGCCAGAGCTCAGCAATTAATGACCAGGTTTGCCGCTGCCGGTTTTCAGGTTCTTTATGTTAATCCTCCGATTACCTGGCTCTCTCCTCTCAAAAAACCGCTCTACTGGAAAACCCGTGTTTTCCAGATACCCAAATTGGAGGAAGTTTCTCCAGGAATTTTTGTTTATACTCCTTTTCCGCTTCTTCCATTTGCTAACCTGCAGACCAGGATCAATAAATTAAATCAGTATTTTTTAGCACGGAAACTTAACAAGATTTCAAAGACATTGGAATTTAACAAACCAATCTTTTGGACCTATCTGCCAAACAATGTTGATATCTTAAAATATTTGAGGTATTCCCTGCTGATTTATGATTGTGCTGACGAACATACTTCATTTCCAGGTTTTATTAATCCAGCAACAGTGTCTGAAATGGAAAACAGGCTTCTCAGCCAAGCCGAAATCGTTTTTGCTTCAGCCCAGGAACTATACAAAAAAAGGATTGGCACTTGTCGATATATCCGGCTTATTAAAAACGGTGCTGATTTCAAGCACTTTCAACAAGTTCTGGAGGGAACACTGGTTTTACCTGAAGATATCTCTTCTCTTCCTAAACCTATCATCGGCTATATAGGAGCCATCAGTACCTGGCTGGATCTGGAGCTGATTGAGGCCCTGGCAACAGCTTATCCGATGTGGTCAATTGTCATGATTGGGCCGCAGGATATTGATCTTTCCGCCCTGAAAATTCACAAAAATATATACTGGCTGGGACCCAAGCCTTATCAGATTCTTCCTGCCTATCTCCAGAACTTTGATCTTTGTCTGATTCCTTTTATCATCAATGGATTAACAGTCAATGTTAATCCAGTCAAACTCTATGAATATCTGGCTGCAGGCAAACCGGTGCTGACAACTGCCTTACCTGAGGTTACGCAATTCTCAGACCATATAGCTATAGCTAAGACTAAAGCAGAATTTGTAACTTTGGCTGCCCAAGAAATTGCTGAAGATTGCAGCCTGAAAATACAATGTCGCCTGAAAATTGCTTTGGCTAATTCCTGGGATCTTCGCTTTGAACAAATGCTGCAAATCGTA
Source organism: Peptococcaceae bacterium UBA2264 (assembly GCA_002347475.1). Lineage (GTDB taxonomy): Bacteria > Bacillota > Desulfitobacteriia > Desulfitobacteriales > Desulfitobacteriaceae > UBA2264. Next base: position 7,583 of record DDXI01000189.1, read on the forward strand.
CTGGAAAAATCATCGTAATACAGGAGTTATGATAAATTAAGAGAGTACCACATAAGGTACTCTCTTAATTACTTCTTAAAATATGTTTTTACTTCAATGGTTTCAGTTCCACCTTGGTAGAACCGTCTTCTTTGGTTAGCTCGATTAATTCTGCTCCATCAGAAGACACATAATTTTCTTCGCCGCGTAACTCTATCTCCTTTATTTCACCATTGTTTATTATATAAGCTGTTTTTTGATCATAGACAACAACTTGACCTAAAGCCCCAATCACTACACGGCTATCCTGGAAAGGAATAGATCCTTCCCAAACAGGATTAAGATTAACCTTCTCATTAATATTGGTCTTATCTTCTCTGGTAGATATCTTTGTCAGTTGATTATCAACCACTCTTCCCAAATATAATTTCCCATTGCGATCTCCCAGGATCACATCATTGGCATCTTTGGAAATAACATATCTGTCCCAGTTCTTGACTGCAACAATCTGATTGGTCGAACCGATTTTACTGTCAAGATAGAGCGTTCCCTGCTGATCGGAAACTGCCATATTGGAAATCACTTCCCCGGAACGATTTAAACTGCGCACATCTTTCATCACGTCAATTTCCAACAAGCTCATATAAGATCCGTTTTTTACAGTAAGATATATCAGGTTAGTATAGGTAGAAAAAACCATTTGATTGATCACGCCACCGGCAGGATAAATCTCCAGGACCAGATCGTCATTGGAGCGGTTATCAGGAGGATTGTCTTCATCACTGGCTGAACATTCTAAAGTAAAAAGTTCAGTTAACCAGGGATTATTATAGCGTTTTTCGATTTTTGGCTGTTGAGTAATCGTTTTTTCATCACTTTTGGTGCTGCTTTCTGATTTGGAGGTCACTGCGGTTTTACTGGGCTGAACGGTAACAGTTGTCACGGCATTAGGATTCTTTTTGGAAAAGAAATAGATCAGGGCATCCCGGTCAGGAAGCCATTGATATCCCATTACCCCCATATTTTTCTCACTGTCTTGATCAGGACTTTTTTCAAAAACTACTTTCTCTTTTTTAAGATTGAACACTTTAAAAACACCGTTTTCTTTATAAGCCAAATAATCTTTGGCATAAGAAATTTGAATATCTTCCAGATTCGTACCAGGAATAACGGCTTTTAAATTAGCGGTAATCGGCTCATAGACAGGATTGAGAACTTTATTGACTTCATAATCCGCATATCCGTATACACCAAATTGCAGCAGCAGGGAGATAATTGTCCAAACTAAAAAAAGGCGCAATATTTTCTTCACGCTTTATTCCTCTCTTCGACATTGGTTCCTGTTCTAAGGCATTACAACAAAAGCTGTCGGGATATAGCGTTCACCAAAAATATTCCAGAGACGGTTCATAACCTTGCCATTATAGACCAGCTCTGATGAAGAACCGCCATCCAGGTTGATAGCATTAACAGCATGATAATCTATGAAAATATTCATCAGATCTCTCATTGTTGCCCCCATGCTCCACGTAGGCTGACGTCCATCAATTACCACAAAAATTATAGTACCGTCAGCAGTCTGGCCTATTGCTGTACGAGGTTGAATCCCCATGCCTCCGTCCCCGGAAATAGCAGGTTTCCCATCGCGAATAAGGACCGGCTCAAAAGTTACTGCTTCGAGAATACCTCTTTCCAGAATTTGTGTTTCAGTCAAATTACCAAGAATCAATTTGCCTGTTTTGTCAATTCCGACAACACTAACTTTGGATTCTCCGGCATTACTGTGAACAATTTGCCCATTATGAATGGTAATACCGTCCGGATAGGCACCATTGCCTTTACCATTGGGGTCATAAAAACCACCGGCATTGATCCCGGCAATAGCACCGGCATTCCGCACAAGATCAGAGACTCTCTCGCCGGTTATTCCAATCTCTTTGGTTACGGCAACCTTAACCCGTGTAGGATCTTTGATCAGCATTACTTTCCCTTTAAAGTTGCGTCCCTGAATATCTGAAATTGTGATACCTTCATCATTAATAATATTTTCTTTGGTCAGATTCAAGCCAAAATTGGCACTGTTGTCATTGGCATGCATAATTTCCGAAATTTGGGCTTCAGATAAAAATAAACGAACAACCTGAGGATGCCTTGATGTTTCTATAGTCCCAACAGCAACCTGCTTCAGGGACTGAAATGGCCCCCAAAATATTATAAAAGGTGCCAATAGTGCTGTAAAAAGAATATTATATCCGATAAAAAGTATAATTTTTATAACCACATAGTTTCGTTTAATTATCATTAGTATCTTTCATTCCTCTTTATCCTGCAAATATCCTTGATACATAATAAAACTGCGTTTATAGTAACTGCAGCCAAAAAAAATACATTAATAGTATAGCAAATGTTCCTGATTGAATCAACTTTCACTTTCAGGCTGCCATTGGCCGGTTATTACTGCCTGCGCAATAGCTCTCATACTTTTGCGTGTTGTCATCGCTTGCTGGCGCATTGAGGTATAGGCTGTCTGTTCATCAAATGCGTGATGTTGGATAAGATAAAGAACAGCCTGATAAATTAGTTTACGTGTCTTAAGTTCTTCTTCCAGACGATGATAACGGGCAATTTGCTCGTTATCACGCCTAAATCTATGCTCAGCAGTAAGAATGGCTGCCAGCATATCCATCGCCCTCAAAGGATAAAGAACAACCTGATGAGCATCTGACTTAATTACCGTGTCAAGTTGGTGTTGTTCATTAACAGTCAGTATCACAATTACAGGACAAATACGGGAGTCTATCAGACTTTGTAAAAAATCCTGAGCACCCAGTTCCTGTAAACTCCAATTCATAATTATCAAATCAGGCTCCAGACGGTGAACAAGCCGCAATGCTTCCATTCCGTTACTGACAGTAGCCAAGACCTGATAATCTGCCAACGCTAAGATTGACTTGATTTCCTGCTTGATTTGCTCCTTATTAAGAACCAGAATTACTCGTTTCATATTTTCACTCACTTGCCGGCTTTTAGATGTACCTGAACTAAGTCTTGAAATCCGGAATAAACAGGTTTGAATTGAGATAAGCAAGTTATCAAAAAAGCGCTCACAATTAAGCGCTTATTCGATATAAATATCGATTATCAGTTTCCTATATATAATCTATTTAGCGGCAACCCCAAATTGTTGTTCCTCAGCAGTTCTGAAATCAGTTTCCGGGGTCAAATTATTATTGTTTTCATAACTGTCCTTGCACCGACGAATAGGTGAAATTAGAACGAATAAGGTTATTGCGCCGATTATCAAAGAAAGATACTGAAAAAACATGAGCAGAAAGATTACGGGCACATATGATTTTGGTGTTCCGATGGCATAAGCATAAGGCTGAACAGTACGTATTGTTGTATTGGGCCGCAGCCAGGAAGCCAAACCGTTATAGTCAACCGAATTTGCCATGGCCTGTCCCGCTTCCGCATAGGAGTTAAGTGATGTAAAATATATAAATCCCTTATCAGTATAAATTTTATCTAATTCTACGGGGATACCGGTAATAGCTGCTTTCGTATAAGTTCTTTCTATGCGTAATATATTACTTGGGCTGACACTGACAGTTCCCTTGGCGGTGACGATCTTATATGTTCCCTGATCGGCTATTTCGATATCTGTTACATTAACATCCAGGAAGTGAATACCGATTATGGTAGAGATCAGGACTAACAGACATGCATAAATAATGATGCCCTTGATTTTTTCTCTTCCCACAGGTTTTCGTAAATTCAGCAAAATTTCACGTCCTTCGCTATTTGTTTCGGATATTCATTCAAACTTTATTGTACTATATATCAGATATTAAAACAATAATACTTGTCTTTATGGGTTTCTTAATTCTCTTTCCTGATATTTACGCAAGCGAATATCTTCTGTCTTTAAACGAAAAATCCTGGACATTTGAACAAGCCTGGATGTAGTTCTTGATCCCAGATAATTCTCCATCTCATCAATTGTAAGATTACTTGTAATAATAGTTGGCAGCATTTCATTCATACGATAATTAATTATGGAATAGATTCGATTTCTGGTCCACTCGGTATAATTATGGGCGCCCAGATCATCTAAAATGAGAACAGGTATGGTTCTTGCTGCATCCAGCAAATCTAATTCGTTTACTTCTGACTTATAAGAAGCCCGAAGCTCGTCCAGAAGATCAGGAACCACTAAAAATAAAACCTGATAGTCTATGAGCATGAGCTCATTAGCAATTGCAGCTGCTAAATATGTTTTTCCGGCACCTACCGGTCCGGTAAACAAAAGACCAGAACCGTAAGGATTTTCCGAATATTTGCTGATAAAATTTCTGGCTGCTTCCAGAGCACGTCGAGCACTTTCCTGATCGGTTTTATTGCCGTCAGCTGATAGGTAATAATTCAAACTGAAATTATCCAGTCGGCATGTCAATAAGGCCTTGGCCATCCGCGCTGTGCGGAATTGATTAACTAATTTTTTTTGCTGCATGCAGACACAAGGATGGGCCACATCATTTTCTAAAATGATTCCCCGGTCCTGGCAAAACGAACATAAATATACCTTTTCTTCCCTCACGGGCGATTGCTCCGGAGATATGTTCTGCTTATCCGGCCTTTTTAGCAGATTATTTCCATCCAGAATTTCTTTAAGACTAGCCATTCTGTTCAAAAGTTCCTTCCGCTATTTACTATTTACAGATAAAAGTTTTCATATTTATCTGGCTTATCTGGTGTTGTTTTTTTGTCCTGACTGGTTTTAGCTGTATTTTTTTTCTGTTGGCGCAACTGAAAATTTGCATCATCAGCCTCAACCTCTGCTCTTGTTCGCAAATTCTTTTTTTCCCATTCCCGCAGAATTGAATCAAGATAGCGGAAATTTCGGATTCCAGCACTGACACCGCGGCGTAAAGCTTCAACAATTAATTCTTCAGAATGATGAGCTGCAAGCCAGGCTGTCAGATGTTCACATTCCAGACCGGTAAGCGGCCGTCCCAATTCCTGCTCAAAGGTCGTAACAAGTTTTTGTAGTTCAGATTCAGAAAAAGATCCATTGTCTGCCGCAGCTTGGTTATCCCTTTGAGATATTTCTTCTTCATATTGTTTCATTTGCGCGATTGCCCAGTGTTCGGCAAGTTCTTCAATCAAGCCAACAAAACTATAACAAGTATACCAACATTGTTCTGCGCGATTCCAATGCTGCTCCATTGTTAACAATTTGCGTTCAATAAGTTTACTGATAATAGCATCTGCTTCAGTATCGGTAATTTTCATGCGCTGAGCCAATAACTGCACTGACGGGTTTGGATTAGAATCCAATTCGCTGAGAATGTGGATTATGAGCAGTATTTCCATATTGCTGAGGCCAAGATCAGCATAGTGATTCAGAAGGTATTTTGGTATTGACACTGTGCCAGAAAACAGAAGGGTCTGGGTAAAACTTCCATAAACATTTACTTTATTCATTGCTGATGCACACTTTCTAACGAGAACCTCATAACTCATTAATTAAGTAGTTATTCTCTCTAAATATAAATAATCCTTTATCAAATTATCTTTGTTTTTCCTGACTTTCCAGCCAATTCGTAATTGTCTCCAGGATTTCAACAACTTCACTCAGATTATCATCGCGTTGCCCCTGATTGACAAGATCTTTGAGGCGCTGGCGCAAACGGGAGTAAGCACGATTAACCTGAGATTTGGAAACTCGACGTTCACGATGTGCGGGTACCTTGATCTGGCGCGGCAACTTGACAGGTGGCCGAACTGGCTTGGGACTTGGGGTAAGCT
>DDXI01000125.1 GCA_002347475.1 Peptococcaceae bacterium UBA2264
AAGACGTATAGATGTTTTTTCTCCAAGTATTTCCCTGGCATCCTGCCGGAAGTCAGGAGCTGTTATTCCTTCAAAAAGCCTCTCTCTTATAGCCCGGGCACAGGCACCGTCAACCACTCGGTTAAAGGCCACAATTCCGCCGGATGCTGTCACTGGATCTGTTGCCAGAGCCCTTTCATAGGCTTCCAGGGGCGTTGCTCCCAGAGCCACCCCACAAGGATTGGCATGTTTGATGATTACGGCTGCACATTGCTGAAATTCACCAACAATGGCCCAGGCAACGTCCATGTCTGTCCAGTTGTTATAGGAAAGCTCTTTACCCTGGATCTGACGTCCTGAAGCCAGGGTACCTTCTTGTAAAGTAGCATATAATGCGGCATGCTGCTGGGGATTTTCACCGTAACGCAGATCCTGAACCTTGTTGGCCATCAATCTGATTACTGAGGGGAAAACAGCCTGCGGCTCCAGCCTTTGTTCCAGGTAACCGGCAATTACCCGATCATATTCCGCCGTATGAGCAAAGGCTTCAGCTGCCAGGCGCTGCCGCATTTCCCAAGGAACTTTGCCCTTCTTTTGCAGAACCGCTAAAACGGCGCTATAATGCCGGGGATTTACAATGATCGTAACCCTCTCCTGATTTTTAGCTGCTGCCCGGACCATTGTCGGTCCGCCGATATCAATATTTTCGATGGCTTCGGCAAAACTTACTCCCGGTTTAGCAATAGTTTCTCTGAAAGGATAGAGATTGACTACCACTAAGTCAATAAACTGGATATCGTTTTGCGCAGCTTGTTGACGATGTTCTTCGCAATCCCGCGCCAGGATCCCGCCGTGAATCAAGGGATGCAAAGTTTTGACCCTGCCTTCCATTATTTCCGGAAATCCAGTAACCTCACTAACATATTTAACAGGGATGTCTGCCTCTGTCAACGTCTTATATGTCCCGCCGGTCGAAATCAGCTCGACGCCCAAGACAGCCAAGCCCCTGGCAAATTCCACGATCCCTTGCTTGTCAGATACACTAAGTACCGCCCTTAAACCCATCCATAACCCTCCTTATATCATATGCTCAGAATATTCTGGTTTTTGATAAAGACCCTGTGCCCTCTTACTGCCAGCTTATTGCTGGCCAGCAATTTAACTGCCAAGGGATAAATACGATGTTCTTCCTTCAAAATACGCTGAGCCAGAGAATCCTCAGTATCCTCATCCAGTACCGGTACAACCGCCTGCAAAATAACCGGCCCGCTGTCTACTTCTTTATCAACAAAATGCACCGTACAGCCGCTGAATTTTACCCCGTATTCCAGAGCCTGGCGCTGAGCATGCATTCCCGGAAAAGCCGGTAAAAGCGAAGGATGAATATTCAAAATGGGTATGCCGGCTTTTTCCACAAAATCTCCGCTTAAAATTCTCATGTATCCGGCTAAAAGTAAAAGTTCAGCGTGCTCTGCCTTCAGCCACTTCAGGATATCTTCTTCCTGGGAAGTTCTGTCCGTATAACCGGCACTGGCAAAAATACCGACTGGAATCCCTTGCTCGCGGGCATACTGCAAAGCCAGGGCTTGTGCCTGGTCTGAGCCGACTGCTACCACTTCAATAGGCAGACGGCCATTTTTCCATTCCTCAACAATTGCCTGCAGATTGCTGCCGCGTCCGGAAGCCAGGATCGCTGTCCTCAATCGTAGCTCACTCCTTCACCCCGAATAACTTGTCCCAGTACAAAACAGTTCTCACCTTGTTGGGCCAGCATTTCCCCAACCTGGTCTTTATCTTGCGGATGAACGATCAGAATAAAACCGACACCCATGTTGAAAGTGCGATACATTTCCGCCCGCTCTACTTTCCCTAAAGTTTGTAATAAATCGAAAACAGGGGGAACCTTCCAGGAACGGGTATCAAGCTGCACACCCAAACCCGGCGGCAAGATACGCGGAATATTTTCGGTCAATCCTCCCCCGGTAATATGTACCATACCCATAATTTTTCTGCTGGCCAAAAGCGGCAAAATGTTCTTAACATAAATGCGGGTAGGACGCAAAAGAGCCTCGCCCAAAGGTTCGTTCAATTCCGGAAAAACAATATCCAGGGAATAGGGCTCAAATACCTTGCGCACCAGAGAAAAACCGTTGCTGTGCAAACCAGAAGATTGCAGCCCCAGCAAAAGGTCGCCATCCTCGATTTTAGAGCCGTCAATTATATCAGATTTGTTGACCACACCTACCGCAAAACCGGCAATATCATACTCATCTTCAGCATAAAAGCCGGGCATTTCTGCAGTTTCACCGCCCAGCAAAGCACAGCCTGCCAGTTGACAGCCATCAGCTACTCCGCTGACAATTTCGGCTATCCGTTCCGGTACAGTTTTGCCCACTGCCAGATAATCCAGAAAAAATAAAGGTTCGGCACCCTGAACCAAAATATCATTGACGCACATGGCTACCGCATCCTGGCCGATTGTATTATGAAGGTTATACTGAAATGCCAGGCGCAGCTTGGTTCCTACTCCATCTGTTCCGGATACCAGGACCGGTTCCGGATATTTATTAAGATCCAGAGAAAAAAGTCCGCTGAATCCTCCCAGCCCACTCAAAACACCCGGACGAAAAGTTTTAGCTACCGCCGGCTTGATTAATTTCACAGCTCTGTCTCCAGCTTCGATATCAACTCCGGCATCACGATAGGTATACCCCAACACTATATCCCCCTTTTTAATGTATGATTAAAAAATGAACAAAACTAATTCATAATGTACCATGCATAATTCATTATACAGTGTACATTATGAATTAGTCATCAGGTATTATTTAGGGCAGGGCTTCAAACTCATATTTGCTAAAGGTGTCATCAGGAATTTCCACAGGATAATTGCCATTAAAACAGGCCAGACAGGAAGGTTTGCGGCCTAAGGCCCGCATCAGACCTTCTTCAGATAAATAGTGCAGGGAATCAGCACCGATAAAACGGCGGATACCTTCCAGATCCAGTTGATTAGCAATCAGTTTTTCTCTTTGGGCCGTATCAATGCCGTAATAACAAGGATAGCAAATCGGTGGTGAACTTATAAGCATATGGACCTCAGTCGCCCCAGCCTTGCGCACCATTTCCACCAGTTTGGAACTTGTCGTCCCCCTGACAATAGAATCATCAATCATCACAACCCGTTTACCTGCAAGTACGCTCTTATTGGTATTGAGCTTGATTCGCACAGATACTTCACGCATCTCCTGGGTTGGCTGAATAAAGGTACGGCCAACATAGCGGTTTTTCAGAAAGCCCTGCTCGAAAGGCAGGTCTAATTTCTGGGCATAGCCCAAGGCAGCTGTCATCCCGGAGTCTGGTACAGGAATAACAAGGTCAACATCCAGGGGGAATTCCTCGGCCAGCTCCTCACCCATACGCCGGCGGCTTTCCAAGACGTTCAAGCCATCCAAGGTACTGTCAGGTCTGGCAAGGTAGATATATTCAAACGCGCAAATAGCGCTGTCCCGGGCCTTGGGCAGCCCCTGCCGGACATGCAGGCCGTCTTTATCAATAGTTACGATTTCACCCGGCTCCACATCTCGGACGAACTCCGCCCCGATAGTATCCAAAGCACAGGTTTCGGATGCCAGGCAATAACTGTCTCCCAGCTTGCCCACACAAAGAGGATGAAAACCATGAGGATCACGCACCCCAAAAAGCTTGCCTTCCGCCATGATAACCAGACAATAGGCCCCTTTCAGATCGATCATTGTTTTGGTAATGGCATCCTCCAATTCACCGCGGCGATAACGGGCAATCAGGTTGATAATAACCTCACTGTCAACAGTAGTCTGAAAAACAGCCCCATCCTTACCCAGCTCCTCCCGCAGTTCCACGGCATTAGTCAGATTACCGTTATGACCCAGGGCCATCATTCCTTTTTGATAATAAACCACCAAAGGTTGAGCATTTGCCAGCAGACTGGAACCGGTTGTTGAATAACGCACATGCCCAATAGCCATTTTTCCCTGCAAATGCTCAATGATCCGGTTAGAAAAAACCTCAGATACCAGGCCCATTCCTTTGTGGACCTCGATATTGCAGCCGTCAGAGACGGCTATCCCCGCACTTTCCTGCCCGCGATGCTGCAGGGCGTAGAGACCGAAATAGGTCAAGCGGGCTACCGGCTGATCGGGAGCATAAATCCCAAAAACACCACATTCTTCTTTTGGCTTTTCATCCCCATGCTGTCGCACTGTAATCCTCCCTCGTATAATAGTAATAGATCCCGCCGGTTAGTGTAATTTCCAGTTAGGAAACACGACCCGGGGAACCGGTTCCCGGTTCTGAAGAATCCATTTGTTCATGAACCCAGG
>DDXI01000037.1 GCA_002347475.1 Peptococcaceae bacterium UBA2264
AACAGCGGTCTCCAAAACCGTCGATGTGGGTTCAACTCCTACATCCCCTGCCAGTAAAAAACCGCACCGGAAGCCGACTTCCGGGCTTTTTATTTTCTATCAAGAATGGCTCATTTCTTCCTTTGGCTACTGTTTGGCTACTACTGAGAAAAAGGACCTGCTTCGGGTTTGGGGCAAGTCCTTTTTATTTCCATATAGCCCCACAGGGTATATCTAATACCCCATAAAACAAAAAAAAGAGCAGCTTTCGCCGCTCTCCCGATAACGTATTCACTTAGTCCTGGCAACAGGCAGTTGCTATATTTAAACCGTGCTTAAAGCCCACTTCATAGGCTTTATTAATAATATAGCTAATCTCCTCAGCGTTGCCTTCATCGAGGTTTTTCATCAAGTTCGGATCAAGTTCCCTTACTTCGTTTAATGATTCATTGAATCTGTCACGGACTGACAGATACTCCGGGCATTCCTTCAGTTTGATTTGCATTTCATCGTGAATAGACTCCAGGTCAATTTTGAGATAATCAATCAAGGTTTTCATTCCTCTTCTTCCTTCCAAACTAATTATTTTCCCTAAAATACTCAGATACCAAACTGACATTACTGACACTGGTTAATATATGTTCTCGGGACCTTATCAGCTTGCTCTCCTTACCCTCTCTGATGCTGCAAGCTTCCTGTTATGTTCGATAATCTCAGCCTCTGATGCTACGCTAAATAAACAATCTACCGTTAAGCCATACAGCTTGCTCATCTTCACCATTGTGTCGCTCATTATTACCCTACAGTTTTTTTCGTAGCCTTCCATTTCCTCAGCAGTTACTTCGCAATGTTCCGCGACCTCCTCAACAGTGTACCCATAACATTCCCGGATCCCTCGTAAAGTAAGTTTCATTGAATTTTCCGCTCCTTAATTTTTAATTTGACTAAGTTTATTTAGTCATGTCGAATATTAATATAAACATATTTAAGCATTAAATCAAGTCCCAAAATAAATATTTATTTTGACTTAGCTAAAGTTTTTATATAATATTGAAATAAGTTAAGATAAAAGGGGGTTGTTATAATGATCAGCTATAAACCATTTCAAAAAATGTTGATTGATAAAGGGTTGAAAAAACAAGACGTAATGAAGACCGCCAGGATCTCTAATGCGACAATGGCGAAGTTGAATACCTCGGAATATGTTTCCCTTGAGGTTATAGATAAACTCTGCGCCACCCTCAACTGCCAGCCCGGGGACCTGCTGCAATACATACCGGATAAAGAAAAACAACTTGGATTTGACGTACAAGCTCCAAATCCCCCTGTTTTATAAGGAGTTTGGGAAGGTATCTTAATCCGCTAATATGATTCCCTTACCAATCTCACTCAGCCGGAAAGATGGCTCAGCTGCCCCCACAATTGGGGTGAGTCATGAGTCATGAGCTAGATTCAATCGAGGTCATAGCTGCCATCATAGTTCGGGCAGCACAACAAAAAAAGAGGACTCCTCAAATTCTAGGAGTCCTCTTATAAAATGCAGATGATTCTTCCCATACAATCATACTACCTGCCCCGCTCTAACGGCTCAGAAACGATCCTGGAGGGGCATTTTTGCGTTCTTTGTACTCTGTAAAGTCCACAGGCCTGTATTTCTCAAAGTTATCATACAGATACTGGCCAACGTCCATTTCTGTCCTCTCCAGCGCCTTAATAAGCTTCTCCCGGGTATATTCATTGGGACTTTCCCTGTAACGATCATCTGCCATCTCTACCCATTTAATAAAGGTCTGCTGTTGGTGCTCTTCAGCCTCAGCCAGCCATTGATCCCGGAATTCCTCTGCTGTGGTCCTTAGCTCCATGAGTATGTTCTGATTATTGGCAGACAAGGGAACACCATTATCTAAGTGCTCCCGGACATCCCGGAACAGGAATAGCCGCTCCATGTCAGAGATCTCTGTTACATGAGATTTTCTTTTGCTTCTGATCCGTTTTACTGTCATGGCATTAGCTTCTTCCTGGTTCGCTCGTGAGCCTGTTCTAATGCCTGATTGAATTTATCAATGTTCTTCCGGAAATTCTCAATGCTGAAACCCCATTCTTTAAGCGTCAAGCTTTCGCATTCAGTGGGCACTTTCTCAGGGATACGAATGATGGCATCCAGTTCGAATAATAGCGAGAAATCATTTATATCTTCAACCGTACCCCCTAAGCGCCGCTTACTGCGGATCTGTTTTTTACTCATGTTTTTTCAACTCCATTTGCTTTCCTTCAAGTTCTTTTTTGGTGTCAACAGGTGCAGGAACCTTGTCAGAAATCTGACAACCTTTCTTCGGTGAGTGTCAATAGGCCTAATAGGTTCTGCAGATATCTGCAAACCCTATTCTTGACTATTTTCTGAGGTTTTCCAATAACTTCAAAAGATCTTCATGCTGCTTGTCAAATTCCTGCTTGGACACCCCGCCTGATTCGTCATAAACTTTCTTGAAAAGTTCGTAATTATCCCGGAAATATTCATAGGAAAAACCGTTTTCATTCAAGAGAAAAAGTTCTGATGAAGACGGTAATCTGTCGGGATGATCTCTAATTAAACCTTCAATTTCAAACAGACAAAGAAAACTGTCAATTTTGTCTGCATTTCCTTTTCGTTTAGATCTGGTCCTTTTAATAGCCATTAATTATTCCTCCTTAATCTTAATAAAGTCTTGGTCCGCGTCCTGCTTCTGCTGGCTCCAGATCAAGGCCCAGCTCCCGGAGTAGCAGCCGGGCAGCGTTCTTTGAATCCAATTCAATCTTGCAGCATGGATGAGGCTTCAGGCTCCCGTACCTGTCCTCAGTGGTCAAGCCTTCCTCTGCTACCTGCTTTCGTGCCAGCTCTGCCCGGTCAAAACATTCACAGGCTTTTGTCAGCAAAACAATGTGATGATCCTCAAGATTGAAGTCTTTTAAAATATTTCTGTAAAACTTAGCCATTTCAGGACTTAAGTGTTTCGGTATCATTATTCTTGCCATGTTTTCACCTTCTTTCTATGTTATACCCCCCTGGGGTTTCACTGAATAGGCTGGGTGAGTCTTTTTGTGTACAAGTGGGCAGCACGGCACATGGAGTTGATATCTGTAGCTCTCAAAGGGGCCCTGGGTATATCTTCCATCTACCATTTATCCCCTTGCTCTCCGTGAATCTCATCGTGACACTTAATACAACATGACATCAAGTTATCCATATCAGCCAGCGATCCGCCTTTGCTCAGTGACTGTCTGTGGTGGACCAGTGTTGCCGCTGTAACCTTACCTTTGCTTTCGCAGCGTTCACATAGTGGATCTCTTGACAGTTTAATCTTCCTCACCTTATCCCAATTAGATGTATAGCCTCTTTGTCTGAAGTTTCCCCTTCGCTCGTCCTGGTTCTTTTGCTTCTGCTTAGCGTGTTCCGCGCAATACGTTTGCCCTCTAACTAGATTCGGGCAACCGGGCCATGAGCATGGTTTCATCGGTCGTTGTACCAATTCGTTCACCTTCTTAATCTTTGAAGTGAAGGGATCAGCGCTTGGCCAATCCCTTTATATAACCATTACCCTCTGCCTATATGGTCGATATAGCCATTGTCCCTTTTCTACTCCGTTCCTTATCAATAAGAGGGGTGATTGCTCTGGCAAACTTGTCGCCATCGAGATAAAAGGCTGCTTCTCCTTGTGTGCTGTTACCGTTACCTGGTTGAGTTAATTGCATCACAGACAACATTGCATTGCCAACAGCAGACGCAATCATGTCTTCCAGACTGTTCAGTGGTGATACAACCTCACGGCCACCAGGATTATCACCGATCATTGCAAGTGTCGGGCCATTGGTTACACCGCCTTCGGCCAGCTTCGGGATTTTTGGTATCTGAAAACCCTTCCAGTCATTTATCCCTGATACCTCTGTTACCCAAGATGGGACATCGATCTGGATACCATTGATACAGTCAATCATTTTATTAACTGCGCCAATGATAGAGTTTACAACACCTTTTATTATTGCATAAATTTCGTTCCAGATAGTGCTTACCTCGGTCATGATACCATTCCAGATATTTGATAAAGCCGTTGACAGGCCGCTGAAAGCATTTATGACGCTAGTCCTTATGCCCCCGAATATTGCCGTAGCTTGAGTTGATAGCCAAGTCCATGTCCCTGATATGGCAAGCCTTATGCCCTCCCAGGCTGTAGCTGCAATGGATCTTATGCCCTCCCAAGCACTGGCAGCAAAGGTCTTGATCGAGTTCCATGCCGTTTGCCATACTACCATTAATGTCTGAATGAAGGTTCTCCACAGTATCTCCATGACCCTCATGGTACCTTCGGTAATTGCTTTAACGACAGTCCAGGCGCCGGTTACAACATCTTTTATCCCTTGCCAGACCATGCTCCAGTTACCAGTCAGAATTCCAGAGAAAACCTCAATAACACCCTGGATAATTAGTAGTGCTCCTTGAATCACATTTTTAATAGTATCGAATACAACTTTGACTATATCAACCAGACCCCGCCAGACCGGAGTAAATACACGGACCATAAAATCAATGATCGGTTGTAGTGCGGGCTGAACTTTTGCCCAGAAGTTTTTAAACATTGTCCCGAGTTCATTAAGGTAAGCACCTATGGGAGCAAGTGCTTCTCTAACTCGTTTTGCCATATTCAAAATACCACTTGGAACCGCAACCTCCCCAGCCCCTGCGCTTGTACCTGGCACGGTCATACTGCCGCCACCAATTGCGCCGCCTCCGATCCCTCCTGCAGCATCATCGGCGCTAACTGCTGTTTGTTCCTGAAGCTGATTAATCTCATCAAAGCTCGCTAAGCTTCCCTTGGCAGCTGCCGCCGCTTTCTTGACAGCCCCACCCAGATTGTCCTGGGCCGCCGCCGCATTCTGTGCTGCTGTCGCCGTACTATTCACAGCCTGTGTGACTTCGACCTGCTTTGTCTTGACTCCAAAAAGAGCCTGCATAAATTGACTATATACCGCAGTTACATATTTCAGGCCATTAGCCAACCTTATCAATACTGGCATTACAGAATTTATGACAGGGAGGAATGCTTGCCCTATATTTAACTGAGCATCTTTTAAAATCGCCGTGAATTGTGCCAGGCCCGATGCCGTGTTATTGTAGACGGAATTTCCAAATTTATTAGAGGCCTGTTCCAATATGGCAAAGTACCGCACTTGTTGCTGCGTAGCGAAAGATAGCTGATCCCATGACTTGCCGTTAGCAAACCTCTGAAAAGCCGCTGTTCCCTCTAAGGCAGCAACTTGGACCTGAATCCCCAAATCTTCCACGGCCTCCGTTTCACCCAGGAGCCCGCTGCGAATCCTGCTTTGCACGTCCTCCATCGTCCGGCCTGTCGCACTTGCCACCACAGCCGATGCTTTGAGCAAATCTGTAGTATATTGCATGGTCTGTGCTTGGCTTGACGATATCCCACTCAACAGATTGCCGTAAACAGAGCCATACTTCATAGCCTCAACCCGTGACATATTAAAGGCCGTGGCCTGCGTATCTGCCCAATCAACAAACCCCTTGGCGCTCTCGCCCATGATACGGTTGACCTGTTGCAGGGAGCTTTCGTATTCCATAGCTGGTTTAACCCCTGAAGCTATAGCCGCAACAGCTACAGCGGCAGCGGCGGCCATAGCAACCATTGACCCCTTAACTACCGCCATTGTCGCCGCTAAGCCTGCGGCACTTGCGCCAGCTCCGGCCATAGCGTTTTTCGTACTGCCACTCATTGAGCCAAGGGCCCTCTTTTGTTGAGCGGCAAAGTTGCGCATTGTAGCCTGGGCCTGGTTCAGGTTCTTCTGATATCCATTAATATCGGCACCCACACGCACCAAAATATTTTTTATTACTGAGCCCATATCTTTCCATCTCCTTTGTTTCTTCTATTGTCATTACCTTGGGAAACATCATGCTTACTGACCATAGTTTTATCACCCCTTTACATACATTTCCTTCTTGGTGCATCGCATCGCCTCATAAGGATTATCTGGCCAATATTTCAGCAGTGCGCGACCTGCATCCTTAGCGTAACTATTTGCATCATGTTCGATAGCAGTTTTATCTGCAAGGATATGATCCGGATAAGTAAAATGTTGATATATATGCCGGACCTCGTGAGCGGCCGTTTCCATTATTTGCACTATGCTCCCATCAATACTTATCTGGATGATATTTTCAACCGGCCGCGCAAGCCCTCTAACCGACATATCAAATTCAAACACTCTTCCACCATAAAGCCCATAAGCAGATTCCAGCTCATAAATCCATTCAAGTTTTGGCTTGATTCTGAAGTTTAAATCTTTTATGCAAAACTCCAGCATATCTTGAGCGATATAACATAAGCTAGAATCTACCCTATCGG
>DDXI01000115.1 GCA_002347475.1 Peptococcaceae bacterium UBA2264
ATCTAATACTATTATACGAGGAGGGACAGATATGAAAAAAGTACTGGCAGCTGTAATTGTATCAACTCTGCTTTGGTTGCCGACAAATGTCGTGGCAGATACTTCGAGCCAGAGTCCTTTGACAATCTCTTTCGAAATGCTGGAAGCTGAGATCAGCGAAAATAATATCTCGGTGCAAGTCGCTGATCGTCTCCTGGATAAATTGGATCATGCCTACGATTATAGAGAAGATCAAATCAGCCTGGAAATGGATTCAGCCCAGGGGCAGCTCAACTTTCAGATCGCACAGATGGACGGTCAGGTGGCCAGTTATAACAGTTTTATCGATATTTATACCAAGATAAGGGATGGTTCTGTTGATCCCGCTGTGATCGCTGACTGCAATGCCAAAATTGAAATATTTAATATGGCCAAAAACTCTGTGGCTGCGGTAAAAGCTGAATTACAGGATCAGCTCGATGAGCTTGATGACCTGGAAGAAGATCTGGAAGACGAGCTTGACGAGGATTATGATTTGGATAAACAGCAGGCCCGCTCTCAGATTGCCCTTAATCGGGACTCGCAGATTTACCTGGCCCAAAAGAACTATCTGGGCTATTTCACTCTGGCGCCGAAAGTGCAGGAAGCCAGAAATCAGCTGGATTTGTTAAATAAAAAACAGGATGTCAGCAAACTCATGCTCTGTTTAGGGATGACAACCCAGGCCGAGCTGGAACTTCTGCAGGCAGGTCTTCAAAACGCTGAGCTGGCTGCGGAAAGTCTGGAAAGAAATCTGAATGATATCAAGGGAAACTTAAACCTGGCTCTGGGACGCGCTTATGATGACGAACTGATTCTCACTGCTCTTGCCGACCCGGATCAGGAAAAGATCCGTGATGTTAATTATGAAGAAGATCTGGAGAATGTTTTAAATGAAAACTATAATTTGAAACTGATGGAAATAGATCTGGATAAGAAAGATAATGAAGTTGACAGGGCAGATGAGCGAAGTGCGGAAGAGATGGCTGAAATAGATTACGAAAATCTGGAACTCCAGATAGAAGACCTTAAACGGAAGATAGAGTTTACTTTTAATCAGGCCGCCAATAATCTGACGGCCAAAGAGGATGCTTTGGCAGCCAGCCTGACCAGTTTCAACACCAGCCAGACTACCTGGAACTTTGCCGCTTTAAAATATGATCTGGGCATGATTTCCCACCTGGATTATCTGGCTGCCCAAAATGAATATGAAACTGCCCAGCATCAGTATAAATTAGCTCAGCAGTTTCTGTTGGAGGCCTACACGGACTATCAGTGGGCGGTTGAGGGCTTGATTCCTTCTCTCAGCCAAAAATGAGCAAGCCTTGATTACCGGATGAATGTTTGGCTGATTTGAATAATATCACAAACTTGCGCCAGAACCGAGGTTTCTGGCGCATACTAATGAGTATATACTAATGATTTTAATGATTATTGCGAAAAATAACCTGGGAGGTCAAAGCATTTGCGTAAAGAGAGACTACTAAAATATGGGCCGGGAGTACTGATTCTGGTTCTCCTGTTCTTATGTGCAGGCTGTGGTGTCCAGGACGATACCGGCCCAGCGGAAGAAAAGTATATTCCGGTGGAGGTTGCCCCGGCAACATTCCAGACCCTCGTGGAAACAACAACTTTCAGCGGTAAGGTATATTCCGAGCAGGAGGTTTCCCTTGTTCCCAGGATCCCCGGGAAAGTTGCTGCTGTGAATGTGGCGGTTGGAGATCAGGTTCAGGCCGGAGCTGTCCTATTGACTCTGGATCCTCAGGACCTGCAGAAGGCTGTGGATCAGGCAGCCCTGGGTGTCAGCATGGCTGAAAGTAATTATCTGCGGACAAAGGAACAGCTTGATTTGGCGCAGACCAATTTGGAACGGCAAAAGAAGCTGTACGAAGCCGGGGTGATCTCTAAAGTTCAGCTGGAGGGTTTTGAGGCTCAGGCTTCGGAGACTCCCCTGAAACTGGCTCAGGTCCAGGTGGATCAAGCCAACCTGAGTTTGCAGCAGGCCCGGGATGCCCTGAAAAATACCGTGCTGAATTCACCGGTTGCCGGCACGGTCAGTGCTGTAAATGTGAAATTTGGGGAGATGGCCGGTACAGGCCAGCCGGTAATAACGTTAACAAGTCTGAACACTCTTTATGTGGCCCTTAATGTGCCGGAGAATATCGTTAACCTGTTCCGCAGCGGACAGGAGGCCACAGTGACTATTACCTCAGCCGGGGAGGCTGTCTTAACCGGGAAAATCAGCAGTATTGCCCCTGCTTCTGACACCAAAACCCAGTTGTTTGCAGTGAAAGTTGCTGTCGAAAACAAGGAGGGAACAATCAAACCGGGTATGTTTGCCCGGGTGGAACTTCCTGTGCGCACCAGTGAGGCTGTTCTGGCAGTCGGCAGTGAGGCGATCGTTCTCCGCAACGGCAAAAATACGGTATTTGTGGTGGAAAATGACCTGGCCGTAGCCAGGGAGGTAGTTACGGGGCTTGATTCCGGGAGTTATACGGAAATAACCCAGGGCTTGACAGCCGGGGATAAGGTGATCAGCAAGGGCCAGACACTGGTGGAAGAAGGCAGCAAAGTCAAGATTGTGGGAGGTAACGCCTCTTGAAACTAGCAGAAGTTTCAGTAAAACGTCCTGTGACCATCATTATGCTGATGTTGATCATCATCCTTTTGGGCACGGTATCTTTAACCCGTCTGCCTATCGATCTCCTGCCGGAAATGGAAATACCTGTGGCTGTGATCATGACCGAGTACGGTGGGGTTGGTCCGCAGGAAATTGAAAAAATTATCACCAATCCCGTGGAAGGGGCAGTTTCCACAGTTGAAAATATTGATACAGTGACGTCGACAACTACTGAAGGCCGGTCCCTGGTTATCGCCCAGTTCAAGTACGGGACCGATATGAACTTCGCTACCCTGCAAATGCGGGAAAAGGTGGATATGGTCAAGCGTTCCTTTCCCGCTGAGGTCGGCGCACCTATGGTTATGAAGATAGACCCGACCATGATGCCGATTGTCCAGCTGACCCTTTCCGAGAAAGACGGGGACCTGGCCCGGCTGCAAACTTTGGCTGAGGATAAGATCAAGCCGCGTCTGGAAAGGGTGCAGGGTGCCGCTTCAGTAACAGTCTCGGGAGGTTATGATAACCGGATCGAAATCAAGACCCATCAGGAACAGCTGACAGGCTACGGGCTCTCTCTGGATACTTTGGCCAGTATTATCAGGGCCGAAAATTTGAATATTCCCGGGGGACAGGTCCAGAAAGGAACTCAAAACCTGACTATTCGTACCACAGGGGAGTTCCAGTCCCTGGAGGAGATCAAGGAATTGCTGATTCCGCTGCCGGCAGGAGGGCAGGTCAGGCTTAAGGACATAGCGGAGGTGACTTTTAGCCATAAAGACCTGGCGGCGATTACCAGAACCAATGGCCAGCAGAGTATCACGATTGCCATTCAAAAACAGTCGGGAACGAATACTGTGCAGGTTTGTGGTGACATTAGGGCTGCCATAGAGGAACTTAAGGAAATCTACCCGAATCTGACCTTTGATATGGTCATGGACCAGTCTGTCTATATCAGACAATCGATCAATACTATCGCCAATGAAGCCCTGCTAGCCGGACTCCTGGCCATTATAGTGCTTTTTATTTTTTTCCATAATATCCGGACGACCCTGATTACAGCCACAGCTATTCCCATTGCCCTGATGGCGACTTTTGCCGCCCTCTATTTCAGCGGCATCACTATCAATATGATGACTCTGGGCGGCTTATCTTTAGCTATGGGCCGTCTGGTAGACGATAATATCGTGGCCTTGGAAAATGTTTATCGTTACCGCAAGTCAGGATATTCCAGATGGGAGGCGGCTGTCAACGGTGTTTCCGAGATCGGGATGGCTATTTTTGCCTCCACCTTGACCACGGTTTGTGTCTTCCTGCCCATTGTTTTTGTGCAGGGTATTACGGCAACCCTTTTCCGGCAGCTGGCTCTGACGGTCAGTATCTCTCTAGGAGCCTCGCTTTTGGTCTCTCTTACCCTGGTACCGGCCCTGGCGGCCAAGTTTATCCGGGCTGAAGATATTCCCACAGACCGCCGGGGATTGAGGGGAGTCCTGGATCGCTTTAGCCGCTGGTTTGACCACTTATTCGGGAGCGTGGAAGCTGCTTATCGCCGTTTTCTGCATTATGCCCTCTATCATCGCAAGTTAGTGGTCGGCCTCTCGCTGCTTATTTTTGTTCTCTCCGGTTTATCTATCCTGGGCTTGGGAGCAGAATTCATGCCGGCAACTGACTCCGGACAGCTCACAGTTGCTGTCCAGCTGCCGGACGGGGCGAAACTGCAGGAGACTGACAGTGTTGTTACCCGGATTGAGGAGAAACTGGAGGGAATCAAAGAGGTTGAAACCGTCTTTGTTCTCATCGGGACTAATGGGGGCTTCTCTATCGGCGGCGATACAGCCAATGTCGGTACAATTAATATCCAATTAACTGCTTTGCAAGCGCGCCAGCGCAGCGTAAATCAGGTGGGCGATGAGATCCGCAGCCTGACCAGGGATATCCCCGGGGCTGAAATCAATGTTTCTGTTACGGAAACCATGTCCATGGGTTCGACAACCCCAGTCGATATCGCTGTTAAAGGAGAAGATTTCGATCAGCTTAAGCAGATAGGCAATGATTTTAAGGGGCTGGTGACTGCAGTTGCCGGAACCAGAGAAGTTAAAACGAGCCTGGGCGAGGGAGTGCCTGAAATTCGCATTCAGATCGAGCGCCAGAATGCCGTGCAATTCGGTCTGACTGCCGGACAGATAGCCCAGGCTGTTAAAGGAACGATTTCCGGGATAACAGCGACGCGCTACCGCTATGAAGGGAAAGAAATAGATGTAATTCTGTTAGGCGATGAAACGCTGAAGACGAGTATAGCCAATCTGGAACAGACCCCGCTGGCCACCCCGGCCGGGATCACGATACCCTTAAGTCAGGTCGCCACGGTTATTCTGGACCGGGGGCCGGCTTCGATCAACAGGAGCGGGCAGACCCGGGTAGTAAACATCACCAGCCAGATCGTGGACAGGGATTTAAGCAGCATTACGGCCGATATTGAAAGCAAATTAAAGACCTATCCCTTGCCGGCAGGGTATACTTACGAAATTGGCGGCCAGTACGAAGAACTGACGGATTCCTTTAAAGATCTGGGGCTGGCTCTGATTCTGGCAATTATCCTGGTCTATATGATTCTGGCTTCCCAGTTTGAATCCTTGCTGCATCCCTTTACCATTATCCTCTCCCTGCCCATGGGCTTTTCCGGTGGGGTCCTGGGATTGTTTCTTGTGGGCATGCCCCTGAGTTTGCCGGCCTTCATCGGGCTGATCCTTTTAGTCGGGGTTGTGGTCAGCAACTCCATTGTTCTGGTCGACTATATCAATAAACGCCGGGAGAGGGGCGAGGAACGGGAAATAGCTATTGAGAATGCCGGACCGATCCGCCTGCGTCCGATTCTGATGACAGCTTTAGCTACAGTACTGGGGCTAATTCCGATGGCTCTTGGTCTGGGGGAAGGTTCAGAATCCATGGCGCCTATGGCTGTAGTGGTTATTTTCGGGCTTTCACTTTCAACTCTGTCAACCTTACTGCTGGTGCCGGTTATATATACGATTTTTGAAGATATCCGCAACCGCTTTGGCCAAGGTCACAAGAAAGAGATAACTGACAAGGAGTTGAAAGCATAAGATGACACGGGAAGAAAAGCAGGTGCATATTATCCGCGCGGCTATCAAAGTATTATCCGAATACGGACTGGATGGCACCAAGATGGAGTTGGTGGCCAGGGAAGCCGGCATCGGCAAGGGTACAATCTACGAATACTTTGCCGGCAAAGAAAAACTTTTTGAAGAAATGATCATCTATAGTGTGCAATCCTACAGTCAGGGGCTGAAACAGAGTATGGATCAGGGGGACTGTATCGAGGAAAAGCTCTTGAACTGCATTTGCTATAATATGGACTTTTTTAACGAAAATCTGGATATGCTGCTGATGGCCATGCAAATCAATGTCTTTTCCCAGGAAATGCGCCAGCACATGGAAGAGCAGAGTATAGTTATATTTCAGCACTGCCGGGATATGGTGGAAAAAGCTCAGGCCAAGGGCGAACTGCGTTCTGATCTTGACCCGGAGCTGGCTTCCTTCCTGATCAACGGCACGATTGATCAGTATATAAAACAAAGGGTATTCAGCAAGAAAAGTCCGCCGACCCGCAGGGAGCAGCAGGCTCTGGTGGAGGTAATGCTGCAAGGGCTGCGTTGAGCATCTGAAAGTTATTTGTCAGGTAACCATCTGTTGATAAAAAACAGGTGGTTATTATTTTGGGCAGCAGGAAAAAGGGAAAGGAGTCATATAGCATTGTGTCGAAGTAATCTTTAGAATTTTCAGATGAACTCAGAAGTCAGATGAAGAAGTCAGCTGAAGTGTGTCCAGCTTCGGTCTGAAGCAATCTAATGATTATGGAGAGAAATTTGGAGGGCAGGAAAATGAAAATAAAAACAAAAACACTGCTGAGACTGAAGGTTTTCCTGAGCATCTTGTTGATCTTCAGCATGCTCGCCGGTTCGGCGGGAGTCGCTTTTGCTGCGGATGATGTCCTCTCCGAGGTACGTTCCCAGCTGCAAAAATATTATGTGGATCCTGTGGCTGCTGATGTTTTGAATGCCTCCAGCCTGGACGAGATGCTCCAGCGTCTGGGAGATCCGCATACGCGCTATTTAAGTGCCGAGGAATATCAGAGTTTCCTCGATTCCATGGAGGACAAGAGTTTCTACGGAATCGGGGTCATGATTGATGTAGTGGCAGAAGGCGCTCTTATTATTGGCGTTATTGAAGGCTCGCCGGCTGAAGAGGCCGGGCTGCAGAGCGGGGATATAATTACGGAAGCAGATGGTCAAGCCCTGGCCGGGCTGTCCTTGGAAAGGATAGTCAGTTATATACGGGGGGCGGAAGGAAGCAGCGTTGACCTGAAGATTAAGCGGGACAATACTTTTCTGACCTTCTCGGTTATCCGCCGGGAGATTATCGATCAGACTGTCACCGGGGAAAAACAGGACGGCCAGACAGGGTATATCGCTATCAATTCTTTTGGCCTGATAACTCCTGCTGCTTTTGCCGACGTTGTCCAGGACTTGCGCGCTCAGAAGGTCAAGAGCTGGATAATCGATTTGCGGAACAATCCGGGCGGATATTTAAGTGCGGCTCTGGATTTAGCCGGTTATTTCATTGGACCGAATACTGCTGTTCATATCAAGGACCGCAATAACCCGGCGCAGACCTACCTGGCTGCCGAGCAGGATTATACCCTGGAGCAGCCGGTTATTTTTCTGATTAACGAAAACAGTGCCAGCGCTTCCGAGATTTTAGCGGCAGCAGTGCAGGATTATCACAAGGCTTTATTGGTCGGGAACCAGACTTATGGCAAGGGCACAGTACAGAATATTTTTGACCTCTCTGATGGCGGGGTTCTGAAGATGACAATTGCCCGTTTCTATTCACCCCTGGGTAATACTATTGAGAAAACAGGTGTTTTACCCGATTCCGCAGTTTCCGATGAGGAAACCCTGGCTGCGACTCGCTTGTTGCTGGCAGCTGTCGGCCAGAGCGACAATGGGTCCAATGCCAGTGATAAAAGCGGCTATGTCCAGTTTTCTGCCCAGGGTTACAATTATGAGGTTTTCCTGAGCCAGGCCCGCCAAATAGAGTTTTGGCCAGCCTGGGGTGAGCTGATAGACGGAGCGTCTGGGGCGGTGAGTTTTCAAACAGGCGGGTTAAGCGGCTGGAGCAGTATCCCAGCCGAGATCCGGAGTAAGCGCTGGCCTCTCTATTATCCCGATTATCTTCAGGTTGGAGATTTAAACGATCTTCCCCTGGACAAAAAATTTACAGTGCGTTTTCAGGGTAAAATAGACTGGCAGACTGTCAATGCAGACAGTGTGGAACTTATCGACAGTATTACGGGAGAAAGAGTTCCTCTGGATTTTCGGCCTCTGAATGAGAACACTGTCCAGATTATGCCGGGGCTGGACTCGAACACAGGTATCAGGATCAAGCTAAAACCGGGAACAACTTACTGGTTGGTATTGCACCAGTCCCTAAAGGATATCAATGGCAGTAGCTTAAGGGAAGGTGCCTTGGCTGTTGCCCGGACTGCCGGCACCCCTCTGAGTGCAGAGAGTATGAAGATCCAGGGAGAGGTACAGGCTCGGGAGGTCAGGGGCCAGGCTGATTATGGGCAGACGCTTCTGGATTTGGCAGATTGAAAATAAAACAGCAGTATCAGAGCCTGCTCAAGGCTGTCCTGGCTGATGAATCCGAGAGTAATGGTGAAAATTTTGAGAATTCTAACAGAGAGTTGGGCAGAAATTCTCAGGAAAATTTAGTATAATGGTATAAGAAAGAGGACTGAATTAATAAAAAAGAACTGATTAATTAAAGAACTGATTAATTAGGGCTTGCTAAAGATTGAAAAAATCCAGTAATGACAAGGGTTTGACGGCTCTTTTGGCGAATTTAAGTGTAAGGGAATAGTGATTAAAGCCCTTAAAACCTTGCACTTGGAGGAGAAAATGTACCGCAAACCTGATCCACAATTAACCATAGATGATTTTATTCTGCCGTTTTCCGGCAAGCTTAGCGCCGAGAATCGCTGGGTTCAACTAG
>DDXI01000022.1:0-6050 GCA_002347475.1 Peptococcaceae bacterium UBA2264
ATGGGCTATTTTGACAGCCTGTTAACTTATATTGTCTAAACATATATATCAGAAATCCTCTTTTTCCCTTTCCCCGACAGCAGCCTGTAATTGCTGCCACAGAACATGGGAACGGGCATCAATAACCCGGCCTTGATCATTAATGAAAACATGGACGGTTTTTCCTTCGGCCAGTAAAGTTTTCTCCCGGTAGACAAGGTAAGAAAAAGTAACTTTGCGGGAATAGATATTAACTTTTGTCAGAACTGTGATGTCGTCATCATAGAAGGCCGGCTGACGATAGTGACAGCTTGCTTCAATTATAGTCAGGGCCAGCCCCTGTTCTTCAAATACTGTATAAGGCAGTTCCAAGTCCCTGAATAATTCTGAGCGGCCAACCTCAAACCATGTCAGGTAATTGGCATGATAAACAATACCCATCTTATCTGTTTCCGCATAACGGACACGAAAACTGGTTTTCCCCTGAAACTTCAAAATAAAACCTCCATATTTATCTTTATCCGGAGCTAATTTTGCAGTTGTTTAGGCTTTTTTCATCCCTTTTACAACCATAGTCACCAAATCCAACATCCGAGTAACATAGCCAGCCTCATTATCATACCAGGCTAATACCTTAACCATACGGTCTCCCAGCATCATGGTAGATAAGCCATCAACAATGGAACTGGCTTGATTACCGTTATAATCAATCGAAACCAGGGGAAGATTGGAGAATTCCAGGATGCCTTTTAACTTGCCATTTGCAGCAGCTTCCAGCTTGGCATTTACTTCCTCGGCAGTTGTCGGACGGGACAAGTTAGCAACAAAGTCTACCAGGGAAACGTTGGGCGTCGGTACACGTACAGCTAAGCCAGTCAATTTACCCTTGAGTTCAGGTAAAACAATTGCAACAGCTTTGGCTGCTCCCGTTGTGGTTGGAATCATGGACTGGAAAGCCGACCTGGCCCGGCGCAAGTCTTTATGAGTGCCGTCGAGAATTCTTTGATCATTTGTGACAGAATGGATAGTGGTCATCATACCGTTTTCGATGCCAAATTCCTCCAGAAGTATTTTGGCGATAGGAGCCAGGCAATTAGTGGTACAGGAAGCATTGNNGCATTGGAAATAATATGATGTTTTTGAGGATCATATTTATCGTCATCAACGCCTACAACAATGGTGATATCTTCGTCTTTACCGGCTGCCGAAATCACAACCTTTTTAGCTCCGGCAGTAATATGTTGAGCAGCACCTGCACGGTCCTTGAATTGACCGGTACAATCGATAACAACATCTACCCCAAGTTCTTTCCAAGGCAGATTGGCCGGATTTCTGTCGGATACAAGCTTTATTTCCTTGCCATTAACTATCATTTTGTCTTCTTTTAATTCAACATCATAAGGAAAAATCCCATGAACAGAATCATATTTCAATAAATGAGCCATAAGTTCGGGTTTTCCCCCATTAATGGCTGTGATTTCAAACGGGAAATTGTTGCTGATTGCTGCCCGTAAAGCATAACGACCAATTCTACCAAATCCACTTATTGCTACATTGACAGTCATGATGAATAAGCCTCCTTAAACTAAATATTTTTTTGTATTGCAGTATGTATAATGTATTATTCAACCTCAATTACGAAATTCCTGCTTATTTTTGTCTTACTTTACTAAATAGTGTGTATTAATTTTACTACATTCGTCCTATTAGTATGTATCATTTACACTGATATTGTCTAATAATGTCTCTATTACGATATTTATGTCTGATTAGAATGTGTTAATTGTTGTATATCAAATATAGCTTTGTCCATTATTTGCTTATTATAATAAGAAACCAGGGGGCGTTATTTGCACCCCTGGTTTCTTGAAATCAGTACCAGTGAATCTATTTTATTACGGTTAGTGTTTAAGGCAGATTAGTTATTGGGTTGATCGTCTGTCCGTTGATAATCACTTCAAAATGCAGATGCGGTCCGGTAGAGATACCTGTTGATCCAACCAGGCCAATCGTCTGACCCTTGTTTACATGCTGACCGGCTGAAACCATTAGTTTGGAAGCATGGCCATAGCGAGTCATTACCCCGTTCCCGTGATTAATAAGAATCATATTACCATATCCTCCCGAATAGCAGGCTTGTGAAACAGTTCCTGAGGCTGAGGCCGTAATAGGTGTGCCGGTACCGGCGGCTATATCGATTCCGGAATGGAAATCCCGGGAGCGATAGCCATAAGGAGAACTGACATAGCCTTTCACGGGCCAGCTTAAACCGGATATTCTGGCAGATCCCCGGGAAGAAGCAGAAGCGATGGAATAAATAACCAGGCTCGGAGCTTTAGCGACGATTTGGGTTACTGGTTGTTTGGTTATGTGCTCGTCCAATACTTTCTTCTCAATATATGTACCGTTTTTTTGAGTATAGGCGGTGGTGATTTGTTTCAGGCCCTCGCTTCCCTCTTGCTTGACAACCTGCTTACCTTCGGCGAGAGATTCATCGGTTATATTCTGGACCTCAAAGGGTATAGCTTGAGTTTGAGTAAGAACACCTTCACTGATAACTGTCAGATAGGGAACAGAAGATGCAATTTTGATATTCTGACCGGGTCGGAGAGCGGTATTTTCTGTTGCTCCGGGATTACAGGCCAAAACTTCTTTGGTCAGCATATTGTTATTGCGGGCTATTTGCCACCAGGTATCAGTCTCTTTGACAATATAATCTATACTGGCAGTTTTTCCTTTTATCAGTTTGTCCAGAACCATGTCGGCTGTCTGAATTTCCTCTGGTTGAGTTTCGATCTGTTCTGTGGCAATTTCTTCTACAAAATTCACAGTATCGATCACATTAGAGTCACTGGGCTTATTATAATAATCCTGAAATGCTTTTAAAGTGTTCTGAACATCATCCTGACTTGGCAGGATGGCAATATTTTCGCCGGCAATATTTAATTCCACCCCATCAACATAGGTTGTTAAATTATTGCTGAGATCACTCTCGCTCAAACAGCCGCTATTAATAACACCCTTTTTAAGGCGAGTACTCCTGTAGTCAATCTGATCATGAGTACGGGCAGTTTGCCCTATCGTCTGACCCTCTTTTCTCAAAACTTCTTCGACCAGCTGTTTTCCTTGCTCAACACTGTTGACAATGCCAATCTGCTGTCCGTTTATGTATATCATTGCTGCAGAAACTGTAGTATTAAGATAGTATCCGGTACCTGCAGCTGCCATAAGCAGAATTAAAGCCGGACCCCAAACTTTACGTGACCGCCAAGGAATGGATTTAAGTTTTGCCCCTGTTTCCGCGAAAGTATGTTTTATTAAACGTCTGATTTCCATATTCCTGATTTTAGCAATTATTTCTACATTTCTTATTTTAGCAATTGGCAGAACTATTTTATTGTTAACAGCTGCTATTATTTTTGTCAATTCCGGTTTAGTCATTTCTGCCCCCTTCTAATTTTTAAAAAACACTTATAGATTATACCACGGATTCAAGACAAAATAAAACCAAATTGTTACTTTTATGGTGAGCATGCTATAATTGAAGTAAACAATTAAGAGGCAGCGATCAGGTTTAGAGACCAATAGTGCTATCATTAGGCTAATAACAGTAGAAGGGAGCACACCATATGAATGAAGCATCTGTCGATCAGCTGATAGCCAGAATAAATGAATTATCCCAAAAACAAAGAACTGAAGGCCTGGAAGAGTGGGAAAAAGCCGAACAGGAAGCACTTCGTCAGGAGTACCTGGCTTATATCCGCAAACAGGTGTTACAAACACTGGAGCAAGCCGGGATCCCCAAAAAAACAATTCAGTAAGACTGGTCTGATGTATGTTCTGCGATGCAGTATTTACCGGCATAAGCAAAAAGGGGCTGAACTCAAAAATAAATTTGAGTTCAGCCCCTTTTCTTTGAGAAGATCATTTTACACAGGAACGCCCATTCAGCTCTAAGTAATATTACATAAATGACCACCGGTTCCAGACGATTGTTTCCACCAAATCATCAGGAATCATCGTCATAGCAACTGCCTGGCGCCCTTACATAATGAACGTTAAACAGAGCAGCGCTCTGCGCGTAAAGTTCCTGCAGTGAACAAACAAGTATCTACGACGGCGTGTGAATGGAGTAAGGTGCTAGCTAATGAATTCTCGTATCAGTCCTTATTTATAATCCCTTTGCGGCTATCAGAGAAACCAGATCAATTAATCTGTGGGAATAACCTATCTCATTGTCATACCAGGCCAGGACCTTCACCATGTTCTTTCCGAGCATCATGGTGGATAAGCCATCAACAATGGAACTGACGGGGTTACCTTTATAATCAATGGATACCAGCGGTAAATAGGAAATGTCCAGGATATCTTTTAAATAGCCATTGGCGGCTGCTTCCAATTTGGCATTTACTTCTTCTGCTGTTGTCGGACGGGTCAGATTAGCCACGAAGTCGACAAGAGAAACATCCGGTGTCGGCACGCGGACAGCCAAACCGGTCAATTTCCCTTTCAATTCCGGCAGAACAAGAGCAACCGCTTTGGCCGCACCCGAAGTTGTCGGGATCATGGATTGGTACGCTGCCCGGGAACGCCGCCAATCCTCATGTGCTAAATCCAGAATGCGCTGGTCGTTGGTAACAGAATGAATTGTAGTCATCATCCCTGCCTCTATCCCGAATTCCTCCTGAAGAACTTTGGCCACAGGGGCCAAGCCATTCGTCGTACAGGAAGCATTGGAAATAATATGATGTTTTCCGGGATCATATTTATCGTCATTTATGCCCATAACTATTGTAATATCTTCGTTTTTGCCGGGGGCCGAAATAACAACTTTTTTGGCGCCTGCGGTTATATGCTTGGCTGCGCCCTCTCGCTCAGTATACATACCCGTTGATTCAATAACAACATCTATGCCGAGATCTTTCCAGGGCAAATCCAGGGGATTTTTTTGAGCTAAAATCTCAATCTCATTTCCGTGGGCAATCATGGTATGTCCTTTAACTTCCACAGAAAAGGGCAAAATTCCATGAACTGAATCATACTTCAACAAATGGGCCGACATATCCGGCTTTCCTAAATCATTGACGGCTACAATCTTGATAGGGGCTGATTTGGTTAAAGCAACTCGTAAAGCCAACCTGCCAATTCTGCCAAATCCATTAATTGCTACTCGAATAGTCATCTTAATTACCTCCTAACATTCAGATAATTACCCCGTCTTTAAAGAAAATACTCTACTTAAGATAAGTATACCACCAGAACAATAATAAAGAACAATAATAATCCAGCTTATTTACTATAATTTAACAATCAATGGAAGTCAGCACTCATTTTCTTTGGATATTCCCGGCTAATTTCGACTTAGAGGTATGATATACAAATTTTAGATTAAAAGCTAAAAAGGAATTTACTTAAAAAAGCAAATTCCTTTTTAGCATCTTGAAGAACATGATCTGGGGTGTTGATTATTTGCCGGTAAAATTGGCTTTGCGTTTTTCCAGGAAGGCGGAGCAGCCTTCTTTCTGATCAGTAGTGCTGAAAAGAATGGAAAATATCTCAGCTTCATAAGCCAAGGCGCTGTCCATATCCATATTGATCCCACGCTGCACGGAGCTCTTGGCCAACTGAACTGCTACCGAACCCCGGCTGGCAATTTTAGCAGCCATAGCCATAGCTTCATCCATTACTTTATCTAAAGGAACAACCTGATTGACTAAACCGATTCTCAAAGCTTCATTGGCATCGACCATATCACCCGTAAATACCAATTGATTGGCAACTCCGGTTCCCAGTAGGCGCGGTAAACGTTGGGTTCCGCCAAATCCCGGACAAAGTCCCAAGGTAACTTCAGGAACCCCGAGCTTAGCATTTTCCCCAGCTATGCGAATATCGCAGGAGATGGCTAATTCACAACCGCCGCCAAGAGCATAGCCTTTGATTGCTGCAATCACCGGCTGAGGAAGAAGTTCTAATTTACGTAAAACAGCCTGACCTTGTTGAGCAAAATTACGGCCCTCCATAGGACTGAAATCCTTCATATTGGAAATATCGGCGCCGGCAACAAAGGCTTT
>DDXI01000022.1:6066-10651 GCA_002347475.1 Peptococcaceae bacterium UBA2264
GTTTAACGCATTCAATGCCTTGGGACGATTAATTGTCAGAATAGCTATATCGTTTTTACGTTCTAATAAAATATTTTCATAGGCCAATTTCAAGTTCCCCTTCCATTTTCCAGATTTTATACTCAATCTAAATAAATTAATTATAGGATAAGTTTATCCTGTTTTTTTTAAACATTCAGTATAATTTCTGCGAGTGGTCGATATTGCAGCATCAATAGTCATAAACTAATGTTTAACTGTAAATCATATGCTGTTGGCAAGAAGTATAAAGCAGATATCCTCTATGAATACCTGCTTGGATAAACAGCACCGAGTTACCCTCAAACATGCGGAACTGCAGTTTTTGAAGTCAGCAAAGCCAAACTGTCCAGTAAACGCTGCATGCTGGGAATATCCTTGATTGCTACCCGGATAAAGGAGCCTTGAAGACCCTTAAAGTTTGCACAGTCCCGGACAAGAATACCCTGTTTGGCAAGTTCAGCTGCTAACTCACCGGAGGACCGATCCAGAAGCTGAATTAAAACGAAATTCACCGCACCGGGCCAGAGTTTCAGAGACTGGGGAGCTTGTTTAGCAAAATTTGTCTGAAAAAATTCTTTGCTCTCCGCAAGCTTACGGCGCACCCGGGCAGGATATGATTTGTCCTGAAGTGCTGCTATTCCCGCTTGCTCAGCCAGAACATTGACTGACCAGGGATCTCTAAAACGGCGGGATTGAGAAATCAGCTCAGGGGAAGCGAAACAAACGCCAAGCCGCAGTCCCGGCAAGCTGTAGAATTTGGTCATGGAGTATAGAACGATCAGATGGGGATTGTTGTGAAGGTCTGAACGGGCCGACCAACGGGTATCTTCCAGGAGAAAATCATAGAAAGATTCGTCAAAAATAATATGGCAAGCCTCTTCTTTGGTAATCTCCAGTAATAATAGAAAATGTTCTCTGGCAATTACACTGCCTGTGGGGTTGTGAGGAGAGCAGAGAAACAATAAGTCACAGCCTCTGAGATGTTGTCGCCAGACGTTTTTGAAATCCTCTCTATCCAGAGGGGTCATCAAGGGCGGTAATCCTGCCCAGCCCTGAACACCCAGCGGGATATAGGAAATATCTGCAGCAACTGCCCGGGCGGCATGTTCATATTCACTGAAAGAAGGCATAGGAATAGCAACTTTTCCAGGTTTTAAGGCCTGAGCCAGAGTGAACAGTAGTTCCCCAGCCCCATTACCAGCCATAATGCAGTTCAGGGGAAGATCAAATTGAGAGGCTAGTTCGGTTCTTAATTGTTTGCTCTCGGGATCAGGATAATTAACTATCTCCGGAAGCATTTCTTTGATTTTATCCCAAACACTATCCGGAGGACCGAAGGGATTTATATTAGCCGATAAATCCAAAAAGCCTGGTAAACCGTATACTTCTCTGGCCCGGCGCAGGTTTCCACCGTGCATTCTCTATCACTCTCCATTTAAGATTCCTAATATTCGATTCCCCTGCGACTGGGCATACCCTGTCTAAAAGGGTGTTTGGCTTCTCTTAATTCCGACCAGGAATCAGCTGTTGTTAAAAGTTCAAGCGGCATATTACGACCTGTCAAAATCCAATGTATCTTATCATTCTCTCTTAATAACTGAAGAAGTTTTTCTGATGGCAAAAAACCATAGTTTAGAGCATGACTTATTTCGTCCAGGATTATCACATCGAATTCCCGATTTCTGACAATCTCATGCAAATAGTCCAGAGCTTTTTGCATGAGTAACAAGGCTGTCTCAGGATCGCGATTAGCGCGGAAGCATTCCCCGCAATTGGTACAATGCTTTAAGCCGCTTCGTATCATACTTGACCAACGGCAGCCTATTCCAAATTGCACTAGCGGTATTCCCAAACGATAAAGGGCGGTAAGTTCACCGGAATAAGTGCTGCCCTTGAGAAGTTGAATCATTACCACTTTTTTATTTTCACTCAGAGCAAGCAGGGCTTCACTCAGGGCAGACGTGGTTTTGCCCTTGCCGTTCCCGGTATATACAGTGATCATGATCCTGACCCGCCGCTCTGACTGGCTGCCCAGTGTTCCAGTAGCTCGGGATAGCCGCTAAAATGCAGATGTAGATAGGAAGCTACGACATTGTGGCAGGCATATCCCTCCAAGCGATCCGGAGTGTCTCCTCTGAATAATTGATAGGCATACGGAGGATTATTTTTATAAGTTACCTGGGAATAATGAAATTCATGGCCATGAACTACTGTTCCTTTGGGGCCGAGAAAGTTAGTGGTTTGAAAAATTCCTTGCCGATAGCCCATATTTTGCAGGCGGGACGTCATTTCCGCGGTCATAGGTATTAAGCCGGTAACCGGATAACTATGAGAATTAAAATCTGTAATGGCTTCCCCCAGGTACATATAGCCACCGCATTCAGCATATATAGGTTTTTCGGAACGGGCAAATTGACGAATAGATTCCATTATATTTTGATTTTCTGCTAATTTATCAAGATGCAGTTCCGGAAAGCCTCCGCCCAGCCATAGACCATCCAAAGCAGGGGGCAGTTCCCGATCGTGCAAAGGACTGAAAGGAATTAATTCCAAGCCTTTTGTGCCGGCAAGATTCAGAGCATCATGATAGTAGAAAAGAAAGGCCTCATCCCAGGCAATGCCAATTCTCAACTTTTTTTTCATAGACTCAGGAGGTTTGGTAGAAGGCCATAATTTACTCTCAGGAGCTGCATAAGCAGGGGCCTGTTCCATAATCCTCTCAACCTTTTCCAAATCGACATGCCTGCTTACAAGATCTGTCAGGTCGTGCAGATAACCCTTTTCCAGCAACTGTTCTCCCACAGGAATTAAACCTAAATGACGCTCTGATAACTGTAAATTAACTTCCCGGGGGATATTGCCAACTACCTCTACATCTAATTCTCGCACGGCTTCTTCGAGCATTTTTTCCTGCATGGCTGATTTTACACGGTTGAAGATAACCCCGGCCAAATTTACATCGGGATCGAAGGTTTTAAAGCCGTGAATCAAAGCGGCAGCACTTCTGGCCATGGATGAGGCATCAACGATCAAAATAACAGGTGCCTGAAGTTCCTTGGCGATATCGGCTGTACTGCCAAATCCGCTGGTGCCGCTCATGCCGTCAAACATTCCCATCACACCCTCAATTACGGCCCAATTTCCCTCAGCACTTTGGCTGAAGACAGAATTCAAATATGACCCCAGAAGCCAGCGGTCCAAATTTCGGGAGGGCTGGCCGGTCGCCGCAGTATGATAACTGGGATCGATATAGTCCGGGCCTACTTTATAGCCCTGAACCGATCGTCCGCGCAGTTTCAGGGCTGCCATAAGACCGGTAGCTATGGTGGTTTTTCCTACACTGCTATGAGTTCCGGCAATTACAATTCTGGGTATATGCATAAGATTTCTCCTTAGATAAAGTATGCGGATAATTACGATTTTGCTGATTCTTCAGCAATCATAATGGTCTTTTAAAATAGATAAAATACCAGGGCTGAAAGAATCAGAATGGGAATGAGGGCCAGCCAGTTGGCCAGTTGAATCAGGGCCAGAGTCTCAGTGATATCCCGGGCTGTGGCCGTATGCCGGGCCTCCCCCATTTCAGCCCGGTAATGTTCTTGTCCATGATAGATATTAATACCGCCCAGACGTATGCCCAGTAAGCCGGCAACAATACTTTCCGGATTTCCACCATTGGGGCTGGGATGTTTGCCGGCATCCCGCTGCCAGGTTTGCCAGGCCTGTTCGACAGGCAGCCTGGAGACCCAGCCTGCTGCCAGTAAAATCGGGACGCAGAGTCTGGCGGGGATAAAATTAGCCCAATCATCAGAACGCGCTGAAAACCAGCCAAAATCGCTGTAGCGCTCATTGCGGTAACCCACCATGGAATCCAGAGTACTCACTGCTTTAAAAGCCATAGCCAGGGGCGCTCCTCCCAGAGCGGCGAAAAAGAGGGGGGACAGTATGCCGTCAACGAAATTCTCGGCCAGTGTTTCTATTGTTCCCCTGACAATATCCTTCTCCGGCAAGTCAGTGGTATCGCGGCTGACCAGCCAGGACAAGCGCAAACGGGCCTGGGCCAGATCAGATTTTTGCAATTCCGTCAGAACTCCCCTTCCTGCTTCCAGAAGGGATTTTGAAGCTATTGTAGTCGCCACAAGGTAAATTTCCACTCCGGCTTTCAGATAAGGATGAAGCAATCCTGATATTTGGAGCAAACCCCAGGTCAGAAGATAACTGCCTCCTGCCAGGATAACTGTCAAAACGATTCCCCGCCAGCGCCGGATTTGGGCACTGCCTGAGTTAAGCTTCTTATCCAGATAGGCTATAATTTTACCCATTAAAACAACAGGATGGGTGATCCTTGCCGGATCACCAATAATTTGATCGAGCAGAAAAGCTGCGGAGAGCATCAGAGGCGACATGATCATAATCCCATGATCGAGCGCACTGCTGCCATATTTAAACTCTGGCGGACCAGATCAGCCAGCTGATTAAAGGCCATTTCCCTTAAAGCAGCCTGGGATATGGTACTGTCAACGGAACGCTTTGAATCTTTAAGCTCCCACAACCATTCCAGCAA
>DDXI01000127.1 GCA_002347475.1 Peptococcaceae bacterium UBA2264
TTGGCTTCCCTTAAGGATTTACCATCTTTAACAACAGAGACGGATGAAAATGAATAAACTTCAGATGCTCTGTTTCTGCATCTGAAGTTTATTGATCTTCAGGCTTTGATTCTACCTGTGGTATACTATACTGAAGAATATCTGGAGACAGAACAAATGGATTTGGGTGATAACAGTTTGCGGTCATGAAAACAGGGAACAGATGAGGTTGCAAAAATATATAGCCAGGGCGGGGCTTGCTTCCCGGCGTCATGCCGAACAAATGATTCTGGCGGGAAGAGTCAGTGTTAACGGTTTGCAGGTTACCACTCTGGGAACAAAAGTTGGGCCCGGAGATCGGATCGAGATCGATGGCAAACCTGTGCTGCAGCAGGAAACTCTGCAGTACTATTTGCTGAATAAACCCACAGGAGTTATCACCAGCAGCAGTGATCCCAGAGGCAGAAAAACAGTTCTGGACATATTGGCTGACCTTCCGGTAAGGATATATCCTGTGGGCAGACTGGATTGGGATACGTCTGGTTTATTGCTCATAACCAATGACGGAGAACTGGCCCATCGCTTGATGCATCCCGGTTTTGGTGTGGAAAAAACTTACCGGGTTTGGCTGAAGGAGCCTTTGGATCCTTCCCAAACAGCAATCTTGCGGCAGGGAGTTTTATTGGAGGATGGACTGACGGCCCCGGCCAAAGCGCAGAAATCCCGGCTTGTGAAAGATCAGGATCTGGGGGTTTGGGAAATAACTATTCATGAGGGCCGAAATCGTCAGATTAGACGCATGTTCGCTGCCGTAGGGTCTCCGGTAATCAAATTGGAGCGGATAAGGTTTGGTCCTCTGACAGATTCTGCTTTAAAGCCCGGTAAATTCAGACCTCTTACCCGGCAAGAGATAAAGAGTCTTTACAGGCAGGCAGGTTTACCTTACAATTCATAATTGATAATAAAAACAGCAGACAAAATCAACTTCTGAATATAATGATTAAAATACGGAAGAGGAAGAGTGTGATGAACAGAGATGAAGATTAGAATCGGTGATGAACTTTTGCTCGAACATCTGAGGGTACGTATCAGGCTGGATATCCGGGGAGAGAGACATTTAGGCCCGCTTTTTATCGGTGGGAAGACCAGGGAACAGGTTGCTGAATCATTAAGAGAGAAACAGGTGGCGATGTTACGCAATGTGCCTCTGCAGGGAGTAGTCCTGGAGGATGTAGATTATAGCCTGGAAGTATATTCTGTGGATGAATTGGTAGGCCGCCGGCAGCAGGAAATAGCTTATGCCCCGGTACTGCTGACCCTTCGGGTGGAAAATATCGAGGACTTGCTGCCCATGCTGCTGAAACCGGAATTTCGGAAAATAGAGATTTTGAGTCCTGATACGGTCAGTATTCATCGTTTGGATCTGGAACGTTTGTTTTTTAACCTGAGTCAGGCTTATCAACAGGAAATAAGGGTCCTGGAACAAAAATACTCCCGCTAGTACATATTTCTAACAATGACCACAGGAACAGCCTGAGGTATGAGCGGATGGCTTTTTAGCCGGTTCCCGCAGCATCTGATGTACCAAGTGCTGAGTGTGGGAAATAGGCTGTTGTTGTATTTCTGTGACCTGATCTAAAATAGCCTGGATTTCCTCTTTGCTGAAGCCCTCACCGAGAGCTGCGGTTATGGCTGTGCGTAAAGCCGGCAGGGTGTTGACTGCTGCTGCGGCTGAGAGCTGAACAATGATTGAGGTGCGCAGGTCAATACTCATTTAAACTCCTCCTTACTTCAGACAAGGTCCTACCTTATGAATAAGATCAATTACTGTCAGATCATTTACTAATTGTAGTTTAACATAAAAAGGGCGCTAAGTAAGGGATGAGATTAAATCGTTGCACTTCTTTTCATGCCAATATTTGTTTAGCTCCACATTTATCATAAACACGTTCTTATGTAAAGGAAGAGGATAAGAAATATGTCGCTCGAACAGTTGATCGTAATAGGCGGGGGGGCAGCCGGGATGATGGCTGCCGGACAAGCTGCTTTAAGAGGAGCAAAAGTGTTACTGCTCGAAAAGATGGAAGTTCTGGGCAAGAAGATTGCCATTT
Organism: Peptococcaceae bacterium UBA2264; assembly: GCA_002347475.1. GTDB lineage: Bacteria > Bacillota > Desulfitobacteriia > Desulfitobacteriales > Desulfitobacteriaceae > UBA2264. The sequence continues at coordinate 2,091 of DDXI01000127.1, forward strand.
CCGGCAAAGGACGCTGCAATCTGACCAATGATGAAAATATAGCAGAATTTATCAGGCATTATCCCGGCAATGGCCGCTTTCTGCAGGGTGTCCTGCGCGAATTTGATAATCTCAGCTTGCGCCGCTTTTTTGCTGATCTGGGAGTGGAGACAAAGGTGGAACGCGGGGGACGGGTCTTTCCGGTTTCCGATGATGCCCGGATCATTGTCACAGCTCTGGAAAAATTCCTGCGCAAAACAGGAGTTGAGATCCGTACCGGTACGGCAGCAAAAGAGATCCTGTTCGAGAAGGGACAGGTTAAGGGAGTTCGTTTGGCCGGTGGGGAAATCCTGGCCGCCAAGGCAGTCATTATCAGTACCGGTGGGGCCTCCTATCCGGCTACAGGTTCCACCGGCGATGGTTATCGTTTTGCCAGCCATGCCGGGCATCAGGTCATCCCCCTGCGGCCGGCCCTGGTTCCTTTGCGGACTGCGGAAACCTGGGTCAGGGAGGTTCAGGGTCTGGCTTTGCGTAATGTCGAGGCCTCTCTCTGGTTTGCCGGCAAAAAACAGGCCAGCGAATTCGGGGAGATGCTTTTTACCCATTTCGGGGTCTCTGGTCCCATTATTCTCACTCTGAGCCGTTTGGCCGGGGAAGCTCTGGCTCAGGGGCAGGAGGTTCGTTTGGAGATCAACTTAAAACCTGCTCTTAAAGCAGAGCAACTGGATTCACGCCTGCAGCGGGATTTTCAGGCCTGCAGCAATAAACAATTCAAAAATTCCCTGAACGATCTGCTGCCCAAAAGTCTTATTCCCGTCATAATCAGACTTTCCGGGATCAGTCCCGAGCGGGTCATGCATCAGATTACCCGGGAGGAAAGAAGAAAACTCGGGTTATTACTCCAGAAACTGCCCTTAACAGTCACAGATGTTCTGCCTCTGGCAGCCGCCATAGTGACAGCCGGCGGAGTAGAGGTCAAAGAAATCAACCCCAAGACTATGGCTTCCAAAATTGTGGACGGTCTTTACTGGGCCGGGGAGGTAGTTGATGTCGACGGAGTTACCGGCGGTTATAACCTCCAGGCGGCCTTTGCTATGGGTTACAGGGCCGGACGGGCCGCGGGAGAGTTTATTTTAGCCCATTCTTAAATGAAGACACCAGGAGGGTGTCTTTTTAGGCAGGATATAGAGTGAGCAATGTGGAATATAATTCTCAACAGCCTTGGCAGAAAGGAAGAAAGACGATGATTGCCCAGAGTAAAAAAGTTGCCTCTGCGGCTCTGCGCATGGCCATGAGTGAAAGCAGGGAAGAAGAAATTTATTTAAAAGAGCAGTATACTCGCGAAGGAATAAGAACAGCAGCCGCTGATTACGGTGGCGAGTATATAAGTGCTATCAGGAAAATAGTGGAGCGGGCGGTTGTTTCGGCCAGACGCGAAGGTGTAATCAAGGAAATCCACAGCGATGAAGGGGCTGTTGCCGGAGCGACCAGGGAAGCTTTAACCCAGATTATGCCCAAGGCTCTGGGTCTGAATATCGGAGGGAAGATTGCCATAGCCCGCCGGGATGAGCATCTGAGCGTGGCTGTTTTTGTTGGGGTAGGTTTGCTGCATTTGGATGAAGTTGCTATCGGACTGGGACATCGGGTTGCACCAAAATGGGAATAAAAATAAAAATAGGGGGTTATTAAACCAGATGTGTGTTAGGGGAATAAGGGGAGCTACGACGGTAGAAGAAAATAGTGCTGAATTGATCAGAGCAGCAACCAAGGAGTTACTGCAGGCGCTCATTGCCGAAAATTCAATATCTCTGGAAGATGTTATCAGTGCCCTGTTTACGGTCACTCCGGATTTAAATGCTTATTTTCCGGCTTCAAGTGCCCGGGAAATTGGCTGGGAGAGAGTTCCCATGATTTGTGCCACGGAAATTCCTGTCCCGGGGGCAATTCAGTTATGTATCAGAATTCTGCTTCATGTGAACACCTCGCTCAGTCAAAAGGAGATCAAACACGTTTATTTACATAAGGCGGCATCACTGCGTATGGATTTGGTGACCTGAGATATGAATGGTGTAAAAATAATATTAATAACTTGAATAATGGAGATATTTCCGCTATAATATTAGCAATTGAGTGTTCCTGAGCAGGATGAGACAGCCGGGAGTGAGCTGTCTGTTCTGAATAGGGAAAGTTTAGAAAAACCGGTACACTTGAGTTTAACAGCAGAGAATAGGTCAGAAGTACAGTACAGTAATAGTATAGTTGAGAATCAGAGCAGAGCGTAGATGAGTTGAGCTGAGCTGAGATGAGGACGCTGTCAGTTGGTACTTGGAAATCCAACCAGTGCTCATTTGGGTGCTGGTTTTTTTATGTTTAAATTTTGCTAAATAGTTGTTCATAACTTCGGGCATAAGGTATGAGCGAGAGAGCAGGTGAGAGTAATGTTGATATGCAAACGGGAATGGGATCTGGATCCCAGACCGGAATATCAAAGTGAATTAATTTTAGTTTTAGTCCAATTGGGTCAGGAATTAGGGCAGCCGTGCATGAATCTCCTCGAGGGTAAAGAGGGCAAGACCGAACGTTCCTATCTGGGATTTGGCAGCGGCTGGATTATAAAAGGTGAGAAACAGACAGGACAGGAGCCGCTCGCTGATTTACGCCGCTTTATGCAAGCCTGGATAGAGGACTGCATTCTGCTGGATCAAACCCTGCAGGATAGCGGGGAAGAACAGGCCATCCGCTCAGAGGCAGATTCCGGCCCGACAGATTTGAGTACTCATATGGAAAGCGGTCTGATAGGATATCTTGATTACGAATGGGGTCTGCAATGGCAGAGACCTTCAACAGCCCAATCCAATCCTAAATTCTTTTTCCGACTTTGTCCGGTCAATATAGTGCTCCTGCCTCAGACAAAACGCCTGGTTCTGGAGATATTCGGAGAAGAAGCTGAAGATGTCCTGCAATCCCTGGCAGTCTGGGAAAGCGCAATTCAAAAGAAGATAGCTGCCTTGACTGCGGACTTTCAAGAGCAGCTCCCGCAGCCAGCGGCCAAGAGCGCAGCAAAGGCCGGCAAACCGGCGACAATCAGCCTGAATGAAAAATGGCAAAGCAACATGGCCAAGGAAACTTTCGTCAGCAATATTTTGCGCATTCAGGAGTACATCCGGGCTGGGGATATTTTCCAGGCAGTTTTTTCCCAGAAATTTTATCGCCCGGCAGGTTTTTCACCCTGGACTTTCTACCGTAAATTACGGGTTCTCAATCCTTCCCCTTATCTGTTCTGCATTCAGGGCGAAGAGGAAACCCTGGTAGGAAGTTCCCCGGAATTAATAGTTTCTACTGTTGGTTCCCGGATCAGTACTCGGCCCATTGCCGGCACCCGGCCCAGGGGGAAAACCTCAGCCGAAGACCAGCAGTTGGCGGAAGAACTGAAACAGGATATCAAAGAAAATGCCGAACATGCCATGCTGGTCGATTTAGGGCGCAATGATATAGGACGGGTTGCCAGCTATGGCAGTGTCCAAGTGACCCAATATTCTGAAGTCCAGCGTTTCTCCCATGTTATGCATCTGGTTTCCACAGTTGAAGGTGATTTACAGCCTCCTTATGACGGCTTATCTGCCCTCCAGGCTACTTTCCCGGCAGGAACATTAAGCGGCGCTCCCAAAGTGAGAGCCATGGAAATTCTGCAGGAGCTGGAGACAGACACCAGAGGGGCTTACGGTGGGGCTTTGGGAATAGTGCGCTGGAACGGAGACGTGGATTTCTGCATTACGATCAGGACCTTGAGAATGACTCCCGGGCAGGTCTGCGTGCAGGCCGGAGCCGGTATTGTATACGATTCCCAGCCGGAAATGGAGTATCAGGAAACACTCCATAAGGCTCAGGCTTTGATGAAGGTGGTGGATGAATGTGTTGACCATAATTGATAATTATGATTCTTTTACCTATAATTTAGTGCAGGAACTGGGACGCCTGGGCGGAGTAATCAGGGTATGCCGTAATGATGAAAAAAGTGTGGAAGATATCCTGGCTGAGGAACCGGAAGGTATCATAATTTCCCCTGGGCCCTGCACCCCCAATGAGGCAGGAATCTCTGTTGATTTGCTGCGGACTGTGGCCCGGAAAGCAGATTCCGGTCAGATCATACCCCTTTTAGGAGTATGTCTGGGTCATCAGGCTTTGGCAGCTGCTTTTGGCGGAATAGTGAGCAGGGCTCCGGAAATCGTTCACGGCAAACAATCGCCGGTTTTTCATTCCGGCGAGGGTCTGCTGAAAGAACTGGAACAGGGATTTGTGGTCGGCCGTTATCATTCCCTGATCGTGGAAGAAGCAAGCCTGGATGAACAATGGCAGGTAACAGCCCGCACGGCGGAGGGTTTGGTCATGGCTATCCAGCATTGCTGCCATCCTTTCTACGGGTTACAATTTCATCCCGAGAGTATTCTTACCCCGGACGGGGCAAAGATTCTGCAGGCTTTTCTGGACATAACCCGGAAGACGAATGGGTCCAGTCAGCCTGAAACACGGAAGATCAGCTGACAGTAAAATATTAAGAGAACAGAAAGGGAGATCGGGAAATGAACGGAATCAAGGAAGCACTTAATGATATCGTCGCCGGCAAAGATTTGACCCTGGATTTATCAGCCAGAGTAATGACTGAACTTTTAGAGGGTGAACTTACCCCCTCTCAGATAGGGGCTTTGCTCATGGGTTTGCGCATGAAAGGTGAAAGCGCGGAGGAAATCGCCGGTTTTGCCAAAATATTACGCGGCTTAAGTAATATAATCTCCGCGCCGGAAGGATGCATGGATACCTGCGGAACCGGCGGAGACGGTGCCGGAACCTTTAATATTTCCACAACTGTGGCTTTTGTGGTTGCCGGAGCCGGAGTTCCGATGGCTAAGCACGGAAACCGTTTTGCCTCCAGCCGCAGCGGCAGCGCTGACGTACTGGAACAGTTGGGAGTGCCCATAAGCCTTTCTCCGGAGGAGAGCAGCGCCAATTTGCATGAAATCGGTATGGCCTTTCTTTTTGCTCCCCTCTACCATCCGGCTATGGGTAAGGTTGGGGCCTTTCGCCGGGAACTGGGAGTGAGGACTATCTTTAATTTGTTGGGGCCGCTTTTGAATCCGGCTAAGGCCTCTTATCAGCTGCTGGGGGTCTCCTCTATTGATGTCCAGCAAAAACTGGCCAGGGCTTTGAGTATTCTGGGCGGGAAACGGGCTGTGGTTGTGGTTGGTGAGGATGGTTTGGATGAGGTGACTTTAACAGGCAAAAGCCGGGCCATCCTGGTCGAGGAAGGAAACCTGACACCTTTTGAAATTATTCCGGAAGACTATGGCTTTACCCTCTGTTCCCTGGAAGATCTCAAAGGTGAGGGGCCGGAAGAAAATGCCCGCGTTACTTTAGGCATTTTGGAGGGGAAAACAGGTCCCAAACGTGATATAGTATTATTGAATGCCGGAACGGCCCTTTTTGCTGCCGGCCGGGTTGCCAATATCAGTGAGGGTATAGATCTGGCCAGAAAAAGTCTGGATACAGGCAAGGCTTTGGCTAAACTGCAGGCTTTAAGGGAAAAAGCCTCTTAAAAACCAAAAAAATATCCTATAAAACTGACCCTGTCAGGGAAGGAGATTCCTACAATGTATAGCAGTAAAGTACACGATCTTTTTAAAGCGGCCGGAAATGTCAAAGGCCGTTTCGGCCCTTACGGGGGTGCTTATGTGGCTGAAACTCTGGTCCCGGCCTTGCGGGAACTGGAACGTGCCTATGATAAAGCCAAAGATGATGCCGACTTTCAAAGGGAGTTTAAGGAACTTCTGGAAAAGTATGTTGGAAGGCCTTCCTTGTTCTATGAAGCCAAGCGGCTGAGTACAGCGCTTCAAGGCGCCCGGATTTATTTGAAGAGAGAAGATCTGAATCATACGGGTGCCCACAAGATCAATAATACCCTGGGCCAGGTTTTGCTGGCCAAACGGATGGGAAAAACAAGGGTGATCGCGGAGACCGGTGCCGGTCAGCATGGCGTGGCTACGGCAACAGCCTGTGCCCTCTTCGGTTTAGCCTGTGTGATTTATATGGGGGAGGAAGACATCAGACGGCAGCATTTGAATGTTTTACGCATGCGCCTTCTGGGAGCGGAAGTCCGTTCCGTTACCCTGGGTTCCTGTACCCTGAAAGATGCTATCAACGAAGCTTTCCGGGATTGGATCACTAATGTCGAGGATACCTTTTATTGCTTCGGTACAGCTGCCGGACCGCATCCTTATCCCATGATTGTGCGCGATTTTCAGAAAATAATCGGGGAAGAAACCCGCAGGCAGGCTCTTGCGGAAATAGGACGGCTGCCGGATGTGCTGATTGCATGTGTCGGCGGGGGCAGCAATGCCATCGGCTTTTTCCAGGACTTTATTCCGGATGCTGCCGTGCGCCTGATTGGGGTGGAGGCTGGGGGGAAAGGTGACGATACCGGTGAAAATGCTGCTACTTTGACTTTAGGCCAGCCAGGTGTATTCCAGGGATCCTACAGTTATCTCCTCCAGGATGATGACGGCCAGATAGTAATGACTGACTCGGTTTCGGCCGGTCTGGACTACCCCGGAGTTGGACCTCAACACAGTTATCTGAAAGAAACAGGCCGGGCCGAGTATGTCCGGATTATGGATGCTGAGGCTGTCCGAGCTTGTGGATTGCTGTGCCAAACCGAAGGGATCCTGCCGGCCCTGGAAAGTGCCCATGCTGTAGCCTATGCAGCCAAGCTGGCCGTGCAGCTTTCGCCAGACCAGGTCATCGTGGTTAATTTATCCGGCCGGGGTGATAAAGATGTGGAAACCCTGGCAGCTTATCTTGAAGGAGGCGAAGACCATGAGTAAGAGACTGCAAGAGGTTTTGCAGAGGCTTCCCGAGGGATTGACCAGATTGATAACTTACACAATGGCCGGGGATCCGGATCCGGAAACCAGCCTGCGTCGTTTAAGAGGTTTAGCTGACAGCGGTGTGGATATCCTGGAGTTCGGAGTTCCTTTCAGTGACCCGATGGCTGACGGTCCTGTCATTCAGGCTGCGGCTGAGCGGGCCTTGGCTGCAGGAATGAAATTAAGAAAAGTGCTGGAACTTGTTCGTCAGTTCCGGCAGACTCATGCTACCCCCTTGCTTTTAATGACTTATCTTAATCCCCTCTTAAGGTACGACTGGGAAAAATTCGTACAGGATGCTGCCGAGGCTGGTGTAGATGGTCTGATCTTGCCTGAGCTGCCCTATCAGGAGGGCAAAAGTTTGCGCCAGCTGACTTCCGAACTGGTGGGAAATCAGCTGACCTTTATACCAATGGTCGCTCAGACCGGGCAAAAAGAGGATATCCAGGCTCTGGCTGC
>DDXI01000083.1 GCA_002347475.1 Peptococcaceae bacterium UBA2264
AGACTAACAGCAAAATAAGCGCCAGGGGAATACCGATCACAGTTGCCATCAAGAGCAGGGCAGCAATAGGTGTGACTATAAGAGCCAAAAATCCCCAGCCCAGGCTTGGCAAAGGAGAGCGTAGGGCAGTTTTTTCCAAGCGGGGGAGAAACTTTGGTAACAGCAGGTATATTATTGCCCAGAACAGGATTCCGGCAACAAATTGTATCACAGCTGCCAACCAGGAAAAACCTTTTTCAGGAACTATTTTTTCCGGTACAGGCAGAGGCAGAAGCTGTTGAATTTCCCCTATTAATGCTCCTGGTGTAATTTGGGCTTGATTGGCTGAACGATAAGTGATACTGCCGTTAATCAGGGCGTTAGGTCCCAAATAAAGCTGTTGCACATCCCAAATATTTACATCACCCTGAACTGAACTGTTGAGATTCATTTGATTGGCAGAACCCATAACCTGACTGCCGACAGGACAAGATATTTCTACAACATTACCCATCAGCAGCACGTCTTTTTTAACTGCCGAACTTTGCTTGAGGGAAATGGTGTTTCCTGCAGCGGTAACACTACCCTCCACTGGTCCAAGGATATCAATAGTATTACCAGCAGTACGAATATCTCCCAAAACACTGCCAGAGATATTAATCGTGTTGCCGGCAGCAATAATATCGCCACTGACAGTACCGTTGATCGAGATCGATTGACCGGCCGCAAAAACATCTCCTTCAACATCGGCATTAACTGTGACCATGTTTCCTGTAACGAATAAAGGACCTTTGATTTGACCGCTCTGGATATAAACTGTGTCTCCGCTTTTAGTTTCAAGAGCTATGACTGGGAAAGCCAGAAACAGAGTCAAAAAGAGAACGGCCAGTATGCTGAATAATCCCCGGTTTTTCTTACCCATTAATATCAACTCCTTTTCGTTATTATATTGGCAGCTGGACCAGACCAGGAAAAAGTATCAGTGATAACCTAATTATAACAAAAATCCGGGCTGTAAAATAGTAACAAAGTAAATATTTAACTTTCAGAATCTATAGGGATATATGTTATCAATTTTGATATTGCCCAAACCTGCGGGTTGGGCAGCTTATATCTGTTATACTGAAACTGCCACTGAACTCGAACTGGGGGTACAGGCTTCTCAGTTAACGGTGCAAAAAGCAGAGAAAGCTTACGGCGAGGCTGGGGACAACTACGCCGGACTGGAACAGCTTTTTCAGGCGGGAGCCTTGGCTCAGGCCGATCTGGCTCAGGCCAGACTTGATTTGGCTATTTTTAGAGCGAATAATCCAATTGTCCGGACTTGATATTCTTGCAGCCCACAGGTATAATAGGAACACATGTTCGATAAAACCGAGAACATATATGCTGTGAGGCGGAGAAAATGCAGGAAAGGGACTTTGAGCACGGCCAGAGGCCAGTTGATATGAAAGCAGTGTATCCGATAGAGATGATTGTTGTCCATTCCCCGGAAGGCATTCTGCGCCCGGCAAGGTACAGGATTACAGAGGACGGCGGGCAAACTGTTGTCTGTATCACTAAAATTCTCAGCCGCAGTCAGGAAAAGAATGCCTGCTGCCACGAGCTTGTTTTTGGCTGCCAGGGAATGATTAACAGCCGGCTGCGAAGTTTTGAACTCAGATACCGGGTTCAGGAATGCAGATGGTTCTTGTTATTGCCGTAAGCAGCAAGAAATGAGCTGTGGGATAGATAATCGAAGTTCATTACGATATCAGAATAATCAGAAAAATATTGCGACTGGCTTATATTTGATGTATTATAATCTTATAAGTATAATTATCAGACTAACCAATAGGGAGCGATGAATACCGAGGGTGCATTTGGACGCTTATACCCCGGTAGTGAGCTGGCAGCGTAACCGACTAATAATGGTCGGTTTTTGTGTTATTGTGTTATTAGGGAGGGAGTGATGCTAACTTAAAATAATTACTCAATTTATGTTAATCATTCAGTGCATATATGTAAGGCAGATAATAAGAAAAAAGTAAGGAGTGATCTTGTGAACAAGAAATTGGTTTTGGTTCTGACAATTATTTTCGTACTTTCATTCGCTGTATTTGCTCTTGCGGTTCAGGACTTTAAAGTTATCCTGGATCCCATCGGAGACCAGGAATATACTTCCTTGCCGCAAACCTATGATGTGACCGGAACTGTCACTGGAGATGAAAATACTGAGATAAACTGGATAAAGCTTTATATTGACGGCAATTTGGAAGATACGATATCTGATAAAGAGATTGGTGAAGACGGTTATGATTTCACTCTTGAATGGGATATTCAAGACGAAGGCATATTTGATGTGAAAGTCATGGCTGAAATTAATGATGACGGCATAATCACAAGACAAGACACAGAAAGTAATGTTGAGATTACTCTCACTTCAGATGGGGAAAACGGTGATCAGGCTGCCGGGAGCAATCCGGCTGCTCCGGCAGTAGCTAATAAGATCCTGAAAGAACTTGGCATCAAACACAATTATGGCGGAGGAAATTATATTTCTGACATTGCCAGGGAAATGGGCCCGGGAACAGAATTCCAGGGTGTTGATAAAACGAATGAAGATTATGAAACCGAAATAAGATCTTACCTGGAGGATCATGATGCCTGGGACGGGGATGGTAAAATCCAAAATAACAAACCAGGGAATGGAAAAGGCAATGCCTATGGTTTAAACAAGGAAAAAGGCTCCAATAAAAATAAATAAAAACATTAGATCCAAGATCCCGCAGGGTGATAACTGCGGGATCTTTTTAGTGTGTAGTTTGATCTTCTTTTTTGATCAAATCCTAAGAGAAATTATTTGGGGAGTTTGACGGCGGATAGGTATAGTACTGATTGCTCTTGTAAACTATTTTCTGATAATGTATTATGGATATAAGAACATATGGATAATATTGAGAATAATTTTCATACTGGCTTTTGCATTGGCAGATATCAGGAAACTTTATACAGGAAACCCATGGAAAAAGTATTATGCAGGATGATTAAATACAGAAAAGTGGGGTGACTGTTTATGAACAAGACTATTGAAGCCTATTGCATAGAATGCGGTGAATTCGCAAATTTTATTTTTGATGGCGAAGATTGGATATGTCAGAATTGCGGCAGTTTCAACTCCCAGGGAGACCCTGTTGATTCGGTGGTTGATTACAGTTACGATGACGCCTGAGGCAGACAGCCCATAATGAGCTGACTTGCAGATCAAACAATATTAAATTATTAAGCACTTCACATTTTACTGTAGAAGTGCTTTTCTTTCCAAAAGAGGAGAACTGCTGCAAATCTGGGGCACCTGATTAAATGCCTGAGATCTGAATCAGTACTGATAAGGAGGAAGAAGGGATGTTAACAGCTGGAGCCATGGCACCTGATTTTACTTTGAATGATAAGGACGGCAATAAAGTTGCTTTGTCTGATTTTAGGGGTAAAAAGGTTGTCTTGTATTTCTATCCCAAAGATAACACTCCGGGATGTACACGTCAGGCCTGTGCCTTTAGAGATGTCTTTGATGAATTTAAGCAAGCTAATGTTGTTGTTATAGGAATCAGCAGGGACAATGAAAAATCTCATCAGAATTTTGCGGACAAGTATAAGCTGCCATTTATTTTGCTTGCGGACCCGGAACTTGCGGTTCTTCAAGCTTATGGTGTTTGGCGGGAGAAAAAATCATACGGCAAGGTCAGCATGGGTGTGGTGCGTACAACCTTTATTATCGATGAAGAAGGCCTGATTGAAAAAGTGTTTGCAAAAGTAAAACCGGATACCAATGCCCGGGAAATATTGAATTATTTGAAGCAAAACTGAAAAAATATAAAGGAGGATCGGGCTTGTCTGCAAAATCAGTAAGAAGGGGCTTTGTTGCGGAAGATTATAAATGGTTTTCCGGGCAGGCCGAAAAAGAGCTGAAAATAGCCCAACAGGAAGTGCAGTGGCTCCTGGACAGGGGCTATAAAGCCGAAGCAGTAATTGATTTAGTGGGCCAACACCATCAGTTTTCCTCCAGACAAAGAATTGCTTTGCAGAGGGCGAGCTCGTCCCGTAAGCAGTGCCTGAGAAGAAAAACAACTATGCTTCCCTTAGAAGCTGCCAAAGAGGGATGTTTGTATATCGACGGTTTCAATCTGGTGATCATTTTGGAAGTGGCCCTATCCGGCAGTGTGCTCATATTAAGCAATGATGGAGTTTTAAGGGATTTGGCAGGCCTGAGAGGATCTTACAGAATTATTGCTCAGACTGAAATAGCCTTGCAGCTGATTCAGCAGACCCTGGAAAGTTTAGCCGTGCCGGAGGTTAAGTTTTATCTGGATGCCCCGGTTTCCAACTCCGGCAAGCTGAAAAAACTGATTCTGGAGCATTCAGCTGCCTGGGCTATGCCTATAGAAGTAGAAATGGTTCCCAATGCCGATGC
>DDXI01000012.1 GCA_002347475.1 Peptococcaceae bacterium UBA2264
AGTTGAATTTCTCCGCCTTTACCAGGCGCAAGATTCTCCAGAACATCAAAAATCTCCGGATTCAAGATATAACGTCCCATAATAGCCAAACGGGTTGCCGGAGCGTCTTGGGGACGGGGCTTTTCCACTAAATCACGGGCTCTGTAGAGTCGCTCCCCGACAATTTCCCCATCGACGATCCCATATTTATTAGTATCTTCCAGGGGCACTTCCTGAACGCCGACAATACTGTTGCCATGTTGTTCGTAAATATCCATCATCTGCCGCAGGCAGGGTACCTCTGAAGCAATAACATCATCTCCCAGCAAGACAGCAAAAGGTTCGTCTCCGATAAACTTGCGGGCAGCATGCACAGCATGTCCCAAACCTAAAGCTTCTTTCTGCCGGACATAAAAAATGTCTGCTATCCGCGCAATGTCCTGCACCATACTTAAAAGCTCTGTTTTTTCTTTTTTCTCCAGAAACAGCTCCAGTTCTACAGAACAGTCAAAATGATCTTCAATCGCTTTCTTATTACGTCCGGTAACTATGAGTATTGCTTCAATCCCTGAGGCAACAGCTTCTTCCACAATAAATTGAATGGTGGGTTTATCCAAGATCGGCAGCATTTCCTTGGGCTGAGCCTTGGTAGCCGGCAAAAAACGCGTACCCAGTCCTGCAGCCGGAATTACTGCTTTTCTGATTTTGCGCATGCACATTCCCCCCTTAATTACACAAACATCATAAATACCCCGGATTTTTATTTATCCTATTTAACCTCCTCAACTTTTTCCAAAACCTCGTCAACGATCCCGTATTCTTTGGCTTCCTCAGCTGTCAGATAACGGTCACGATCGGTATCAGCCTCGATTTTTTCCAGGGATTGACCGGTTCTGTCAGCTAAAATACGATTTAGCTTGGCTTTCGTGCGCAGCAACTGTTTGGCATGGATCTCAATTTCTGTGGCTTGGCCGGAAATTCCATGACCTCCAATCAAGGGCTGATGAATCAATACCTCGGCATTCGGCAAGATGGTCCTTTTACCTTTTGTCCCGGCTGCCAGTAAAAATGCCCCCATACTGGCCGCCATTCCGATACAAATCGTATGCACATCGGAACGGACATATTGCATGGTATCATAGATAGCCATACCTGCAGTTACGGATCCGCCCGGGCTATTGATATAGAGAAAAATATCTTTTTCCGGATCTTCAGCATCTAAAAAAAGCATTTGCGCAACGATGAGATTAGCCACATCATCATCGATTCCTCCACCCAGGAAGATGATACGGTCTTTCAGGAGACGTGAGTATATATCGTAGGAGCGCTCCCCACGATTTGTTTGTTCTACAACCATTGGAACTAAATAACCCATAAATTTTTCCCTCCTTATAATACAAATATGAGATCATGATATGCTCCAAGGCATCCTTACCAGATATCTTTATTTTAGTACAAAGGTCAGTCAAGGTCAAATATTTTTGCCCATAATAAAACAGCCCTCCCAGGCTGTTTTATTTACTAGATCCAGAGCATCTTCTTCAGACCGTTTTCCTTGTCTCTGTTCAATTTAATTTGCTGTCTTCCTTGGGTTCTTCTTTCAGGCAGAATAAGGAGGCTGCCGCTTTCCCGGCCTTTTCGGTCGCCAGCAGAAAGATATCACTAAAGCCTTTCTCAGCCTCACTGACCGGTATCGTATCTATTGTCTGCAGCAATACGTCATAGAAGATCTGATTTTCATCCTTGAGAAAGGGTTCGATCTTAACATCACCATGCACAAAAGTATTATTGATAATAAAACGATAGCCCACCGCTACTGCATCCAGTATTTCAGCCTCTTCTTTATGGGCAGTAAGAGAAAGTTTTCGACTGGAGACATCAACTTTATCGAATCCTTCAACCTTTAAGCCCAACCTTATCTGTCCCTTGATATTCAGGATTTTCGATAGCTTGTTCAAATTTTCAACTATATCGGTTATATTGATTTTTTCTTCCCCCGAGAAAATGCACATGATCTGAGAGGGTGACATACCCAGGGCTGAATTTCGTTCATGTACGATAAAGACATCATTAGCCGGATTGCTTATTTCGGGAAATTCCGGAAATGCCTTACGCACTTTTTCTATTTTCTCGGAGATTTTTATTTCTTTGTCCAGCACATAAATAAAATTTAGATTTTTAAAATACACTGCAAATTCCTCCACTTTCTAAAAACACTCGTATAATTTTAATCATTTTCAGCACAAAATACAAGATGTTTCCCAACTTTACTCCTATTTTGAAATGATTCAAGCCCTCTGGCCGTGTTTCTAAAAAAGGGCCGACTCAAGATTTGTTCTTGAGTCGGCCCCCGCTTCTGGCTATTGAATTTGGTTATTAATAAATTTGCTTTTATTAGCGAACCGGATCAGTTTACTTATCCCCGAGATACTTAAATGATACTTTCACCTTAGCTCTATAAACGCGAACTTTACCTTCCTCGATCTGCATGTCCAGCTCGACAACCTCGGCGATACGCAGGTCTGCCAGTGATTTCGAAGCTGTCTCGACAGCAGCGGCAGCGGCCTTCTCCCACGACTCTGTACTTGTCCCCACCAGTTCAATTACTTTGTAGATGCTTTCTGCCATTTACAACACCCTCCTTCACGATTACAGTTCCGGTTAATTATGGAATGCTGCACCACAAAATAAAGGCAGAAAATCGCTTGTTACCAAGGAATCTGCCTACCCTCACAGCGTGCCTAGGCTTAACAGAAACCCTTTTAACGCTATCAGTGTCAACTTCGTGCAAATAAATAATACCTTATAAGATTAGATTTGTCAATATGTTCTGAATACTCAGAACATTTGTACATAGGTCACAAAGAACAAACAGAATCTTTGCTGAGGCTGTTTCTGGCGTCAGTTTTCTTCCAGTCATCAGTAAACATGCAGGCCAGTGAAAATGTAGTTGCCGAAGAAGGTCAAGAGGATTGCTGCAAACCCAATAATTAGTAATAAAATTGGGGTCACGAAAACCAAAAACACTGCCAATAAGATAAGCGAGGACGAAAATTATCAGGCTCAAGTGACTCAGATATGTCCCAAGTCTGAAATACCTGTTTTTATCGGCTGCCAAACAAACGCCATCTGCGACACCTTCGCTTCGCACCCTGTAACCTTGCCTTTTTAAGGTATTTTCCAGCAACGGCGATACTGCCACAGGAGACAGCTGTGAATCTATAATCCCGGCCTTATGCCCGGCAGCAGTGAAAAAACTTTCCGGCTGTTTTATCTTGCCTCCCTGCAGAATTGCTTTAAGGCTTTTCCACCGGTTTATACTGCAGCTAATAATATTGAGCATCAGCAGAATGCCCGGAGCCAGAAACCACCAGGTCTGAAAAAACCTGACCGGAGCAATAAAAGTTCCCATCAGACTGAGACCTGAAATTATCAATAATAGTATAACGGCAAGCTTCATCGAACTGAAGAGTCTCCAGAGCCAGCTTACTGCTCTGGTTATGCCTTTAGCCTCCTGATTTAGATATAAAAACGAAGAAAAGAGCAGAAAAACGAAGAAAAGAGCAGAAAATAGTACTATAATTATTTCGGCTGGAATTATGTTTTACTGAGTTTACTGGGGAATACAAATGAAAAAATTGATGCTAGGTAATGAAGCCATAGCCAGAGGAGCTTACGAAGCAGGTGTTACAGTTGCTGCCGCCTATCCCGGGACGCCGAGTACTGAAATAACAGAAAACATTGCCAAATATAAAGATATTTATGCTGAATGGTCCCCAAATGAGAAGATCGCTCTTGAAGTTACCCTGGGGGCTTCTATTGCCGGAGCCAGAGCGCTCTGCTCAATGAAGCATGTCGGTTTGAATGTCGCGGCAGATCCTTTGTTTACAGCCTCCTATACCGGGGTTAACGGGGGCCTGGTCTTAACTGTAGCCGATGATCCGGGCATGCACAGCTCCCAAAACGAACAGGACAGCAGGTATTATGCCCTGGCCGCAAAGGTTCCCATGCTGGAACCTGCCAATAGTCAGGAATGTTTGGATTACGTGAAACAAGCTTACGAGATAAGTGAAAGGTTTGATTGCCCTGTCATAGTCCGCTTGACAACCAGGGTCGCTCATTCCCAAAGTATTGTACAAACAGGAGAAAAGGCAGATTATCAGCTCAAAAATTATCTCAAAGATTTAACCAAATATGTCATGTTGCCGGTAAATGCCCGGAGCAGACATCTTGCGGTAGAAAAAAGAATGGCTGCCTTAAAGGAATATTCCGAGACAGTCAATCTGAATTCCATAGAATGGGGAAACAAAAAAATAGGTGTGATTACGAGCGGTATAGCCTATCAGTATGCCAAGGAAGCCTTGGGTGAGGTTTCATACTTAAAAATCGGCATGGTCCATCCCTTGCCTGAGAATCTGATTGCGAGTTTTGCCTCTGAAGTAGAAACCCTTTATATTATTGAAGAATTGGAACCGTTTCTGGAAAATCAGATCAGGAAAAACGGCCTGAAAGTTATCGGAAAAGAATTGTTACCTGTGAACTGAGTGCTCAAATGATCAGGGAAAAGATCCTGGGCGTCAAAGAGGAGAGCAGGGAAACGCTGGCCGAGAACATACCTGTCAGACCTCCGGTAATGTGTCCGGGGTGTCCTCACCGGGGCCTGTTTTATATTTTGGGGAAACTCCAGCTCAATGTGAGCGGCGATATCGGCTGTTATACTTTAGGAGCACTTCCGCCCAGTGATGCTATGGATTCATGTATCTGTATGGGGGCGAGTATCGGGATGGCCCACGGCATGGCTAACGCCAAAGGTGAGCAATTTGGCCAAAAAACCGTAGCCGTTCTCGGTGACTCAACATTTATCCACTCGGGAATAACCGGGCTGATAGACATAGTTTATAATAAAGGCACTGCAACTGTGATAATTCTGGATAATTCCACAACAGGTATGACCGGCCACCAGCATAATCCGGCAACAGGCTACACCATCAAAGGGGAAGTCACCAGACAGGTAGATTTGGTCAAACTTGCCCAGGCAGTTGGCGTGGAAAGAGTAAGGATTGCTGATCCCTTCGATATTGCAGAATTGGAAAAGATTGTCCAAGAAGAGATCGCCGCCGCAGAACCTTCAGTGATTATTTCGCAAAGCCCCTGTGCCTTATTGAAAGATGTCAAACCTGGCAAGGCCTTGAAGATCAATCCGGAAAAGTGTAAAAAATGCCGGAAGTGTCTGGCTATCGGCTGTCCGGCGATTGTCGATCAGGGTGATTTCATGGAAGTGAATGAAGTATTGTGCACAGGCTGCGGTTTATGTACAAAAGTCTGCAATTTCAAGGCCTTTGAAACCGCAACCGGAGAAAAGGCGGGTGATATCAATGGATAACTTCAGCACGATGATCGTTGGTGTTGGCGGACAGGGCACCCTTCTGGCCAGCAGGATCATTGGGACCGTAGCCATCAAAAAAAAATTTGATGTCAAGGTTTCCGAAGTACACGGCATGTCTCAGAGAGGCGGCAGTGTTACTACTTATATAAAATACGGCAGGATGATCCATTCACCTCTGGTGGAAAAAGGTGAAGCAGATATTATTCTGGCCTTCGAGAAACTTGAAGCCTTAAGATGGACAGACTATCTGAAAACTGACGGGATGCTGGTTATTAATGATCAGGAAATAAATCATATGCCGGTCATAACCGGGAAAGCCAAATATCCCCTTGATATCGTGGAAAATGTCAGCCGGAAGTACAAGAATATTATAGTTTTAGACGCTATGAGCATTGCCAAAGAGTGTGGCAATATTAAAGCTGTCAATTCTGTCTTACTGGGCGTAATGGCTGCTAAAACAGCTATTGAAAAGCAGATTTGGGATGAAGCAATCAGAGAGATTGTCCCGGAAAAACTTCTGAAAGTAAATGTTGCAGCATTTGAAGCAGGATATAAAGCTTTCTGAGATTAGGAGTGGTTTAGATGGGGTATTGGAATCCAACCTATGAATGCATGTCAAGAGAAGAACTAAAAAAAATTCAATCTGAAAGACTTGTCAGTACCGTGCAAAGAGTTTACCAAAACGTTCCGGCATCCAGGGAAAGAATGCAGCAAATAAATCTGGAACCGGGTGATATCAAATCAGTTGAGGACTTAAAGAATTTGCCGTTTATGACCAAGCAGGATCTGCGGGATTATTATCCCTTCGGCTTATTCGCCGTCCCTTTAAGTGATATAGTTCGGTTGCATGCTTCTTCCGGAACTACCGGGAAGCAGATTGTTGTAGGTTATACCTGCAAGGATTTGGATACCTGGTCCGAAGTTATAGCCAGGACCTTAGTTTGTGCCGGAGCAACCAGGGAATCTGTTGTTCAGGTCGCTTACGGCTACGGACTTTTCACCGGTGCCTTGGGTGTTCATTATGGGGCAGAAAAAATCGGGGCCTCAGTAATACCAATTTCCAGCGGCAATACCAAAAGACAACTGCAGCTCATGAAAGATCTGGGAACTACGATCCTGGCCTGTACCCCTTCCTATGCTTTGGTCATGATAGATGAATTGCGGTAGTCGGGTCTCAGATTAGAGGATCTGAAATTGCAAGCCGGTATTTTCGGGGCTGAACCCTGGTCCGATAATATGCGCAACGAAATCGAGAAGGGTTTGGGAATAACGGCTATCGATATTTATGGCCTGAGTGAAATAATCGGACCAGGAGTATCCAGTGAATGTGCCTGCAAAGCAGGACTTCATATCTTTGAGGATCATTTTATCCCGGAAATAATTGATCCCGTCACCGAAAAAGTATTGCCGCCCGGAGAAAAAGGGGAACTGGTATTTACTACAATTACCAAAGAAGGCATACCTATGATCAGATACCGAACCAGAGATATCTCGTCCCTGAATTATGAAAAATGTGCCTGCGGCAGAACTGCCGTGAGAATGAGCAGGCTTTCGGGCCGCAGTGATGATATGCTTATTATCAGGGGAGTCAACGTATTCCCTTCCCAGATTGAAAGTGTCCTGCTGGAATTTGGGGAAACTGCCCCCCATTATCAACTGATAGTTGACAGGGTAGGAAACCTTGATTCCCTGGAGGTCTGGGTAGAAATGACTCAAACAATGTTCTCCGATGAAGTCAAAAAGATTGAAGAAATAGAGCAAAAAATCAAGGCGGAAATTGATTTTACCCTGGGTTTAGGTGCCAAAGTAAAACTGGTTGAGCCCAAAACGATTGAGCGCAGCGAGGGAAAAGCTAAAAGAGTTCTGGATAAAAGAAGCCTGTGATGGGGAATTGAATTGGGCAGATGTTCCGGTAAAGGAGGAGCAATTATGTTAGTAAAGCAAATTTCTATTTTCCTGGAAAATAAATCAGGCAGGCTGGCCGAAGTTACAAGGATCTTGGGCGAAAAGCATATTAATATAAGCGCCTTATCAATTGCTGATACAACTGATTTCGGCATTCTGAGGTTAATTGT
>DDXI01000031.1 GCA_002347475.1 Peptococcaceae bacterium UBA2264
AGGTGGCTATATTATTGCCTTTCTATTGGCAGTATGGCTTATCGAAAAAATTATTCGCAAAAGATAATTATTGCAGTTCTTTCAGGCATGTTATATTCTTATAATAAATAGATATTTTTAACAGGGAGCGATGAATGCGGGGTGCATTTGGACGCTTATCCCTCGCAGTGAGCTGGCAGCGTAACCGACCATACAAGGTCGGTTTTTGTTTTTCAGGGAAAAAGAGAATATGCGGTTCCGACCTGAAGAAAAAGGGGGTTGTTTAATTATGAAGGTTGTTGTCGATAAGGCTGCCTGCGTCGGATGTGCACGTTGTGTCAGGACTTGCCCAGATTTATTTACACAGGATGAAAAGCTCAAAGCAGTTGTTCTTGTTGAAGTGGTGCCTCCGCTATCTGAATTATGCGCCAAAGCAACCGCATTAATATGTCCGGTAAGTGCGATAACAATTGAGCAGGCAGAAGTTAAAGGTTCCTGATCTGAAGGGAGGGTTGGCAATGGAACATTCACATCATGACTCCGAAACACCAAAAACAGATCATACTCAACATCATTTGCCTGAAAATAACATGGATCATGATAACCACCTGAAGCATGAAAATAACGAAGAACCGAAGCTTCCGACTCAACATGAAAATCATAAGACTCACGAAGAACATGAGGTTCATGAAAGTCATGAAGGTCACGAAGGTCATGAGAGTCATGAAGGTCACGAAATGATGGTCGCGGATTATAAAAAGAGATTTTTTGTATCCCTGATTTTAATGGTGCCGATTCTATTACTGTCACCGATGATTCAAATGTTTACGGGGGTCGAAATCAGATTTCCGGGAGACAGCTACGTTTTGTTCATCCTGTCTGCTATCATTTTCCTTTATGGCGGAAAACCGTTCATTGCCGGTGCTGTTTCAGAGTTTAAGAAAAGATCACCTGGGATGATGACCTTGATTTCTCTGGCAATAATTGTTGCTTTTGTCTATAGTTCCATTTCGATACTTTTTTTCAAGGGAACAGAATTCTTCTGGGAGCTTGCTACCTTAATCGTGATTATGCTGCTGGGTCATTGGATTGAAATGAAATCAGTGATGAGGGCCTCCAGAGCACTGGATGAACTGGCAAAACTTATGCCGGAGGAAGCCCATTTGATCCAGGAGAATGGTGCTTTTATGGAAGTTCCTGTAGCAAAATTGAAAAACGGTGATAGAATACTCGTAAAGCCAGGAGAAAAAATACCAATTGACGGCTTAGTTTATGATGGTAAATCATCTGTGAACGAATCCATGATTACAGGAGAGTCTTTGCCGGTCAAAAAGGAACTGGGAGACGAAGTTATCGGAGGAGCCATCAACGGAGAAGGTGTCCTTAAATTCAAGGTGAATAAAACCGGAGAGGAAACATTCCTTTCCCAGGTAATTAAACTGGTAAAAGAGGCCCAGGAATCCAGGTCAAATACACAAAGGCTGGCAGACATCGCTGCGAAATGGTTATTCTATATTGCTTTATTTACGGGAATTGTCACATTTGCTGTCTGGTTTTCAGTTACTGGTAATTTTGGCTTTGCTATGGAACGCGCCGTGACGGTAGTTATTATAGCCTGTCCGCATGCTCTTGGCTTAGCCATTCCCTTGGTAACAGCTGTTTCAACCAGTATTGGAGCTCAGAAAGGTCTCCTTATCAGAAATCGTGCGGCCTTTGAGAATGCCAGGAATATCGATACTGTCGTCTTTGACAAAACCGGAACCTTGACGAAAGGTGAATTTGGCGTAACTGATATTCAGGATACAGCAGTTTCGAAAAACGAACTGCTGGTAATAGCTTATGCCCTTGAGTCTCAGTCAGAGCATCCAATTGCCCAAGGTATTGTAAGGGAAGCCCAACGTCTGGGCCTGCAGCTGAAAGAAGTCAAAGAGTTTCAAAACATCACTGGTCAGGGACTCATGGGAAAGATAGACGGAAAAATTATAAAAATTGTTAGTCCTGGTTTTATAAGAACTGAGAATATCGGCTTTGATGAAGAAAATTATGAATTATTAGCCAATCAGGGGAAAACAGTTGTCTTTGTGCTAGAGGATAACAGGCTGCTTGGCTTTATTGCCCTTGGAGATAAAGTAAGAGAGACCGCCAAAGAGGCTATCAGCAGTTTAAAAGAAATGAAAATTGATTCCTATATGATTACTGGGGATAATATCAGAGCAGCAGGCTATATTGGAAAACTGCTGAACATTGATAAAGTTTATGCTGAGGTTCTGCCGCAGGAAAAAGCTTTGAAAATCGATGAAATACACAATAGCAAAAAGATAGTCGCCATGACTGGCGATGGCGTTAATGACGCCCCGGCCCTGGCAAAGTCAGATTTGGGTATTGCCATCGGGGCAGGTACTGATGTTGCGATTGAAACTGCTGATATCATATTAGTGAAGAGCAATCCCCTGGATGTGGTCAATATATTAAAATTATCGCGGGCAACCTACCGGAAAATGGTTCAAAATTTAATTTGGGCCACCGCTTATAACTTGGTAGCCTTGCCTCTGGCAGCGGGGATTTTATACAATCAGGGAATAATCATCAGCCCAGCAATGGGTGCAGTATTTATGTCTCTGAGCACGATTATCGTGGCCGTAAATGCCAGGTTACTGAAAATTAAATGATATTATGACACCAAGCCTGTTCACATTGAAGACGAACAAGGCAATATAAAATAGAATTAAAGGTGATATTTCGATTTATTGATGAATTTAAACAGATTCTATAAATCTTAAGGAGGAATTTAAATGAATCAAATGATGGCTTATTGCGGCATAATGTGTGACGAGTGCCCGGCGTACAAAGCTACAACAGATGATAACGATGAACTTCGTAAAGACACAGCTAAAAAGTGGAGTAAAATGACCAAGACTGATATTCGACCTGAGCAAGTTAATTGCCTGGGATGTCGATCTGAGGTCCGTTTTGACCAATGCCAAGTCTGTGAGATCAGGGCTTGTAGTATAGAAAAAAAGCTCGGCCACTGTGGCGAATGTGATTCCTTCCCCTGCAGCAAATTGAAGACTATTGTGGATAATGTTCCCGGTACAAAGGAAAGACTTGAAGCCTTGAGAAAGTGATTTGCCGCTGCTTGGATATTTATATATAATATAATTTAAATATGGTATAATTAGAAGAGAATATAAAATAACTGGGATCGGTTAATGCGAAGATGCATTTGAACTTTTTCCCACGGACATAACTAAGCGCATGGCCGATCTTATAAGGTTGGTTTTTGTGTTTTTGGGGACTAATATATAAGACAGGAATCGTATCACGTCCAGGAAACGAGTTCACAGGTTTTCAAGACTGGTTCAGTATGCCAAATTATTCAAAGGGGGCGATAGTATGGATATAATGAAATTGATCACTGATCAAATCAACAATCCGGACACCCTGAACAAACTTGGCCAATCAGTGGGAGTTGAACCTTCACAGGTACAGAAAGTTGCCCAAATGGGGATGCCGGCACATCGGTAATTTGCTGGGCGGTTTCTTCAAAAAATAAAAGGGAGGTAATCTTATGAGCGGCATAATGGATAAATTAGGGCATTTATTTGGTAAAGCTAAGGAAAAAACCGAGGATATTAAGGGTAAAGCTGCAGATGCAATGGAAGAAGCCAAAGAGAAGGCGGCGGGCGCCTTAGAGGAAGCTAAAGAGAAGGCCGGGGAAGCCAAAGAAAAAGCGGCAGATGCCGTAGAAGAAGCTAAAGAAAAAGCTGGGGAAGCAAAGGTTAAGGCTGCAGAAGTCTTAGAGCAAGCCAAAGAAAAAGCGGCAGATGCAGTAGAAGAAGCCAAAGAAAAAGCTGGGGAAGCAAAGGCTAAGGCAGCAGAAGTCTTAGGAGAAGCTAAAGAGAAGGCTGGGGAAGCAAAGGCTAAGGCTGAATATGTCCTGGCAGAAACCAAAGAAAAGGCGGCAATTGCCTTGGAAGAGGTCAAAGGGAAAGTAGGCAAAGAGAAAAAATAATAAATTTTTACTTGTATTTAAGCAAGCTGACACTTATTCTTTAAGGTGTCAGCTTGCTTGATTAGTTTTGACACATAAATGGACAGGGTAAATATCAGGAACAATAGCAAAAAAAGTGAGGCCTGCAAAATGAGGAAAATTCTGAAAGGCAGAAGATTCAGTGTAATTTGTATTCTTATCTTCATTCTTATTTTTTTGTCTTCAGTAAACATATTTGCTGTTGCAGGAATTGAAGAAGGAAAAAATATAACCATTCTATTCACTGCTGATATGCATGATCATCTTCTTCCGGTAAAAGATGAACAAAATGGAGTTATTATAAATTCCGGAGGATTTGCCAGACTGCAGAGTGCAATTAATTCAGAGAAGAAAAATAATTCAAATACTTTGCTCCTGGATGCGGGAGATTTTTCCATGGGCACTCCTTTTCAGACAATAATCAGAAGTGATTCGCCTGAACTGAGGATAATGGGCAAAATGGGGTATGATGTGGTTACATTCGGGAATCATGAATATGACTATCGGGCTGCAGGCCTGGCTGATAGCCTTAGCGCTGCCCAAAAAAGCGGCGATAAGTTGCCGCAGATTGTCCAGTCAAATGTAACTTTTCCAACTGATCAGGACGGAAAAATTACCGCTTCCCTGCAGAAGTTAAAGCAAGCTTATGGGGATTACGGTGTTAAGGATTACACGATCATCGCACAAAACGGGATCAGGGTTGGGATATTTGGCTTAATGGGAGAGGATGCAGCCTCAAATGCACCAATGTCTGAGGTAAAATTTCCTGGGTACATTGAAAATGCTCAGCAAGTCGTCAAAATCTTGAAACAGCAGGAAAATGTTGATTTGATCATATGTCTTTCTCATTGCGGCATTTGGACAGATAAATCTGTTTCCGAGGATGAGATTCTGGCCCGAGAGGTACCTGAAATAAATGTTATACTCAGTGCTCATACTCATACAAAGCTTTCCAAACCAATTATTATCGGGAAAACAATTATTGGTTCTGTAGAAGACAGCTGTAAATATCTTGGGGTTATTAATATTTCCAGGGTAGAAAATGCAGATTGGCAGCTGGACAGTTACCGCTTGCAACAGATTGATGACCGGCTGCCGGATGATCCTGCAATTTTGGAAAGTGTCAATCACTATAAGAAACTGGTACAGGAGAAGTATTTTAATCTATTTAATCTTGGCTATGATGATGTGCTGGCTGCATCACCCTTTAACTTTCAGCCAGTGAACAAGATAATTGAAACTCATCAGGAGGATCCGCTGGGAAACCTTATCAGCGATGCCTATATCTATGCTGTAAAAAAGGCCGAAGGAGCTGATTATGTTCCGGTCGATGCGGCAGTAGTTCCGGTCGGTACTATCAGAGGCAGCTTTTTTCAGGGCAATATTACAGTTGCTGATGTTTTCAGTGCCAGTTCCCTGGGAATAGGACCTGATAATGTGCCCGGTTATCCCTTGATTTCTGTATATCTTACGGGTAAGGAATTAAAGAATGTTTGTGAAGTGGATGCCTCGGTTACCCCGATGATGGAGGATGCCCAACTTTTTATTTCTGGAATATCCTTTAAGTTCAATCCCAACAGACTGATTTTCAACAAGGTTACTGACGCTTCCCTGCAGAGAGCAGACGGATCTCTGGAAGAAATAGAGGACAGCAAACTTTACCGGCTTGTTGCCAGTTTGTATTCTGCTCAGATGTTGTCTGCTGTGGGAGATAAATCCTACGGCTTGCTGTCAATTGTGCCCAAAACCAGGGAGGGGATTCCCATAACGAATTTTGAGGCCCATGTTATAAAAGACACAGCCAACGGAAATAATTTTGAACTGAAAGAATGGCTGGCAACAACTGCCTACCTGCAATCCTTTGACAAGGTTAATGGAATAGCCCAAATTCCTCCGTATTATAAGGAAACACACGGCCGAAAAATTATTGATAATAATAAGAGCATCCTCGCTCTGCTCAGCAACCCGAACGGGATTGCCCTGACAGTATATACCATTGTTGTTGCTGTGTTTATTACTTTGCTTATTATTGTGATCATGATAATAAGAAGAATAAGGAATTCCGCGAGGAGACTGAGTCGAAAATAATACGTGCTGAATTGTATGTCCCTTAAGAATCAATTACAATAGATGAATAAAGATTCTAAATGATTCTTAATATCAAGAAGATCAAGGAGATATTACGTGTTTGAGAAATTTACCGCCTGGAACCGCTGGATAAATGAACACATGTTTCTCGTTGTTTTGACTGGCTTACTCATCGGCTTCAGCTGGGCACCCGGGCCATCTGCCTTATTTAGTACTTTAGCCATTGTCTTGTTTGCTTATATGACATTCATAACGGCGCTGGGAACCAGTCTAAGGGACTTCAGAAATATTTTCAGTAAACCCCTCATCCCGCTCTGGTCATTGTTTTTAATTCATATTGTCGCGCCCCTCATTGCCTGGTTCATTGGGAAAACATTCTATCCTGACGATCTGGCGATGCAGATGGGATTATTAATATTGGCATCCATCCCGGTCGGGGTCACTTCCATCATTTGGACAGCCGTCGTCAAAGGGGATGTCGCCCTGACTATGGTTGTAGTCACCCTGGATACTTTTATTGTGCCAGTATGGCTGCCTGTCTTTTTCCAGCTGATAGCAGGTAAAACAATGCAGATAGATTTTTGGCATATGCTGTTTCAACTCCTTATGATGGTTACAATACCCAGCTTTGCAGGTATGATTCTCAACGATGCTACCCGAGGAAAACCTGCTGCCTTCGCCAAATCTGTTGG
Source organism: Peptococcaceae bacterium UBA2264 (assembly GCA_002347475.1). Classification (GTDB taxonomy): domain Bacteria; phylum Bacillota; class Desulfitobacteriia; order Desulfitobacteriales; family Desulfitobacteriaceae; genus UBA2264. The sequence goes on from DDXI01000031.1 coordinate 6,790, forward strand.
CGGGCTGACTTCCAAGATCGCCTTGTTCGGAGTAATTTTGATCAATGCTGCCGCAGTTGGACCCTCTATTCAATGGAACATTACTATGGTGAAAATGGTGTTTGTAATTCTCCTCATGGCTGTTTGCGGTTACAGCCTGGGCATAATAGGCAGTTTCATATTCCGAAATCCCCCCAAAGCAATGACTAAAGCAATGATTTATAATGTCGGAATGCGCAATATCAGTTTCGGTGCTGTCCTGGCTGTTGTCTATTTTTCCCCAGCTATAGCCATCCCGGTCACCCTCGGTATGCTCTTCCAACAGCCGCTGGCAGCTACAATCGCTTATTTTATGTCTCGCCGGGAAATAAGCAACAAATAAAACTTACTGATACAACACTGCTTGTTTCGAGAAATTTAATTGATAAAGTGGCTCAATACCTCATATTTATCTCATATTTGATTAGCAGAGCAAGGAATTCGGCAGCCGACCGGGATTAATTATCTTGGCCGGCTTAATTTTATTGGTCAAGAGTTTTTATATATTAATTATACAGCCCGGATGGATTTTACTTTCTGTTTTTTAATGATTTCTTTATGTTTTCTTTATGGTCTTCACTTGTATTTTTATGTTTTATTAATGGTTAACAGATATATAATAAAGCTGTTGTTCAAGTATTAAGGGTATAATTACCACAAGAAGATTTACAAGAAAGCGAACTTTGAGGGTGATAAAAAATGGCGACTGACAGAGCAGCCCAGAGGCATTCCACTTCAATAATTCCTTATCTGGTATCGTGCCTTATGGTCTTATTAATGACTGTATTTATATCATTTGTAAGTGCGTTTTTAGGACTGGTTAATATTTCCTTGTTCTATCTCTTGCCAGTGTTATTGAGTGCCGCTCGCTGGGGGACCCTTCCTGCCGTTATTACCGGTATAATGGGAACGATAGCCTTTGATCTGTTTTTTGTCCCTCCCATTTACAGTTTTACCGTTGAAGATCTCCGTTATCTGATTAGTTTTGCTATTTTTATGTTAGTGGGCTTTATCACAGGATCTCTTTCAGATCGCTTAAAAAAACAAGTAAATTATTCACAGCAGCGGGAGAAAAGTGTTTCAGCTCTGTATGCCTTAAGCAGGGATATCGCTGCTGTTGATAAGATGGATGCCGTCCTGGAGAGTATAGCAAGCAATGTTGCGGGCTCCATGGACGGACAAGTCATATTGCTTCTGCCCAATGAAAAGGCAGCATTGGAGTTAAAAAAAGCTTCCGGATACCATGATTTCTTAAATGAAAAAGAATTGGCAGTTGCAAACTGGGTATTTGAAAAAGGGCAGAAAGCGGGGAGGGAAACGGAGAATTTTGGCGCCGCTGCGGCTCTGTATTTGCCGCTAAGTACGGAGCAAGGAACACTGGGTATTCTGGGGATTCTTTTTAACGAAGATAAAGTTCCATCAGACCCTGACCGTATTCCTTTATTGGAAGCCTTTGCCGGGTTAGCGGCAATAGCCATCAACCGCACAAAACTGGCTGGCCAAGCCAGAGAGTCCCTGGCTTTAGTAGAGTCTGAACGTTTACGCACGGCGCTCTTCAATTCATTGTCTCATGATTTGCGAACACCTCTGTCTTCAATCATTGGCGCGGTTACCGGGCTAATAGAAGATCAAAATGTTATCTATAGTCCGGAAGCTCGAAATGAATTATTACAAACTATTCTGCAGGGAGCAAAACGAATGAATCGCTTTGTTTCCAACCTCCTGGATATGGCCCGGCTGGAAAGCGGTATGCTGAAATTAAATAAAGAGTGGTGCGATCTTCAGGATATTATCGGGGTTGCGATCAACAGGCTTGGGGAATCCATAATTCGTCGTCCCATAGACATAAACATTCAGGAAGATTTACCTTTGATTCAGGCAGATTGTCTTCTGATTGAGCAATTGTTTATTAATTTGCTGGACAATGCGCTTAAGTATTCTGAAGCAGACAGCAAAATAGCGGTAACTATTCGGCGGCAAGGAAAGCAACTGGAGATAGCGGTTGCTAATCGGGGACCAGGAATAGCGGAGACAGATTTGAGTAAGGTTTTCGATAAATTTTATCGACTCAGCTCCCCGCTCCAGGTGAGTGGAACAGGACTCGGCTTAGCAATTTGTAAAGGATTTGTGGAAGCACATGGTGGTAATATTTGGGCTGAAAACAATAAACTCGGTGGGGTGACTATTACGTTTACCCTTCCGCTCACCAAGCAATTCAGCGGTATAGTTCCAGCTATGAATGAAGGAGTTTAAGATGGAAAACAATGGGCCGCGCATTTTAATTATTGATGATGAAACACAGATTCGACGTTTCCTGCGGGTTGCTTTAAGCAGTCATGGCTATTTGGTAAAAGATGTCGGGACGGGAAAAGAAGGCCTGGACGCCGCGGCTATGTTCAGCCCGGATTTAGTTGTTTTGGATTTAGGATTACCCGATATAGATGGCATAGAAGTTGTTCGTCAATTACGGGAATGGTCTAAAGTCCCGATCATTATTCTCTCTGTCAAAGAACAGGAGCAAGTTAAAATTACAGCCCTGGACTGCGGTGCCGATGATTATGTGACAAAACCTTTTGGCATGGGTGAACTCTTGGCCCGAATCCGGGCTGCCCTGCGTCATGTCAGCGGAGCAGAAGAACAGCCTGTTTTACAATTTGGCGATTTGACCATTGATTTCGTCCATCGCCGGATTACCAGGGATGGCAACGAAATCAAACTAACCCTCACTGAATATGAGCTGGTAAGAAATTTAGCAATTAATGCCGGCAAGGTTCTTACCCACAAATCTTTACTGCGTGCGGTCTGGGGACCATCTTACGAAAATGAAGTCCAATACTTACGGGTATACATCGGTCAGATCAGGCGCAAACTGGAACATGACCCCTCCCGTCCCAGACATATAATTACAGAACCTGGCGTAGGTTACCGTTTACTATAACTCATTCTTATTCTCATTAATGGTTCAAAGAAAGAAGATTTATTATTTGGGAGATTGAGAAGATGAAAGAAGGCGCCGGTTCCGATGGCTAGTATGAATAATATATATTCCCGAAAACTGCGCACCTTAATTTTTGGTAATCCTTTAGCCACAAAAAGTGCTGAAGAGGCGAAAATTGGTGTCAGCGGAGGGATTCCAGTTTTTGGTTCAGACATTATCTCTTCTCAGGGATATGCTCCGGACGAAATCCTCTATGTCCTCCTTTTGGCTGGATCTTTGGGTTATGCCTATGTTTTAAAAATTTCGCTGGCCATCGTCCTGCTGGTCATATGTATTTTCCTTGTATACCGCAAAGCGATCCAGAAATACGCCGAAGGCGGGGGGTCATATACCATCGCCAGAGCTTATCTGGGGGAAAACTATGGCCTTATTGCCGGGGCAAGTTTGACACTTGATTATATTTTGACGGTTGCCGTGAGTGTCAGTTCGGCGATAGAGAATTTGACCGGGATTTTTCCCTGGTTAGCCTCATCTGATCATAAAGTCCTCGCCGACTGTCTGGTTATCATGTTTATGGCCTGGATCAATTTACGAGGTTTGAAAGAGTCCGCCCGCTTATTTTCCGTTCCAGTTTACCTTTATCTTTCCACCTTAGCGCTCCTGGTCGGAACCGGTTTAGTGGAGATTTTGCTTCATGGTGTAGTTCCAAATTCTGTAGCAACAGGACATATCAACTCTTCTACAGCCAGCGGGATGACCTTGTTTATCCTGGCCCGGGCCTTTGCCGGCGGAACTACAGCTTTGACGGGTTTTGAAGCAGTGAGCAATGGTGTTACCGCCTTCAAAAAACCCTCCCAGAAGCGTGCAATCAAAACTTTGTTAATTTTGGCTATAATTGTATCTTTGGGATTAGCAGGGTTGACCTATTTATCCGGTGCCTACCATCTTGTTCCAGCTGAAGGGAATACTATTCTGAATCAATTAGGCTTAATTATTTTTGGGAAAAACATTCTCTATTTTATACTGATGGGAACAGCCGCGGGAATTTTGGTCATTGCCTCCAATACACCTTATGCCGGGTTACCGATTTTATTGAGTTTAATGGCTCAACAAGGCTATACACCCAGATATTTCAAAAACCTGGGGGATAGATTGGTTTATCATGTAGGGATCTGGACGTTATTTCTCGTCTCCAGTTTTCTGATTATTATGTTTCATGGGGATACCCATTCCATGCTGCCTCTTTACGCTATAGGTGTATTTATATCCTTCACCTTAACGGGCCTGGGTCTTGCCAAACACACCTGGCAGGAAAGAGGGGAAAGATGGCAGTCCGATATGTTCTTTTTCAGCTTTGGAGGTATCGTTTCCTTTCTGGTCTTACTCATTTTCATTATAACCAAGTTTAAGCAAGGGGCCTGGCTTATTATTGTGATTATGCCTCTGCTCGTACTGATGTTCCGCGGTATTCGTCAAGTTTATCAGGGGGAGATCCAGAACCTGGAGATCACTCCGGAAGCTGAAGAAGATTTTCGCAGGCATATGATCAGACTAAAACGGCGGAGAGCAAATGTTAAATTAACCGACTTTCGGGATAAAGTCATCGTCCCGGTTTATGACTTGAACCTGGTTGTTCTGAAGACGCTGAAATATGCTTACTCTTTAACCCCTCAGATCACGGCTGTTCATGTTGCTTCAGAACCAATCCGGACAGAAAAACTGCTTAAGCATTGGGCAGAACACCATATAGAAATCCCTCTGGAAATAGTCGAGTCTCCCTACCGGTCCACTGTCCAGGACTTATTAAGATATATTGATAAAGTCGAAAAGGATGGGAATTTTGACACAATTACTTTAGCTGTTCCGGAATATGTGCCAATAAAATTGTGGCACAATTTGCTGCATAATCAGACTGGGCAATTGATGAAGCTGATGTTTCTTTTCCGCAAAAACGTTTACGTGACCAGTGTTCCTTATCATCCCGGGAGGAAACAAGTGCCGCCTGTTGTACCCAATAATTGACCCCAGGAAAGAACCCCGTTTTCTAATACAGTTTGAAAACGGGGTTTATCTTGGGGTCAATCAGTTATTTCTAAGTTAATCATAAAATATTGAAATTAAAGTTCTCAGATATTAGGGCAGAACTGAACATTGCTTTATTCAGCAAAGCCTTGCTATAATGGATTTATTATTGGAAGGGTATGTATACTATCACGAAAAAAGCAGGTATCAGACTCTTGTTTGTTTGCCTCTCGATCATAGTTTTTGCTTAAGGCTGTTCAGGTGGATTTCACCAAGGAGGTTACAGAATGACAGACCAGCCCTCCGCAATACCGACTCACAGCAGCGTGCTGACGCTCAATGGCGGTTCGTCGACCATCAAGTTCGCGCTTTACCAGGTGGACAAACCGCTGAAGCGAAAGCTTTATGGAAAAATTGATCGTATTGGCCTGAGTGGTACTAAGCTGATGTGCAGCGACTCCAGCGGGAATCAGCGGAAAAGTTACAGTATCGCAGCCTCCGACCACAGGTCGGTGGTGAATTTTCTGATTGATTGGCTCACAGAACAGGATGAATCGGCCTCGGTCGTGGCTCTGGGACACCGTGTGGTACATGGAATGAAACACTTTCAGCCCGAGATTGTCACTCAGAAATTATTAGATGAACTGCATCGCATCAGGCCCTACGACCCGGATCATCTGCCCCTCGAAATCAAAATGATCGAAATATTTCGCCGGCATCAGCCGGAAATGCCCCAGGTAGCTTGCTTCGACACAGCTTTTCACCACACCATGCCGCGTGTAGCCAAGCTGTTTCCGATTCCGCGACGTTTCGAAGCACAAGGAGTTCAAAGATACGGTTTCCACGGTCTTTCTTACGCTTATCTTATTGAAGAACTTACCCGCCTCGGCGACCCGGCGGCCTCCGAGGGCCGTGTGATACTCGCTCATCTCGGCAGTGGCGCAAGTCTGGCCGCCCTGCGCGATGGTAAAAGTATCGACACGAGTATGGGTTTCACGCCGACAGCAGGATTAATGATGAGCACCCGCTCCGGTGATTTGGATCCTGGTCTGGCATCGTATCTGGCGCGAACCGAGCGCATGACCACAAAACAATTTTACGAGATGGTCAATCATAAGTCGGGATTGCTCGGAGTATCGGAGACCAGTTCCGACATGCGAGACTTGCTTGAGCAGGAGAACAGTGACGTACGGGCGGCAGAAGCAGTGGCTCTATTTATTTACCAGGTTAAGAAATGGATCGGCGCGTTTGCGGCGGCGATGGGCGGCTTGGACACGCTGGTATTCGCCGGTGGCATCGGAGAAAATCTACCCGCGATCCGCGCCCGGATATGCAATGACCTGGAATTCCTTGGTATCGAAATTGAGGAAAGTCTGAACGCGGCGAACGATGGCCTGATTTCCTCGTCTGCCGGCCGGGTTGCAGTTCGTGTCATTCATACAGATGAAGAACAGATGATCGCTCGCTCGGTGTGCCATATACTCGGACTGGTTAACCCTTGATTTCCTCCATCCAGTTAAATTGATCTGCTATTTTACCGGACTGTACGCCGGTAATATAATCAAAGAGTTTTTGGGAAAATTCACCGGTTTGGTTATTGTTGATTATAATTTTTTGGCCCTTCCAGGATAGACTGCCAACAGGGGAGATGACCGCAGCGGTACCGGAACCAAATATTTCTTCTAACTCACCTTTGGCATGGCTTTCAAACACTTCTTCAATCGAAATCTGGCGTTCAATTACTTTTATCCCCCAGTTCTGGCATAATTCCAGGACAGTCTTCCGGGTTATGCCTCCTAAAATACTGCCAGTGAGTGCCGGGGTAATGATTTCACCCTTAATCTTGAAGAGAATATTCATTGTCCCTACTTCTTCAATATATTTGCGTTCAACCGCATCTAACCAGAGGACTTGCCCGAAACCTTCAGCATAAGCTTCTTGTTGAGCAGCTAAACTCATGGCGTAATTAGCCGGTGTTTTCGCTTCACCCAGACCTCCTTTAACAGCCCGAACATATTTATCTTCCACTTTAATACTAATGGGATTAAAGCCGGTCTTATAGTAAGCACCAACTGGGGAAAGGATAATAAACAATTTATAGCTATCCGCAACCTTGACACCAAGGTGCGCTTCATCAGAGACCACAAAGGGTCTGATATAAAGGGAAGTACCGGGCTTGCCTGGAACCCAGTCCTTCTCTAAAGCCAATAGTTTTAATAATGCCGTGTGCACTTGTTCAACATCCATTTGGGGAATATTAAGATATCGGGCTGAGCGGTTAAACCGATTTAAATACTCATAGGGTCTGAATACCCAAACCCGATTATCAGCGGAACGAAAAGCTTTCATTCCTTCAAAAATCGCTTGGCCATAATGAAAGACGGTCATAGAAGGATTGGCCGGAAAATCACCAAATGGCACGATGCGCGGGGAATGCCAGCCTTTGCCCGTCATATAGTCCATCATAAACATATGGTCAGTAAATATTTTGCCAAAACCGAGTTCATTGTCCATAGGCAGAGAACTCACTTTCTCTGCTTTGGTTAAAGTAATTTCTATCACAATACAACCTCCTCAATTATATAAATTTTAGTCTGTATAACAAAATAAATCAATTATTTTTGCTCTGTTTTCGACTTTCTGGCGATTTATAGATATTTATAGATATAATTATCGAAAAAATAAAATCAAAAATATAAAGTCAGATCGGTCATATTATTATCTTAATTAGGGAGGGAAATGAAATGAAAACTGATATTATCAAAAGAAATCTCCGCTTTGTAATCATACCGAAGGTTGTGCACCCCTGGTTTGATGAAGTTAATAAAGGCGCCCTGGTTCAAGCTGAATTACTGGAAAAGCAACTGGGTATAAGTATGACAATTGAATATCTCGCACCTGAAACAGCCAATATAACTGAGCAGAATTCTATCCTGGAAAAGGCTGTGGCCACTAATCCTGATGGAATCGCGATCGATCCACTTGAAAATCTGTTAAATATGAAGGCTATTGCAGAAATCAAAAGTAAAGGTATTCCTCTAATTGTATTTGACTCTCCCTCCCCGGAAGCAGGGATATCAAGTGTTGGAAATAATTTTACCCAGCAGGGAGTAATTGCTGCTGAGCGTCTGGTCGGATTGATTGGCAAAAGTGGAAAAGTTGCTGTTATGCAAGGTTTTCCAAGTGCACCAAATCACAAGGAACGTTATGACGCACAGATAGCGGTCTTGAAAAAGTATCCTGAAATCACAATTGTTGAGGGTGGTATTGATAATGATGATATTGGTATTGCCAAGATGCAAGCAGCATCTGTGCTTGCATCGAACCCTGACCTGAGTGGTTACTTATGTTGCGATGCCTCTGGACCTATAGGCATTGCCGCAGCTATTAAGGAAGCCGGCAAAGCCGGCAAGGTGAAATTTGTAGGAATGGATGGAATCAAACCTATACTCGAAGCAATTAAGGAGGGAGTGATAGAATCTTCAGCTGCAACTATTCCGGGAATGCAGGGCTCCATGTCAATTTTGATGTTGTGGCAGGCTTCTTTAGGTGTTCAGATTCCACAGAGGATAGATACAGGCATAGATATAATCACTCAGGAAAATGTGGATAGTTACTTGTCTTAGCCGGCTGGTTTTCCCATTATTACTTATGTTATTCTGATGACATTGTTCAGATAATTAATAATACCTGTCAAGGGAGGAAAGGCAGCAGATGGTATGACTCTGGCAGCTAATACTTATGTTTATGACAGTGCAAGGGCAGACATTGACGGTGACAGGACAGCTGATGAGGTCGTCCTTTACGGTGAGAAGCAGGAGAATGACAATCCCTATGTGCAAAACATCGCTACTACCGAATCGGTCTGGACGGTAAGTAACGGCCATCTAAAACTATTAAGCGAAAAAATTATCCCGATAGATCAATAGTTCCTGCAGTATTATAAGAATAATATAGAACTATAGCCACATACTAAAAATGTGCCTGTATCGGAGGTGTTTAAAATGGTATCAGAAGGAAAAACCATCACTGCGTCCGCAACGACACTGAGTCAGATCATTCTGCCTTCCCAAACCAATCCAGCAGGTACTGCCCATGGCGGAGAGCTCTTGAAGATGATGGATAACTGTGCCTATGCCTGTGCAACTAAACATGCCAGGGCTATTTCAGTCACAGCAGGTATTGATACTATTCATTTTCATGCCCCTGTATATATGGGAAACCAGGTAACATGCAAGGCTCATCTTACTTATGTATCCAATCGTTCCATGGAGATCGCCGTCAGTATCCATGCAGAGGACTTAATGGAAGGTACAAAACAATGTTGTATGACAGCTTACTTTATTTTTGTTGCCTTGGCTGAAAACATGCAGCCCAAGCAACTTGATCCCATCATTCTGCAAAACGAAATCGAACGGCAGGAATTTGAGGCTGGACGAGTCAGAATGGCAATCCGTAAGGAAACCCCCAAACTATGCTGGATACCTTTGTATTAAAAAATCATGCAAACAGCAACCGGTGTTTTTAAGACAGGGGTTGAGGTTAGAGAGGCTTGGGGGAATAGGTTATGATTAAAACAATTGACGAATATATCGCACAATTTCCTCCTGAAGTTCAGGAAATACTTAATAAGCTGAGGAAAGTTATTAAAGAAGCGGCTCCTGAGGCAGAAGAAAAGTTCAGCTATCAGATGCCTACTTTTTATTTGAAAGGAAATCTGGTGCATTTCGCAGCCTATAAAAATCATATCGGATTTTATCCAACGCCCAGCGGGATCGAAGCTTTTCGAGATAAACTCTCGGCCTACAGGGGGGCAAAAGGGTCAGTCCAGTTTCCCATTGATAAGCCCTTGCCATATGAATTAGTCAGCGAAATCGTCAAATTCAGAGTTGCTGAGAATACGAAACAAGCGGAGATCAAGATAAAAAAGGAAAAGCAATAGGACCTATGGAGTACAAAATTAGCACCACTGCCCTAATGATAATCTGTAAATACCTGATAGAATTAATATGAAAAATATTAACTGTGCGGGAGGGCGGGATCTTGATGAACGAGGATGTAGTAACAACTGCCGAAAATCTTTTACACCTTCGGAACAAGTTGGGTCAGGAAGCCATAAATACTAATATCAGAATAAAACTGATCGGCGGGTTAAATGAGGAGGATGTTAAAAAATATATAAATGTTATAGAAAATAACTTTCAGCAGGTCGAGCAGGAACTGAAAAGTAAAGTAGATTTACTTATGTCTGCCAGGAACAAATTGCAGAAGGAATTGGAAATCTGTAAG
>DDXI01000041.1 GCA_002347475.1 Peptococcaceae bacterium UBA2264
GACTTTTTCATTGTATCAATCATTGAGTACTAATTTGTCTAATGACTCAATCTTTAATACAATTTAACGATTATTCCGGGTTGCTTGTCAGGGGTGTGCATTTTTCTGGAGGGGGGTGCAAATTCGCTTTTATTCCAGTATTTTAGGCATTTATCATTAGAATTGACTCTTATCATTTCTATTTAATAGCGGGCTAAAAGCATTTTCAAAGGCGCTCAGATGACTCTCCGACCCGGCCTTCAATTGGGTAAATACGGTTTTCACATCCTCGGGCAAAGTGGCAATTTTTTTTGAAACTTGCGAGGATCAAATATACATTATCTGTCTTTAGTATACGCATGTTGATGTTTTAAGCCAACCACTCAGCGAGTCGGTGCCAGTTTCGATAAATGCTTCGTCAACAGCCGTCTGGGGGGGCGCTTGTTACCATAGTGAAAACAAAAACAACATCCACCTGTCTTATGTTATAAAGGCCAGGCCATGAGAATCAAGGGGGTCGCGGACAGGATTACCAGCAGGGTGAGGGGGAGCCCGAGACGCCAGTAGTCACCAAATTTATATCCGCCGGGTCCCATAACCAAAAGATTGGACTGATGGCCGATAGGGGTCATGAAGGCACAGGAAGCTCCCACCGCGACCGCCATGAGGAAAGGATCGATGGAAACACCCAGGCCGACCGCGATTTTGACGGCGATGGGCGCCATGATCAAGGTCGCGGCCGCATTGTTGACCACATTGGAAAGCAGCAGAGTTGCCCCCAGGAGGAGCATTAGTGTGCCCCAAGCGGGGGCCGACAAGGATACCGCCCAGGATGAGATGGGCGATCAGTCCCGCACTGCCCGTGGTTTCAAAGGCCTGGCTGACCGGAATGAGGGCTCCCAGCAGAATGATGATGGGCCATTCGATGCTTTCATAAGCTTCCTGGAGGGATAGCAGCCGAGTAGCCACCATGGCCACCGCGCCCGCTGTGAAAGCGATTTGCACCGGCACAATCTCCAGGGCTGATAAGGCCAAGGCGGCTGTAAAAATCCCCATGCCTAGCAGCAGCTGGCGCCTTTTACCGATGCGGAGGTCTCTTGCAGCCAGGGGTAGACAACCTAAAATAAGCAGCACTTCCTCGAGGTTGGCCGTTGCCCCTTGCAGCAGGAGTACGTCACTGGGGCGGATGCGGACTTGATTTGGGTTCTGGCTGAGGCGGCTTCCTTCCCTGGCGATGCCCAACAGATTTACTCCGAACTGACCCCTGAGACGGATGGAAGAAGCCGTTTCACCTACCAGCTTGGAATTGACGTTCACGGTAGCTTCGATCACGCTGATCTGGTCGGAACTCAGATTCGTCTTGCTCAGTTTATCCGCTTCGGCCAATTTAAAATTGAAGTGATCGATGATTTCCTGCAGATGAGCGGGTTCTCCTTCTACAATAATGGTGTCGCCGGGATGAAGAGCATTGTCGGGAGAAGGAGCTGGATAAATTTTACCCTCCTGCACATGAGTGATTACGGCCACATTCCCTGCGCTCACCTTATCGATTTGTCCCAGAGTCTGGTTCTCGATCCTGGAAGTCTCGAGCACCTGTAAAGCGGTGATGTAATCGACGCTTTGAAAGAGTTCGTCCTGCGATAGGCCTGGTTGGCGCTGCGGAATTAAGCGCCAGCCATACAGGAGAATAAAGAGGAGGCCGACCAAGGCGACCCCGCCCCCGGCCCAGGCAAAATCGAACATTTGGAACGGTGCGACCTGTAACGTTTCCGATCGATAGCTGGAGATGATGATATTGGGCGGAGTCCCTACCAGGGTCATCAGGCCACCCAGCAGCGATCCGAAGGCCAAGGGCATGAGATACAGCGAAGGCGACCGGGCACTCTTCTGGGCGATGCGTATCGCCACCGGCATGAATAAGGCCAGGGCGGCAATATTATTCATAAAAGCGGAGCATAAAATAACGGCGCTGAGCAACACCAGCAGTTGTAACGGGTAGCGCCCCCCCACCTTGAACATCAAGCCAGCGATGAAATTAACAATGCCGGAGTTTATCAAACCCTTGCTCACCACCAGAATAGCCGCCACTGTGATTACGGCCGGATGCCCGAAGCCGGCAAAGGCCTCGCCGAGCGGCACCAGACCCAGGATAGCGGCAGTGAGCAGGGCTGCCAGGCTGACCAGATCATAGCGCCATTTACCCCATATGAAGAGCAACAACATGAAGATTAGTATACTCATGATGATCAACTGATCAGGATTCATAATCCACCTCGTCTGGTTGGGTTTTTAGTGAGATCCCAAGTAAGCGCGCATTAATAAGAATCCCAAAGTTAACGAGCACCTATCTATATATAGCAGCAGCTCCAGTCGCACCCGGCATTCTCTCTTTCGGCAGCACAACCACTTCACCTTTATTTTTCAGTACTATTTCGGCTATGTCATCCAGAACATCAGCATAAATCGGCTCGCTTAATTCCCCAAATAATTCGATTTTTCCCGTGCTTATATCGATCTCGCCCGCTACTACCCTGTCAGCTTCGATAAGAACAGTTTTCACTCTGTTTTCGATAGCAGCTTGGGCGATCTGTTCCAAGTCATCCGAACCATATGATTTGGCTTTGGACTCTTCAAATGAATCGACCAGTTCTTTTGTTTTGGCTAGATATACAGGTTCTATCAACTCCCACGCCTTCGCTTTTAACTGCTCCTCTTCAATGGACTCTGGAGAAAGTTTAATACTCGCTTCCATTAAATAAGAATTGCGGGAAAGCTTCTTGAATATGCTCGAATTCTCGGCCGTGGCTACTAAAATCAACGGCAATTTTGATTTTTTCGAATAATTCTCGAAAACAAATCTGTCCACGTATTTGAAGTACTTCTCTGCATCTGTATCTGCATCATCCTTTTTACCGCCCTGGCCGTGGAACATAGTGAGCCCGCCTTCCCCTCCAGTTGACCAATGGCTTAGATGGGGTTCGGTGTGTTCATCTCCCAAGACTTCCTCCATGGTTAGAGGTTTTTCGGGATCCAATTCAATTTGCTCAATTCCATATCTATTGCCTTCATAAAGGGTAAATTTATTGCGACTTAGGCCCAACAGTTGATAATTATCTCCTGATTGGAAATTCCTCAGCAGCGGTTTAATATGCAAGCTATCTGCTATTATTAACAGATCTTCTACCGGTCTTTGCAGCCTATATACAATACAATTATGTTGGCTGGCTAAAATAACCAGACCATCCAGGGTTCTATACCAAAATGCCTGGTCTTTTCCTATTTGGTAAAAAGGGTCCATTATGGTATTCATTATATTTCGGGCACATATTTTTTTGAGACTATTTTCCATTGTTCGCAGCGAATTTCTGAATTTGATTCGATCTTGCTTGTTTTCTGGTGAATGCCGGTGGGTGGCTTGATAAAGCGATACAAAGGGACCAACACTCTCAAATATTATTGGGTCCGGAAACACGTCAACAATTCTGTATAACATTAATATCCCCCCCTCTAATTTTTATTTTACCTTAAAGCGACCCTCTTTACAAAAAGGGACATGTGCTCTGCCCCCTAATATTGGTTGCCGATAGTTAAAACTGCAAATTAGAAACCAAGAGTTAGCGTATATTGTCGAGAAGCATATCCTCACACTAGTTCATAAGAACAATATTTTATGTTTAATGCTTGTACAAACAGAAAGATGATCTCTAACATCCCATCCACGCTTATCTCAATATGATCCAAGAAAAAACGCTCCTTTACCGTCAGGTAAAGTGAGCGTCGACAGTATTCAAAGAAAAAGTAAAAGATAAGGTTAAAAAACTCAATGATAAAACATGAACTTAATTTAGTCTTATCTTCAATAATTGTGCCAGTTTCTCATTGTTAGTATTTAAAGTACGTATTGCTCCTTAAAAAAGTAGTCCACTCTGAATGAGAAAATCATTATAAAATTAAATGCAGTATATTTAGAAGCGACAGGTGGTTGTTATAGTCGGTTACCGTTTTTTGTACATTAATTACAATCCCTTGTTGTTGCAAGGGCTGCTTTGCTCAGTCATGCGTTTAACCCTGCCCCTGCGCAGAAACTATGTACTACGCGATTTAAACAGACAGCAATGCGTGGTTCTATTACGGCTAGTGGCTATAATAACGCTAGTAAAGAAGCCATAAGCCACTGATTCTTCGCCATTATGCATGAACTAACTTTCAAATTGGTACCCGAATGGTGGCAGGTCAGTTTGCACAAAGGACCTCGACCTATTTATGCTCCGAAACCTTCGTGACAAACTTATTTTCTTCTATTCCGATAATAACCAAACCCGCCACCACCAAAGACCAAAATTAGTACAACGATAATAATTATGAGTGTGGTAGTATCCATTTAACTTTCTCCTCCTTTCATCGATAGAATATTTTTCATGTCCATGATGTTTCCAAGGTGTATAGTTTACTTTTAATTGTTTGATGTAGAATTTATGCCTTATTCCTTGGTTCCACATCAAATTTAAATTGCCTTCATTTACGGTTAACTTATAAAGAATTTAGGTAATCTCCCTTATATTATACAACTTTAATTTTTTTTGGGCAATTAGAATTTCAAGTAGTCCGGAACTCAATTTTTCAAGCACCCCGTTACCATTACTGGGATTTCATAGTTGAGTGCGTCAGCCTGTACTTTGGCCTTTAAAAACTAATAAATGACTGTGATATACAAGCCTGACTATGATCGCACTTGTCAGTTTTTCATAGTAAAAAATACCGTTCCATTTGCTGAATTCGAGATTTGTTGTGATTATCGCGCTCCTCCTTTCATAACAATAGACTCTCGGCATTCGCCGAGGCAGTTGGGACAAGGGTTTCCCTGCACCAACCTTAGAGCATTCCTCCTACTTTTGTGGGAGGAATTTTGCTTTTTCATCACGTTCAATTGGAAATTCATCCACAAAATAAAGTTTCTAAATGTCCCGAAAACGCCTGAAATCACTTGACTTTTCAAAATCGTCCCCATAATTCACGTGACGAGGTTTTTACCTTTGATTACGAACTTTGGGGTGATTTTTTTGAAACCTACACTGATTCCTCACTCATCTTATCAGGATTCCGTTCTCCTTCGTCTCCGCGAGCATTATTCCGGCCAAATCTTCACTATTCCTGACAAAGACTGGCCTCTGATCGCAAAATTCTGGATGACTGATTTGTCTGCCATTACCACTCTACTTCGGGATAGCTATGCTGCCAAAGGACCTAAACCTCGTGATCCTGCCTCCATGCTTCGTTCTTATCTGCTATTTCTGATGACAAATCCAGAAATTGGCCTGACCGAGTGGATTAATGAGATGCAGCGTGTTCCTTACTATGCTATCCTTAGTGGCTTCGAACCGGGTGATTTCCCTGGGGTTGGTACCTTCTATGATTTCTTCAAACGACTTTGGGCTGCCGTGGGTAACCACCTCAAACCTAAAGTGCTGATGAAGCGTAAGAAAAAACCTAAGAAGGGCAAAAAAGGTGAAAAAGCTCCCTCCACCACGCCGGGGAAGGTTAAACGTCTGGTTGAATGGATGATCCGTCACTCCAACAAGAAAACCGATTTGCCAAACGATCGGCTGTTCCACTTCTTTCAGTCTCAATTTCTTGCTGTTTCTGCGAATCTGGGCCTTCTGGGAAATTTGAAGGCTCTTACGGTGGCTGGGATGGTACTCCCATCGTCACTTCTGCTCTGATCCGTAGTAAATCTACTTGTAATTGTCGTGCCCAAGGCCTTGCTGATTGCAACCATCCTCGTATCTAT
Organism: Peptococcaceae bacterium UBA2264; assembly: GCA_002347475.1. GTDB lineage: Bacteria > Bacillota > Desulfitobacteriia > Desulfitobacteriales > Desulfitobacteriaceae > UBA2264. Next base: position 5,768 of record DDXI01000041.1, read on the forward strand.
TCCCAACCTGACTGCAACTCAGGCTGGGACAGCTCAAGAGAGAAGTGCTTTAACGGCTACCATCTCTACATGCTTTCCGCTTCTGACAGCTATTACGATTTGCCACTATACCCTAGACTGCAACCTGCCTCTCGACATGATGCGCTTAGTTTGGTGGTAAGTTCGGTTGAATTCAAGCAACTTTTTACCTTGGGCACTGTTCAAAAAATGTTGTTAGATGCTGCTCATGATGCCGAAGCCATTTATCTTTTATTAGATCACCAGAGCACTGAGCCTTTTATTGATCTAAACAACCGAAGTAAGAAGAACACGAAAACCGGAGTAGATATCCAGATTTCACCCGCGGGGGTTCCGATTTGCCCTGCTGGCTTAAAAATGAAACCGAATGGCCGTGACAACTTCCAAAATCGTCAAAAATGGCGCTGTGCTCTGGCCTGTCGTCATGAAAATTCCTGCAAAACCCCTTGTTCTACCGCAAAATACGGTCGGACTTACCACACTCACTCCAAGGACAACTTACGTCTCTTCCCTAAGACACTGCGTGATTCAGATAAATGGAAGTTGATTTACAAACGCCGCTCTTCCATTGAACGCTCGAACAAACGTGAAAAGATCGACTACCAGTTGGAAGCTGGACGGCATCGCTCTACAAAATTGTGGTGTCAGACTCTACGGTATTATGATGTGTCAACACATGGATTCATCCTGTTTCACAGTTCTCGCAATAGTTTATCTTGGGGTGGATAATAGATTATTTGATACCACCCATAAGTGCTACCGATGTATTACTCAATAGTCTGAGTGAAATTCTCACTCGTGTTAAGGATTTTCAGTACGTCCTCTTTGATAGTTGGTTTAGTTGGCCAAAGGTAATTAAAGGCGTCAAAGCTATGCGGGAGAGAATGGGAGAGTAGGGTTAATCCAAATGATTTTTAAAGCACTGGAAATAAGAAAGCGTAAGAGCAAGTAGCCCACCCCTAACCCGGGAGCTTCTTGCTCTTTTCCATCTGTGGTCTTCAAAAAAGTAGGTAATGCAAAATAATGTATACCCACATAGCTAAGTTCAAGTTCAACAAATCGGGCAATCTTTTTCTCATCTTCGATAATCAGTATTTTCGATTTCATTGAAAGTCTCGCCGTTTCAAATAGGTTTTCTCATTTCTTGCCATAATAAACCAAAAGTAATCATTAGTTTGTGTCTTATTTTTGAAAAAAAAGTGTCTTGACAATGGGATCAACCTTGATATATTGTGATACTAATGAGATGGAAAAAAGCAACTTCCTATCCTGCAAATTCTATCCTAATAGTAAAAGCCAACTAAACACTTTAGATTTCCGCATGCCAAAGAAACTCAGTTTTCAGTTTATTGTAAAAACTAAGGGGAAGTTGTCCAAGGCGTAACCTCGAACCATTCTGCTTCGGGTATTCAAGCTTTGCTTTCTTCATAAGGGTGGGACTGTCTTAGTTTTCAACAATCAAATTTAAAATTTGGGAGGAACGAAACATGGGATTTCTTAGTAACTCACAACTTAAACAATTTAGTTGCGGAGATCTTATTCCTGGTAGTACTGGAATGCTCGCCCTTGCCTTTGGTCCAGGTAGTGATGAGCTGAGCGGAGCTCCTGCCGCTAATGTAGGATATCCGTTTTGGTTTGGTTGGTATGGTTGCAATAGCGGCGAGGAATTAAAACGTTTTCAGAATTCGGAAACTCATGTCGCGTATTATGTTACTAAGGGTAAGTTTAAAATCCTGAGCGAAGGGCAAGTGAAGGAGGTTGGCCTCGGAGATTGGATTGGGTTTCCACCGCAGACTGAGTTCGAAGTTCAAGCTTTGGAAGATGGCTCGGAACTCCTTTGGGTATATGTACCACCTAAATTAGGCTAATACTCTGCTGACGAACTGAAAGTTGGAGCGGATGGAGCTTGAAAGCTAGACGTTCTCCCTTCCCTGTGAAGAAGCAATATACTACAATACCAGCCTTTTCCGAGAGATTGAGGAGATAAATTGGATTTGTATTGCACCTTATAACAAGCATTTTTGCGGTGGTTTTTCGTTGTTAAAATTAAAGGGATAGCTGCACTTGAACTTTCAAGTGCAGCTGTCCCTTTTTTACCCTAGTTTGGGACAACTTCTAATTTACTGTTATTCTGGTCAGACCGGATTTTTAATCAGATTTGCCCCAGAACAGCTCTTAAAAGATTAGGCAGACCATAATTATATTTACCGGCACCATAACCAACTTTAAGCAGTTTCATTTGAGGTAAGGGATTTTGTTCGGCTAAGGTTGAAATTAAAGCGGCACAGGTTGGAGTAATAAGCTCACCACTGACACCTGATTCCTGAAATTCAAAGCCTGAGAGTAATTCCAAGGTTGCTGGTGCAGGTAGGGGTATAATTCCGTGAGCACACGTAACAAACCCTCTTGACCAAGGTAACAGAGAAACACGAATTTCATCGATGTTTAACTGTTCTATAGCAAGACAGGTTCCTACTATGTCAACAATGGAATCAACGGCACCTACTTCATGGAAATGAACTTTATCAATTGTAGTACCATGAACTCTGGCTTCAGCTTCAGCTAAAGTCCGAAAAACTTGCAAAGAATTTATCCTGGCTTTTTCGGGTAATTCTCCACTGTTAATCATTTTCTCGATGTCTTGGAGATGTCGGTGATGTTTATCATGGTCTAAGACAATAACATTAACATCAGTTGCCTGAATAACTTGAATCTGGGGTGAAGTTATTTCCAGACTGAATTCCGCAAGTCCCAAGGATTGAAGTTGTTTGGTGATCAAAGCTGGATCCGCTCCAAGAGCAATTAAGGAAGCAAGAGCCATATCACCGCTAATACCTGCAAAAACATCCCAATATAAAATATGCATCTCAGGGCCCCTTTCAGCTATTCTATCTGTTTATGAGAAATCGGCGAATAATTGTTGACGCTAATGAAGTAGCTCCAAAACCGTTATCTATATTAACAACCCCCACTCCGGAGGCGCAACTATTGAGCATGCAGGATGTATTTTCGCAGTTATAATGATGTGCTGTAACATGCAAATATACGGATTTCCCTAAAATCGGCAGATCTTGAATCTTGCGTCTATCTGTTCTGTAGTAATATCTTGTTGTTTGCCCGCACTAAGGGCAAACATGGCTATGAGTTCAAAATACTCCACATACCTCAACTCTTGCCTTGAATATAAAGGTCACCTCGACTAGGGAGGTAACTGTCACTCTCTCAATCAGCCTTCCAAACAAATTTCCATCAGACTTTTCAAGTAATGAGTTGTTATCCTTTCAGATATGAATAATTTGATTGTCTCAATAAAATATCCCATATAGTACTAATCTAGAGGGAATTTTTGTTATAACGGGCCTTTGCACAGTTTCCATATTTTGAGGGGGTCGTTTTGCCCAAATCTCATAAACAAATACGCGAATATCCCTTATACCCCTACCCCGTATACCCTACATTCGCGCATTAATGTACCCCCGGGGGTCGGAAAATTGTTACTTTTGCTTGTCCATGGGAACATAAACGGGCAAAAGAAAAAGGGGCTAAATGCCCCAAAGTCCCTGATAGAAAGCTATTTTCGCTCTATCAACACAGCTGTCTCCACGTGCTCAGTCCAGGGAAACATATATATCTTTTTATGAAATTTGTCCAAGAATATATGAAGCAACCTCGTCGGGTGAAATATTCAAAACTATTGCAAATTCTTCATACAAATGCTTTCTTGCCATTTTCAGAATATATTCATCTGTCTGCGCTATTTTTTTGCCAATAACAGATTTTTCTTCTTTCTCATGATTAATCGTCTTAATAATCTTTATCCATTCTTCGCTTTTTCCTGTTTTAAGAGCAACTTTATATTTTTCTTTTCTTTGTCTAAAATTATTAATCCAAATTGTTTTCTTTTCTGGTGTAGAAGCTATCAATGATAAAACTTCATCCTTTGTCATGAGTTCTCTCATCGAAACTTTCGGATTATTAACCGGGGTCTTAATAATCATCTTATTTTGGTAAACTGGTTGTAAAACATAGTATTCGATTTCATCATTACTTAAATTCTTTTCTTTTTTAATATCTATAATCAAGCATACTCCCGTTAAACCGTATACAACATAATCATTGATTTTAAACATGATGATTCTCCCTTGCTTTAGCATAGGTACTCTGGTTATCAATTCGTTTTCTACTTGCTCAAAGTTATCTTACTAGCCATCCCATTGCCAATCTCTTTGCAGCAACAAAACTTACATCTAAAGGAACAAAAGAACACAAAGGAAATGACATACACTGCCGGCCATCACAAAAAGATGCCAGATGGCGTGATTATAAGGCCAATTATCCTTAGCATAAAATAAACATCCAACAGTATAAGCTACTCCGCCAGCTATCAACAGGATAATACCATTCATAGATATAATTGTAATCAAATCCTTAATGGTAAACACAATAGACCAACCCATAATATTATAGAAAATAGTACTCAAATTATGAAATTTTCCTAACCAAAGGGCTTTTAGAACAATTCCTGAGGCAGTGAGTCCCCAAACTATCCCGAATATCCACCAGCCAATTCCAGAACGCAACACGGTTAGAGCAAAGGGCGTATAAGTTCCCGCAATAAGTAAATAAATCGATGAGTGATCAATTATTCTCAAAACCTTTTTCGCTCTTTGATTCACAATACTATGATATAAGGTAGAACCGAGGTAAAGTTCAAATAATGTCGCCCCAAAAATTGTGAAACTTACTATTTTATATGGATCTCCAGTTTGGCTAGAAATCACAATGAGTAAAACTGCCGCGGCAATAGCTAGTAAGGCTCCCAAACCATGAGTTATGGCATTAGCGATCTCTTCGCCTTTAGTGTATGATTTTACATCTTGCATATTTAGTCCTCAGCCATTCATCAATCTAATTACTGCTTTATTTATATTTCAAAATATTCTTCCTGATATAGTTTTACCACAAACTAAAAAATGCCTGCCATCTTTAAAGTAGATACAGCAGGTCTCCTCAGTCAATTTTGTCAGTATTATTAGATGTGACTATTTAGGTTCCTTCGCAAGTTCTGTTGGAGAAGATATTGGAGCAAAAGCTTTCTTATCAGCGATTTTCTTCTTTTTCTTTTTTTCCTTGTTCTTAGGACTTTTATCTCCCATAATAACTACCTCCATTCAATCATTAACATAAGTATACTCTCTTATTGACATTATTGCCAGCACCTGTATAAGGCAAAAATGGTCGTGGACTGCTTAACAGGCATTCTAATACCATATTTTTCAGCTTTCCCAGCTTAGCCGAGACTCAAATGGTTGGGCAAGTTATGTTAAACAAAATCGGCGAGCAGATTGGTGGCAATTTCATTTTGACCGCCTCTCGGCACAATGATATCCGCATACCTTTTAGAAGGTTCTACGAAAGCTTCATGCATCGGCTTGACCGTGGACAGATAACGTTTAATTGTATCATCGAAAGTACTGCTGCGTTCTTTTATGTCTCTTTCCAGGCGACGTATCAAACGAATATCCGAATCTGCATTCACAAAAATCTTAAAATCTAAAATCGAGCGCAGTTCTGCTATTGCCAGAACCAGGATCCCTTCCAATATGGCTACCGATTTGGGCGACATAGGCGCAGTCTTTGTAGTGCGGGTATGGATACTGTAATTTTAGATTGGGATCTCGATAGAGAAACCCTGGCGCAGCTGATTTAAGTGAGATATTAATAATTGGCTATCAAAGGCATTCGGGTGGTCCAAGTTTAGCTTTTCCCGCTCCTCCAGGGTCAAATGCGAACGATCCAGATAGTACCAGTCCTGTGAGAGGTACGGAAAAGCATGCCCTATAGTATGAAGAGTTCAAGAATGATTAGGATTAATAATATATATTTTTTGCCTACTCATCTATGTTCGTCAATATTTCCGCTAAAAAGTATGCACACCCCCACAGTAAAAATGCACCCCCTCGGTGCATACTTTTTAGCGTAAAGGGTGCAAAAAGCCTTTTGCCAAGCGGATTTCTGGTTCTATACCTCCCTAAAATGCAAGAAAGCCCGCTAACAGCGGACTTTTTCATTGTATCAATCATTAAGTTGTTTTATGGTGGAGGCGAGGGGAATTGCACCCCTGTATCGAAGAACTGCCCCAACAGCATCTACGCGTGTATCCTTTACTTTAAATCTCGCCGGGCTTAACTCCTAAAGGCAGGATTCAAGTCAGGCCAGCTCGATAAAATTCCTCTGGCAACTCCGAGCATTGTTGTTAGAGTATCCTGCTGTTTTGACACCCTGGACCCTTCACCGCAGGCACAGAAGGCAGGATGTTAGCGGCAATTAAGCTGCTAAAGCGTAATTTTCGTTTGCAATTATAAAGGTCCACCGTTTAACGAGACCAGGTGGAATCTCGACGCGCAACCCTTGTTACAGTTTCCTCGAGCGAGTCTAAAACGCCCCCATAGTTATTTATCTATATAATACATCATATTCTTCTAATAGTAAATAGTTATTTATAATTATTTTAAATTACTATTGTCATGCTTATCCTGAATTGATTGAGATATTAAGCTGACTATTATCTCAATACTTGTTTCGCTCCCGCAAATGTCTTTCGATCTCCCGTTTGGCATCTTTTTCAGCCATGTCCTGACGTTTGTCATAGTTCTTTTTACCGCGGCAGACAGCCAGGTCGATTTTCGCTAACCCCTGTTTTAAATATATGCGCAGTGGAATGAGGGTCAATCCCTGAAGCTGAATCTTACCGATAAGTTTAGCTATTTCCGAGCGATGCAGCAAAAGTTTTCTTTTCCGCAACGGATCATGGTTAAAACGGTTCCCCTGCTCATAGGGGCTGATATGCATCTGATACAGCCATAATTCACCATTTTCCAGGCGGGCGTAACTGTCCTTGAGATTTACCCGGCCGTGGCGAACAGATTTTATTTCTGTTCCGGTCAGGATAATACCGGCCTCAACCCGTTCCTCGATAAAATAATCATGATAAGCTTTCCGATTTTCTGCTATTACTTTGATTCCTTCAGATGCCATTTACCTCCCCCCTTTCCATTCTCTTGATTCCTCATTTTGGTTAATTCCCTGCTTAAGTTTAACACAAGATAATTTTTCCTGCCACCGGCCAGTAAGAGTGCAGGAAGGGTGCTTCACTCTCAAAGCACCCTTCCCGCTGCAGCCTCTGGCTAATTGTTAGCCGCTTATTCTATTTCCGGCTCAGGCAAATTCTTTCTACTCTTGCCTTTGCCTGAGCAAATGTACAAAAATTAACTTTTGTCATCCCCGATCATCTGTTTTTCTACCTGATCAAAGGAGCAATAAGCAAAGATATCGTACCCATAACCTTAATCAAGGCATTGAGCGAAGGCCCGGCAGTATCTTTGAAAGGATCCCCGACCGTATCGCCGATAACTGAAGCTGCATGAGCCATAGAGCCTTTGCCGTCACGTTCATCAGCCTCAATATATTTTTTGGCATTATCCCAGGCCCCACCGGAATTAGCCATGAAGATAGCCAGCAGTAATCCGGAAATCGTACCACCGACCAGGTAGCCCCCCATGGCATGTTTGCCTAAACCAAAACCAACGATCAGCGGCATCAAAACGGCCAGTAGACCGGGAACGATCATTTGGCGCAAAGCTGCTCCGGTAGAAATATCCACACATTTGCGATAATCCGGTTTGCCTGTGCCTTCCATGATCCCAGGAATTTCGTGAAACTGGCGTCTTACCTCCTTGATCATCTCCGAGGCAGCATTGCCGACAGCTTCCAGACAAAAGGCTGAGAAAAGAAATGGAACGGCCGCACCCAGGAATAAGCCTATAATTGTGCGCGCGATCAGGATGTTGATTGTATCCAATTGTGCCAGCTCAGCAAAGGCATTGAACAAGGCCAAAGCCGTCAAGGCAGCGGAACCAATAGCAAAGCCCTTGGCTACTGCGGCTGTGGTATTGCCCACTGAATCAAGCTTGTCAGTTGTCTTGCGGACATGGGGTTCCAATCTGGCCATTTCAGCGATTCCGCCGGC